>JAKIVW010000038.1 GCA_022750355.1 Thermoplasmata archaeon
GTGATCCGCCGTGACGGCGATCCGCACCCGGGTGAGGTCGAGGCCGGCCAAGAAAGGGCCGAAGAACGAGCGGTCGATCGCCTCCACCACCTCTTTCTTCCGGACCGCGTCGCCGTCATGTCCGGGCTCGTCGGGCCCCTTCAGGTGGACGTACGTGAACGGGAATCTTCCCAGCAGTTCCCGAGCGATCCGGGCCCGTTCCAGATATCCGGCGTCGCGGTCGGGTCCCATCGGGCCTACATAGCGGTCCTCGAGAACGAGGACCTTCGCGATCCCCTTCTCGACCGGCATCTCGGTCAAGGACGCTCCGTGAATCCCCCACTTGGTCGAGAACGGGACCGGCGGCGGAGACGGAAGCTGGCCCGCGTTTCGGACGAGAAGGGCGTTGGCGATCCGTTTTCCGGAGAGTGCCCGGCGGGCGTTCACTCGGTGGCCGGCGAGGACGGGGCCGACACGGGAGAGGAAGAGGTTCAGCACTCGAGCCGTCCGGACCGCGGCGGGGGAGGGGTCGAGCGGCTCGACCGGAAGGATGCGGGGGGTCTCCGGTTGACGGGCCTGCCCCATCCCGCCCGTCTTCTGGTAGAACGGGTCGGCATTGGAGATGTTGGCTGACAGCGGGCCTCCGGAGGTCGCTCGGAGCCAGAGGACCCCCCGGTGCCCAACGGTCGCCCGCACCTCGGCGCCGACTCCTTCGTCGGCGACGAGGTCGGCGGAGCTCAGGGCCCGGGCCAGCTCCTCGGACTCGTGGGTCGCGAGGGAGCGGCCGACACGGGAGTCCAAGATGAGACCCTCCCCGTCGGTGGTGGCAAAATTGAGGCGGAGCGCCACGTCGTGGGGGCCCAACGGTAGGTCCACGCCCAGGGCCTCCAAGACCCCCCGCCCGGGCGAGTCGTGCACCGGATCGTATCCCAGCAACGCGAAGACGCCCGCGTCGGATTCTGGCGCGATCCCGGGGCCGACGACGACCACGGAGCCCATCGCTCCGGCGCTCGTGAGTTGGTCCAGGTGGGGGGTGGAGGCCGCATCGACCGGGCTGCGGTTTCCCGTGGCGGGGTTCGGACGATCGCCCAGTCCGTCGAGGATGATGAGCGCGACCGGAAGATTCTCGCCCGGCGTGCGATACGTGGGGGTTTCCATAATAAGGAGAGGCCGGTCTGCCTCCGCATCCTGTGCAGCAGCTCGGCGGTTTAAGGGGTTTCGTTCAGCGTCCGATCGGCCGCGCCGCCCTGTTGGCGTTCGCGATCCTCGTGACGTTCGCGACCTACGTCTACCTCTCCACCCTCCTCGCGATCCCGGTCATCCTCCTCGTCGGCCTCGCGGTCCCGATCTGGCTCGGGGTGAAGCGCCTTCGAACGCTGGCCATCTTCGGGCTCGTCATTCTCCTCTTGGTGGCCCCGTTGGCGACCATCATCATCACCCAGGACGTCCGAACCCCCATCCCGCTGGTCGACTCCCCCGTGCTCCCCGGGACCAGCGGCTCGATCCTCCAGAACGCCTCGGTGACCCCCTACCTGGGCACTACCTCCACCAACTTCACCTGGACCGTAAATGTCGTACCGAGCTTCATCCCGAAAGGGAATTCCACCCCCTATTGGATCGTTCTCTACCTCTCTACGTGCCCGGGGGCCACGGCGACCAACGACCCGAACTGTGCGGCCGGATACCCGTTCTGGGCCCTCAACGACAGCTTCCTCCCCAACCAGACCGCCCCCGTGACGATGACGTTCCACTTCACGTTCCCGTCGGACTCGATCTGGGCTTGGCAGATGGGGCTGTTCATCCGGAACCTCTCGCAGCAGCCGGGGACGAACCAGTCGTTCAATTTCATCCTCCTCGCCGGTGACCCGGTCTACAACGGCATCGAGGGCCCCGTGACGGGGGACTTCGTCTCGACCTACAGCCAGCTCCTGCTCACGGTCTACCTCAACGACCTCATCTATCTCGGGGTACCGTACTTCGTCGTCCTCCTCGTCTACGGCTACATCACACGTCGGAAGAGCTCCCGCGCGGACATGATCAACCGGGCCGCGGGACCCACTCCCACGGATGCGCCCGGGGACCCCGGCCCCGGAGTCCGCAGCACCGATTCGCCGGCGACCCTGGCGAAACGGCCCGCCGCCGCCCCCCGGCGGCCCGAGATGAACTGCCCGAACTGCGGGGCGGTCGTCTACGCGAACGAGACCACGTGTTGGAAGTGCGGGACCGCCATCACCAACCCACCGGCGAACGCTCCGCTCCCCTCAGATTCGACCCCGAAATAGCGCTCCTCCGGCGCGGCGGGACCCTCGGGCGGGGGGGTCGGATGCGGAACCGGCGGAACTTCTGACCGATCGGGAACAGCGAGCGTTCCTTCCCCGGAGTGACGGGCCGGGCTCAGGTAACGACGATCGGGCCGAACGTGTCGAAGATGTATCCGACCGTGATCCCGCTGGCCTGGACCACGAGCTCGACCGTCAGAGTGTACGTTCCGGCGGCGGTGGGTTTCCAACGAGTGTGGACCCCGGGCGGTGAGATGGTCACCGAGCTCGAAGCGGGGCAGGCGGTCGAGGCGATCGTGAACGATTTGGAGTTGCCGGTCCAGTTCGCCCAGACCGTCCCGCTGAAGGTGACGGCGGTCGACCAGTTGTCCCACACGGTGACGTTCAGGAACGGACAGGTGGTCGTGCAGCTGTGGGCGAAGGTGGTCAGCCCTTTGGTGGAGAACACCACACCCTGGACGAGGTTCGCCGTGGTGAAGGCGGTCGTACCGTTCCGGCTCGCGATCCCCGTGAGGGTGGCGGACGCCTGGACGACCACGGACGAATTGAACACCCAGTTACTGTAGGTGAGCGGAGAGCTGGAGTAGACGGTCACGGTCGAGGGACCGCTGATCGTCAGGCCCGAGGCGGTCCCGAACGTCTGCGTGGAGATCGGGAACTTCCCGGCCGGAGAGCTCCCGGGGGTCTGGTTGGCCCAGAACTTCACCGCGAGGGGGACATTGGAGGCCCCGCCGGTATACGTGACCACCGCCGCGAAGTAGGCGCTGGTCGCGGGCAACGTGGGGGGCTGCGGAGTCATCACGACCGCCACCGAGACGAGGCTGGCGCCGTTGGAGCCGCCCGATACGACGATGGGGACCGTCACGGCCGCCGTGGCCGTTTGACCGAGTGAGCCCGTCACATTCACGAACGCGAAGTAGGTCCCGTTCGTGGTTGTAAGACCATTGGGAACGGTGAACGACCATTGGTTGGTCGCGGAGAGGTAGGTCATCTTTTGGGGGGTAAGGTAGACGCCCCCCAGCCCCGGGATGTTGGCGAGGTTGACGTAGACGCTCGCGCCGCCGAGGCTCCCGAGGGCGGTCGCGTAGACGGTGAACGCCTGTCCGATCACCGGGGTGGCGGGGGAGGTCGACGTGGTGAGGAAGCTGGGCGGGATGTTGATGGTCTGGCCCGGTAGGACGGTCGAGAAGACGAGTTGATCGGTGGCGACGATCAGGACCGTGATGTTGTCGGGGAGGATCGGCTGTTGGGCCGCCGGGAAGCTGTAGTTGAATATCTGGCCGAGGTTCCACGTGGTCGCCCCTCCGAGACCCACCGAGGCCGCGATCGGATTGGCAAATTCGGGGGCTTGGGGATGCGTGGCGGATTTGAAGTAGACGAGCGAGGAGCCCGGGATCGCCGGCCCCGCAAGGTGTGTCAACTGGATCCCTTGAACGTAGCTCAGATTCTTCGTGAGGACGAGGTTCGCCGAGAACTGGCTCGTGTTCTGGGCCGGCGGCGAGGGAAAGCTGGTCACGAACGCGAAGATCGAGGAGAAGAGAACCACGGTGAGGGCCAGCAGCAGGATGGTGGCCACGACGTCCGAGACCCCTCGACCTCCCCGATTCAACCGTCGGTTCCGGGAGCGTCGCTGGGACGTCCGCCAAGACAACGAACGGGTCGCCCGGGCCTTGCGGTCCAAAAGTGGGTGGGCAGAGGGATTCACGTACGATGGAAGGCCGGCTCGGCGTATTTAGACGTTCGCGCGAGGCGTATCGGAATCGTGCCTCGGTTGTGACATGCCGCCCCCGCGGGAACCCAGATGCCGGCCGGAAAAAAGGGAAAGGAAAGGGTTAGCCTGTGTCGCGCTGGCTGGGTTCTACGGAAGGGTGACCGGCGAGGTCGTGCCCGAGAAGGACCCGACTCCCAGACCGATGACCGTGTTGCCCGCGCCCGGTGTCCAGTTGGCGGTGGTGACACCCGTGTCGACAACGAAGGACATCGTCGTCGTGATCGGGGTGGACCCCGTGTTGGAACCGGCGAAGTGCGACCAGGACGCGGTCATGGCGAGACCCGCGGCCGCAGCGATCGCGTAGGAAGCGACTTCCGTACCCGTGATCGTCTGGATCGCGAACGACGCGGCGAGAGTGTTCCCCAGAGCGGTACCGCCAGGAGACTTGACCTCAAACTGCACGCTCGAGAGCGTGATGGTCGATTGCTCGATGGTGAACGTCCAGATCTGGTCACCGGCGGTGGCGCAGATCTTGGCCGTCACTTGGGCCGCGGTGCAGCTACCACTGATCGGGGCACCGATCGCGAACGCAGTCCCGATCGGCGTGTTGCCGGGCCCGTGCGTCAATCCCGAGATCAAGACGTACAGCACGGCCGCGAGTACGACGGTGATCGCGACCAGCAAGATCGTCGCGATGATCGGCGATACCGCGCGCTTCCGCGCCTTTCTCCAGCTTCGCGCATTCATTCCCCAGACGTTCATTCGTTTGTTCTCCGTGGGTCGTCTGACCCGCAAGGGTCCCTATGGCAAAGGTCCAGTATTTAAAACAAGATGGTAGATGTACCGGCGATTGACGAACCATCATTCGTCATTCGCCGTTATACGCACCGATGCGCATAATGCCACATCGGCTCACGCCAGAGCGACCTTTCGCATTCCGACCGACGCATGACCCCACGAACGGCCCGGAAACAGCCCCGGAGCCCGAAATCCTGAAATCGGACGCACCTTGCGAACGGGGTCGTGCCGGAACCCGCCCGCGCCCGGTGGCTTCGCCCTTGGGCCCGACGAAGACGCGGAGATCGAGGTGGGCCGTTTCGAAACCCCCTATTCTAGACCTGTTATACTCAGGGGGTCGCACCACATTCCCCTGTTCGACCTACCGCGATCGCTGTTCGACACCTCAAGAACTGGCCCGGTTCCGATGCCCGGAAATTGCCGCCGAAGAGGGGTGCGTTTGTTTAAGTAGCAGAAGTCCGCTTGGCTGTTCTTGGCTGTGTTCGACAACGCTCCGGAGGGGAAGTCTGCTCGCCTTCGGGCAAGCATGCCTTCCCAGGAAGCCACCGAGGACGCGCGCATCGCACTACGGTGCAATCGCAAGGAGCTCCAGCTGGTCGACTCGTTCGTCACGTCCGGCGAATTTTCGACCCGCTCGGAGCTCATGCGGTCTGCGCTGCACGCGTTCCTCCGCTCCCGGGCTTTGTCGGCCGCGCCGGCGCCTGCCGTGGACGCCGAGGGCTTCATCGAGGTCCCCGTGCGCCTTCGGCCCGAGGAATACGCCGCCCTTGAGACCTACTGCCACCACGTCGCGAACGGCCGACCCGTGAGGGACCTCCTCGCGGAGATCGTCCGGCGCGGCGAGATGGAGCTGAAGGTCCAGGAGCTCGTCGCTCGAGCTCGTGCAACGGTGCGCGAGGCAGTGCAGACCCGGGCCCAGGTCGGAGCGCTCCAAGAGAGCGGGAAGGATCTGGAACGGCGAGGTGTCGTCGGCCGGTGAAGGTCGGAGGTTCGAAAGCCAGCCAGGGGTAGGTTGTGGGGAGTTACGAGTCAGGGCGAGCAACACGGGACCGAAACTCAGCGCCGGAGGACGGCGCGATCGACGGGGGCTGGGAGGCCCAGCTGCGCCTCGGCCAGGACGTTCGGTTCGTCCTCGCCGCGGTCGGCGGGGGCGCCATCCGCGTCGCTCAGGAGATCGCTCGACGCCACATACGCCACTTGGAAACCGTCGCGATCAACTGCGACCCCAAGGTCCAGTCCTTCGAAGATTTCGACCGGCGGGTCTACCTAGGACCCGATTCCGGCGCCGAGATCGATACCGGGGGCTCTCCCATCGTGGGAGGCGTTCTCGCGCGAGCCGCGGAACCCGCCCTGGACCGCATCTTCCAGGGCGCGACGTTTGTGATCATCGTTGGCAGCCTCGGAGGCGGTGCGGGGAGTGGGGCGTTGCCCCACCTTTTGCGAGTCGCGAGCCGCCATGCCGAATATGTCAGTGCGTTTGTCATCCGCCCGTTCCGCTGCGAGGGCGAGCGACGCGCGCTCGCGGATCGGGCGATCGGACAACTTCACTTCGTGGAGACGTTCGTCGAAAAGCGGGAGCAGGGGTCGGCCTCCCTTCGGACATTGGACAATGAGTCCCTGATCGCCTCGCACGGGCAGCAGGCCTTCAACCAAGTGAGCGTGCACTGGGCGGACCTCGTCCAGGCGCACATCGAGTCGTCGTTCATCTTCCCGGCCGAGGCCCTCATCGAGGCCGCCCAGCTGAACCGGGCCGCCTATACCGCGCCGATGAACCGCATCCCGGAGTCGGAACTGGGCGTCTTGCGACCGATCGACCCTCCCGCCCCGCTGCCCCACCCCGAGCTCGAACCCCTGCTTCCGTCGGCGTATGGCGCGGTCGGCTCCGAAGTCGAACTCACCTTCGAGGTCGTCTCCCGCGCTCCGCCGCCGAACCTCCCCTGAATCCGGGCGGGGCTCCGGTCGTCCGGAGCCCCTCCGGCGGCCGACCCTTCAACCTTAAGTGGAGACCTCTCTCGTCGGCCCCCCGATGGACGGCCGCTGGTTCACCGTCGTGTTCCTCGAGATCCTCCCGATCATCCTGATCGCGGTCACGATCTGGAAGTTTGCGTCGAACCCGCTCGCGATTTTTTCCCTGCTGGCCGCGATGGTGGCCGGGGGTTTCTATCTCCTCAGCTACACCTCATCGTTCGGAGCCGCCGAGACCCCGCAGTAGCGGGTCCTACCGGTACATGTCCGTCGCGGGCGCGGGAGCCCCAGGGCCGTTCTCTTCCGGGCTGGACGAATGGGCTTTCAGGGCCGCCCGAAGCGCTTTCTCGATCTGCTCGGCCTGCTGACGCAACGGCTGAGTGTCGATCCGCAGCTCCGGGAGGAGGCGGTCGAGCGTCTCGATCAGGGCGGCCCCGGCACGATGGTCGGGGAGCCCCTCCGCGACGCGGGCGCTGACCAGAAGTGTCACCACCGGCAGGTCGCGGCCGATCCCCTGGACCAGGAGGGCGCCCGAGACCCCTCCGATCACGCCGTCCTGGAGGGTCCGGACCCCGGCGGATTCGAACATCTTTCTCAGCGACGGGTCCGAGTGGGAGAACGCAGCCCACACCTGGCTCGCTTCGGGGGAGGCCCCCGCCGCGGCGGACTCACCGTCTTCCGGGTTGGGGACGATCCCCTCGAGGCACAGCAGCATCCGTGCCTTTCGAGCCTGGGCCCCCTCCAGGATCGTCCGCGCGATCGAATTCGCCTGGGTGGGCGTGGGGGGAAACTCGGACAGGACGAGACCGAGGTCGGCCCGACCGTAGACCCGGATCGTCGGATGCACCTCCCCTCCCTGCACGATGGCTACCGGTGCCAGGTCCGGGGACTCGAACCGGCCGACGCGGGGTAGTTTGAGGGCCCGGATCATGTAGTGACCGGCCACGGTCGTCGCGAGACCCGCGCTGGGAAACGAAGAGAGCACGACGGCTCCGGCCTGGAGCGTCGGGACCGTCAGATTCTCTTCCTTCCAGGTGTACTCCATTCGCTGTCCCTCGAGGCCGGCCCAACCTCGGCCGCCCTTTAGGGGCTGCGCCCACAGCACCTACCGACCTCCGCAGATACGGCCAAGTACTCGGCACCGCTCCTCGGCCGACGTGGGGCTGCCGCTGCGCGACCTCGTGGAGGCGCAGGAGCTTCCGTGGGAGTCGCTCGCCGGTCGGACCCTCGCGGTGGACGGGTTCAACGCGATCTATCAGTTCCTCGCGACCATGCGGCAGCGGGACGGCCAGTTGTTCACCGACGCGCAGGGGCGGGTCACGAGCCACCTGATGGGTGTATTCTATCGAACGACCTCCCTCATGGGGGAGGGCGTGCTCCCGGTCTGGGTCTTCGACGGACGATCCCCGGAACGAAAGGCGGGGACGATCCGTCAGCGGATCGCGGCGAAGGAACGGGCCGAAGGCGAGTATCAGCAGGCCCTCGCCGCCGGTGACCTTGAAACGGCGCGACGGAAGGCGGCCCAGACGTCCCACCTGACCCGACCGATGGTGGACGAGATCGTCCAGATGCTCTCCGCTCTGGGGGTCCCGACCGTCCAAGCCCCGGGCGAGGGGGAGGCCCAAGCGGCCTACATGGCCGCCCAGGGGGTCGTCTGGGGTTCCTCCTCCGAAGATTACGACAGCCTCCTCTTCGGCGCGCCGCGACTCATTCGAGGGCTCGCGGCCCGGAATCGGGGCGGGAGTTCTCCCGGTGCCCAGATCGTCGACCGGGGCGAACTGCTCGCTCGACTCGGGATCGACGGGGAGGAACTGATCCTGATCGGTCTGCTCATCGGTACGGATTTCAACGAGGGCGCCAAAGGGTATGGGCCCAAGCGGGCCCTCAAACTGGTCCAAGAGCACCTCGGGTTCGCCGCGACCCTCGCGCGCGCCGGGATCGATCCCACCGAGGGGGAGGAGGTGGCCCGTATCTTCCGAGAGGCTCCGCACGTCGAGGTCGCCTCCATCTCGTTCGGACCGGTGGACGAGGATGCGGTCCGCCGCCTCCTGGTCGAGGGCCACGGCTTCAACGAAGGCCGGGTGAAGAACGCCATCGGGCGGGCGCGTCAGCGGCCCCGGCCCGCCACCAGCCCGGCCGAGGCCCGCGGACACCAAACCCTTTTGGAGACGTTCGGAGGAGGCCCCTCGTGAGCCCGTACGAGTGCGGCCCCAATTTCTCCGAGGGCCGCGACCCCGCCAAGATCGAGCGGATCGTGGCCGCCGGGCGGGAGGTACCCGGAGTCACCGTGCTGGACGTGGAGCGGAATGCCGACCACAACCGCGCGGTCGTCAGCCTCGTCGGCGAAGGGGATGCCCTCCTCGAGGGTGTGTTTCGGATGATCCGAGTGGCGGCCCAAGAGATCGACGTGAACCAGCATCGAGGCGAACATCCTCGGATGGGCGCGACCGATGTGGTCCCGTTCGTCCCCCTGGGGACGGCGACGATGCCCGAGGCGGTCCGGCTCGCCGAGCGTCTCGGCGACCGGGTGGCGCGCGAACTGTCGATCCCCGTCTTTCTCTACGCGGCGGCGGCTCGGCGACCGGAGCGCGCGGACCTGGCCCGGGTCCGCGAAGGTCAGTTCGAAGGACTCCGTACCACGATCGAAACCGACCCGGCCCGAGCGCCCGATTTCGGCGAGGCCCACCTCCACCCGACGGCCGGTGCGATCGCGATCGGCGCCCGCCCGGTCCTGATCGCCTTCAACGCGTACCTGACGACCCCCGATGTCACCATCGCGAAGAAGATCGCGAAAGCTGTCCGCGCCCGCGACGGCGGCCTTCCGGAAGTGAAGGCGTTGGGATTCGATATCGCCGAACGGCACCGGGCGCAGGTCTCGATGAACCTCACCGACTATCGCATCACCCCGATCCACCGAGCGCTCGAAGCGGTTCGTCGGGAGGCGCAGCGGTACGGGGTGGGAGTCGAGGAGTCCGAAATCGTGGGGCTGGTGCCGGAAGATGCCCTCTTCGATTCCGCCGAGTACTACCTGCAGCTCCACGGGTTCGATCGGGCCGCCGTACTGGAACGGAAGGTGCGCGGCGTGGAGGCCGCGGCGACCGGCGAATCGCTCCGCGCGTTCACCGACCGTATGGCGGCCCGGACTCCCACCCCCGGAGGCGGAAGCGCCGCGGCGGCGGCGGGAGCGATGGCCGCCGCCCTGGGAGAAATGGTCCTCGCCTATTCGATCGACTCCGCCCACCCCGACCCGGCCCTCTCGTCGCTCATGAACACGCTCGCGACCGGTCGTCAGCGATTGCTGGAGCTGGTCACCGAGGATTCGCAATCCTACGAAGCGGTCCGAGCCGCCCGAAAGGCGCGCGGGGCCCAACCCGGAGCGGACCAGGAGCGAGCCTACGTCACCGCCCTCCAGGGGGCGGCCGATGTTCCGCTCTCGACCGCCCGGCTGGCGAGCGACCTGGCTCGGCAGCTCGCCGAAGTTCGAGGTCGGACGAAGGCGATGTTGGGGAGCGACATCACGACGGCGCTCGCCCTCTTTCGCGCCGCCACGGAAGGCGCGCTGGCCAATGTGGAGATCAATTTGATCGACCTGCGGGCGGCGCAGGTCACGACGGGCGCGCTGGAGGCCGAGGTGGCCCGCCTCCGGGCCGGGACCTAAGGATCGTGTCCGGTCCCCCCGAACCGGTCCCGTCCGACCGCCCCCGCGTCTGGGTCAACTGTGCCGTCTCCATGGACGGTCGGCTCGCGTTCGCCCATGGGGTCCGCGCTTCTCTCTCCGGGCCGGAGGACCTGGTGCGGGTCCACCGACTTCGGGCCGGGTCGGACGCCATCCTCGTCGGCGTGGGAACGGTCGTCCAGGACGACCCCTCCCTCCGGCTCAAGCCGGAGCTGCTCGACGAACTTCCGAAACGCCCTCCTCGTCGGGTGGTTGTGGATGCCTCGGGCCGCACCCCGGTTTCGGCCCGGATCCTGGACTCGAGCGCTCCGACGATCGTGGCCACGACGGAGAACAACGCTCGAACGTACCCGGACCACGTGCACGTGCTCCGAGCGGGCCGAGACCAGGTCGACCTCCGACTCCTGTTCCGCTTGCTGCGGGACCTCGGCGTGGCCCAACTCATGGTCGAAGGGGGTTCGCGGATCCTGGCGAGCGTCGCCCGGGAGAGACTGTTCGATCGCTGGACGATCTACTACGCTCCGGTCCTGGTGGGCGGGACGACCGCTCCCTCGATGGTTCGAGGCCCGGAGTCGATCGGTCCCACCGATCTCGTGCGACTGAAACTCGAGTCGGTGGCCCCACTCGGAGAGGGGTTCCTCGCGACCTTGCGCCCGTAGCGACGGCCTCCGGGTCGCCGAAAGGTCGGCCGGGCCGTGCAGGGGTAGTTCTATAGACCAGTTCCCCGTCCCGCGTGTCAGAGGTTGACATGCGCATCGGGTTCGTCGTGGTGGGAGTGGTTCTGGTCTTGCTGGGTGCCGTACTGGCGTTCGTCCCACTGATCCAGGTCGCGTCGCAGACAATCACCGAAGGGACGCCGTACGAGGCGAACGTGACCGGGGTTTCCGTAACGGGAAGCGTCCCGGCCTCCGTATCCTGGAGCTCGAACGCGACCATCTCGATCGAAGTCGGGACCTGCTCGACCTTGCAATCCAACGGCATGTGTTCCGGCTCCGTGAGCCTCCTTCCGATCCAGAACGGAACGAGCGGCACGTTCTCCTTCTCCGTCCCCACGGGAGGAGCGTTCGTCGTGGCCATCGCCTCTCTCAGCGCCGCTACGGCGTCGATCACGGTGAAACTCGCTCAGTCCACGATCGGTCTCATCCTCCTCATCGTAGGGATCCTGCTCCTGATCGTCGGATTGGTCCTGAAGCGCAAAGGTTCCAAGATGGCCGCGTCCTCGATGGCAGCGCCCATGCCCTCGACCCCGCCGGCCTCACCGCCGCCACCCCCCTAGACCGCCCCCCGCCGGCCGCGGTACCCTCGCCGCCGCCGGAGTTCGGCGATCGGAAGGCGAGACCGCGTAGTCCCGGCGCACCGCTTATCACCCTTCGAGCCTCCCCCGGCATCGAGGCGTTCCACGAAGCTCGTACACTTCACCCTCGCCGACCAATTCCATTTCGGGATGGTCACAGATTCGAACGAGTACATCGACCTGGACACGGCGTGCCGCGACTACCTGGGTGTCAATCCGGTCAAGGGGGCGGACCCGAGCCGCTTCCGCGATATGCAATCGTTCTTCCAGGGGGGGGCCGATTCGGTGGCCCTCACCAAGAAGATCCTGGACTACATCGCCCGCCGGCGCGGGATGGGGTGGACGCCCCGGGCCGCCACGGGTGCGCGGTTCCTGTTCAAACCGGAGGAGGGGGTCAAGCTGCTCGCCCCGGTCGTACGGGGAACCAAGATCTACTGCATGGCCTCGAACTCGAAGAGCCACCTGGCGGAGCAAGGAAAGCCCCTCCCGAAGCAGCCGTACGTCTTCTCTCGTTTCTTCAACAGCCTCGTCGGGCCGAGCGAGTCCCTCGTCCTCAACCCGGCGGGCCAATTCCCGGACGTCGAACTCGAGCTCGCGGTCGTGATCGGGCTCCGAGGCAAGCATATCCCGGCCGAGAAGGCGATGGAGCATGTGGCCGGTTACACGATCGCCCTCGACATGGGATACCGCGACCTCCAGTACCCGGCGGAGGGACCCGTCGACTGGACGATGGGCAAGGGGTTCGACGCGACCATGGCGGTCGGGCCCTGGGTCGTCCCCAAGGAGGAGGTCGGGCCCGCGTACCCGCTCCAGATGCAACTCACGGTGGCCGGACAGGTCCGGCAGAAGGGGGACACGACGGACTATGTGTTCCGCATCCCGGAGATCATCGCCCACTTTTCGAAGGGGATCACCTTCGAGCCCGGCGACGTGATCTCGCTCGGAAGTCTGGGCGGGACCCCGGGGTTCGAATTCGGTAAGGAGAGCCGGAAATTGAAGGCCGGGGACGTCATCGAGGCCGAGATCGAGAAGATCGGTCGGCTCGTGCTGCCGGTCAAAGCCGAGGCGCCGCCTCCCCCCGCAGCGTAAGGAACAGCGCGGCGGCGGTCGGGATCCGGTCGCTCGCACCCGCCTTCCCCTCGAGGCGGCCGTCGCCCCAGGGGTAGCTGACGTCCTCCCGGAAGGAGACCTCGGCCCGCTCGGCTGCCGGTGCGGAGATCAAGGCGTCCCGCAGCGGCTCGAACCGCTCCAGCGCGTTCCGGGTCAACGGGACGACCCGGAAACCGGTCCCTCCGTGCAAGGACGAGGGAAGTCGGATCAGCCGATGGACATCGGTGGTCACCGGAGCGTCTGTCTCGCCCTGGACCTCGACCGCCGCGGCGGGGATCACCGCGTCGAGGAACTCCT
>JAKIVW010000170.1 GCA_022750355.1 Thermoplasmata archaeon
GACCAGGGCGCTCAGGCGCGCCTCGGTGTACCGCATCGCCGCCGGGGAGTCGCCGTCGATCGAGCCGAAGTTGCCTTGGCCATCGATGAGCGGGTAGCGGAGGCTGAACGGCTGCGCCATCCGGACGAGCGCGTCGTAGACCGACAGATCCCCGTGGGGATGGTACTTTCCGAGAACGTCTCCGACCGTTCGCGCACTCTTGCGGTACGCCCGGTCGTGGGTCGCCCCCGACTCCCACATCGACCAGAGGATCCGGCGCTGGACCGGTTTCAGCCCGTCCCGGCCGTCGGGCAGGGCGCGCCCGACGATGACGCTCATCGCGTATTCGAGGTAGGATTTGTGCATCTCCCCCTCGAGCGCGTGGTCGGTCACGCGTTCGGCGGGCGGGGGAGCGGCCTCGGCGGGGGCACCGGTCATGTCGTCACCCCGAGATGGAGTTGGGCGGCGATGAGGCGGTCCGCCTCTTCGAGAAATTGGTCGCGTGTGCCCGCGGGGATGGTCGCGCCGCTGGCGACCTTGTGGCCTCCGCCCTCTCCCCCGACCGCGCTCGCCGCGCGACGGAGGGCCTCCGAGAGGTCGAGGCCCTTCTCCACGAGGCGGAGCGTTCCGCGACCGCTGAGTTTGAGCGGCCCGGTGCCGCCGCCCGAGAAGACGATCACGGGCTTGTCCGAGGGGAGAAGGTAGCTCATCGCCATACCAGCCTGAGTTCCCGCAAGCGGGGTCTCCGGGCTCTCGAACCAGCGTAGGGCCGTCCTCTCATTTACGCCCTGCTCCTCCAGACGAACGAGGGCCGCGAGGATCCCCCCGCGCCACCGCTTCTCTTCGGTCTCCGCGCGCTCGAACGCCCGGGCATCTCCCAGCGCCATGGCGACGCCGACGCCCGGCGTGCCGGCGCGGCCGGTCGCGCTCTGAAGGTTCGACAACTCCTCCGCGTCCCGGCCGAGGGACGGAATGAACCAGCGCTCCTGGTCGAGGAGCGCTACGAACTCCGGCAACACCCCGTTCCCCTCGAGACGGGAGCGGAGACTTCCCACCAGGCGAAGTCGCGCCTCCGGGGGGAGCTTCGAGGGGGGGAGTTCCGGGTCGATCGAGAGTTCGGAGAGGTACGCATCCACCGCCGGACGCCGGCCCGAGAGTCCCCGGAAGTAGGGGTCGATGGCCCCCGTCAGGGCCGCTCCGACGGTCGGGCCGAGCAGGGCCAGGCCTGGCCGGCGCACCAGCACCGAACGGCGGACCGCTTCGTCGACGAGGATGCCATTGAGGCCGTGGAACCCACCGACGTGCTGCCGGTCTCCGATCCCCCCCGAAAGCCCCCAGGCCGCGTTGTCCCAGTTGAGGGGGTCCAGGAAGACGCTGAACAGCCAGGTGAGGGTGGCCGCGCACATTTCGCTCATTCCGTTGACCCCCCAATCGAGAGGGTTGACGAACGCGACGTGGGGCGGGAGCTCCGGGGGCGTCGGCGCTCCGGGATAGGTGTGGTGATCCAGGATGACGACCGGGAACGGGTGGGGGGGATACAGGTCCACCCAGCTCGCCCCCGTATCGACGATCAGGACCGGTCCTTTGGTCGAGGCGAGGAGACTCTGCATCTTCTCGCGCTCGACGCCGATGAGGGGCGTGAGCTGCACCGGATAGCCGAGGCGGCCGAAGGCGCGCACGGCGGAGGAGGCGCTCGCGATCCCGTCCGCGTCGTAATGGTAGATGACCCGCCACCGGCGAGGGTGGGCGAGGACCAGCCCGCGGGCCCGGTCGAACTCTTGGCCGTACTGAGGGTCCGAAACAAACGAATCCGGACCCGAGGGCATCACTCCACCTGGAGGGCCGCGCCCGCGGCGGAATACCGCCAGTTCTCGGGGAGGCGGCGGCGCTGCCGGTAGTACCGGGCCAGGCGGCGGATCCTCGATTCCATCAGGGCGAGCCCCCGACGGTTCGAGAGGTCCTTGGGGTGGGTCGTGAGATGGCGCTGAAGGTGCACGACGCGCTTCAAGAGGGCCTGCAGGTCGTCCGGGATCTCCGGGTGGACCCCGTGCTCGGAGAGTACGGCGGCGAGTCGCTTACCGGTGACGACCCGGCTGGAGGGGATGCCGTGCTGGTCCCGAAGCGTGAGCCCCACTTGGGCGGCACTTTGGCCCCCCTTGGCCAGGGTGACCGCCTGCTCCACGACCTCTTCCGAGCTCGCGGTGACCCACTCGGGCTTGGTGAGGGGGAAAGGGCGGTGCGAACCGGCCCGTCCCTTGCGTCCGGAGTGGATCCGCGACATGGCCTCGCGCCGACACTCGTCGGTTACTTAACGGTACGGGGCGATTGAAACGAGGATTCTCTCGTCAGGTGATCCGGTCGCTCGTCTTCTGGATGTCGACCAGGAACGCCTTGCCTTCGGCCGTGATCTGGTAGACGGCGCGAGCGGCGATGTTGCTCGGCGGGGTTTGGGGGGTGGGCAGGCGTGCCTCGACGAGGCCGTTACGCACCAGTAGACCGAGGGCCACGGGGACCTTCACCTGACCGTGCTCGACGGCCCAGAACCGGGAAAGCAACCGCTCCATCTCGTCCAGTTCGAGGGTCTGTTCCTGCGCCCGTCCCTCATTGATCGATTCCGCACGATTCAATTGCTGCAGGAGGGCGACGAGGGTCGAGCGGACCGGATCTGGCGGGGGTTCCTCCGATCCCACGCGAAGTATAACGCTCGGTTCCGCTACATAAAGGGCGTCGGGCCCCCCTCCTGAGCGGCCCGGGCTACGGGATGCGTCCGGTCTTCTCGACGCTCGTGAGGAGGTACTCCTTCCCGGGGAGCTGCAGGGCGAACCTTCGGCCCACGGTCCGGCCGCGGTCCCACGCAAACTCCGGGTCGTCCAACTCCGAGACCATCCGGTTGCCGAGAAGCGTCGCGATCGCACGGTCGAGGTCGTCCCCGGACACTTCGGGATAGAATCCGCGGCGGAGGAGGGCAAGGAGTTCCCCGTGCTCCAATCCCTGCACGGTGCTCGACTCGGCCTCGGACTTGTTGAGGAGCCGCAAGACCTCGAGGAGAACCGACCCGAGCTCCGTCGCCCGCTCTGTGTCGGCTTCCCCCATCAGATTCCACCGTACCGGACCCGAGCGCACGTCCGCCGGAGCGCCGAACCGGCGTCCCACGCGCCGCCTTCTTAATAGGGAGGCCCGACAGGTACCTTCTCCTCCATGACCTGCACGTGCCGGAATCCGGCTCGCTGCCCGGTCTGCAACCAGCCGGTCCGCGT
>JAKIVW010000171.1 GCA_022750355.1 Thermoplasmata archaeon
CCGGTGCTCGCCCGCCGCGGCGCGGCCACAGCCGGCCGGACGGTCACCGTGCAGGAAGTCCAGGGGTAAATCGACCGGAGTGCAATCCGTCAGAAAGAACGAGGTCGGTTGAGAACCAACCGTTCATGCCCCGACTCTCCGAGAGGCTTCCACGTTTGCCTCAAAGACCGGAGAACCTCGTGTCGAGAGGGGCTGACTCCCTCGCGATCATCGAAAAGTTTTCGTTAGGTCCTGGCGGGGGCTGTTCCGCGAGCGTCATCGAGATCGGACCACGGGCGATCCGAGCGGGCGCTCCTTCTTCCAACGGTCAATCTTCTCGAGCACGGCCTCCCTCACGAAGTCGCCGATGCGGTTGAAGTGGTCGTCGCCATCGATGACTCTCACGAGGTCGTCGTAGTAGCCTCGCTCAATCCTGCCAGCGACGGAGACCTTCGGGAGGACCTTCTTCCTCGGCTTCGGTAGGGGGGTCGGCGTCACAGATGTAACGCAAAAGCAGGAAAGCACTTATAGATTGTGCGCATTCGTATCTTTCGTTACGAATGCGCGCGAAGGGGTTCGGAGAGACTGCATCCTCGATGGACCGCCGGATGGTCGGGCGGGTTCGGCCGGGACCCCCCCGAGGGCTGGTCCGACTGCAACCTGAGACCTGGACCCTTCTGGCGTCTCTCCGCCGCCCCTTAGTAGACTCGGAGGGAAACCTAGTCGGCCTCGAATCTTTCGATCGTCTCGTCCGAAGGATCCTCGCGGAACGGAAAAGCGCCCAGAAGTCAGCTCCTCTTCCGCGGGAGGCAACCCGATGAGCGCCGCGGCCTTGACCCAGGCCGCCGATCTCGACTCGCCCCCGTGGGCTGGTGACGATTCCTACACTGAGGTCGACTCCTGCCCCTGCAGGAGGGACCCGCCTTGAGCTCGGGAGAGGACCCTCGAAGCGACCCGCCTGAATTGGAGCCTGGCTGGTCGGTCTACCGTGGCCACGGGCAGTACCAATGCGCCGGGTGCGGCAACCTGGTACCCGAATCGCTGACCGAACTGGTCTACGTTCAGGATTGGCGGAGGGGCTTCCGAGCGAGAAGGATGGAGCGCGACTGCTTCAATCGCGCGCGGGAGGAGGCATGGCCCCTGCCGACTCTCCCCCTCGATTCGAGAGGAGACTCTTCTTCGATCTCGACGGGGTCTCCAACCGCGTCGGTTCCGCAGATCAGCTCCCGCTCCCGTGAGGACCAAACGGAGCGCCAAGTAGCGATCCTCCGATCGGCAGGACGATTTCCCTCTGACGCGACGGCCAGGGAGATCGCGTTCGGGCTCGAGTTCGCTCAACGGATCGGGCTGGATCCGTGGCTCGGCCAGGTGAAGTTCCTACGGTTCGAACCCGCCGACAAGATCCACGCCTTCGTCGGAATCGATGGGATGCGCTCGCTCGCCGAACGGAGCGGAAAGTATGACGGGCGGGAAATAGAGGTTGAGATGGTCAAAGGGCCCGATGGGACCGAGAATCCAGTCAGGGCCGTATGCAGGGTCTATCGGAAGGACTGGAGCCGCCCGCTGGTCGAGGAAGTTCGGTTTGTTGAGGCCGTCCGGAGACGTCAGGATGGCCAGCCGACGAGACCCTGGACGGAGATGCCGATCACGATGCTCCGGAAGGCGGCGGAGGAGCGGGCGCTGCGGGCCGCGTTCCCACTCCAACTGTCCGGCGTCTACGGAGGGGAGGAAGCCCCCGACGGGGTCTCGAGATGATCGCGGCAGCTCGCCCCTCCGGCCCGGCTGACTTGCCCGCGGAGCCCAGTGGGACCGGGGCTGCGGATAACACTCCGAGCTCAGACCGCGATCTCGCAGTCCCAGCGGGCGAGGCGTATACCTCCCCGGAAGACCCGTCCCAGGCGTTCGTCGATCTGCGTCCCCTGAAGAAGGTGGCGCGGGGCCTTCCAGAGACCGATCCGGTCCGCCTGCTCATCGAGGGGGAGCCGGATCGCCTCCCGATGGCGGTCCTGGCGGCGAAGGCGGACTCGTGGGTCCTCCTGCTCCTGCGGGGGGACTGAGGAGGACCCGATCCTGTCCGACGTTTCCCACGAAGGTCCAGCCCGCGTCGAGGTAGCCAGGCAGCTCCTCCACGGTCACGAGAGCCTGTTTCTTGGCCGGGGGCGAAACCCGCTTCAGGGTGAGCTCCCGGACCTGTGCGAGGTTCGTGAGGTCGACCGCCTCGAGCTCCTTGTCGGAATAGCCAAGCGCCCCGAGGAGCGATCGGGAGACCTCGCGTCGCACATCGCCCTCGGATGGTGCGTCTCCGGTCAGGGTGGGCTCGCACCGTCGGAACGCCTCCCGCATCTCCTCGATGAGGTCCCCGGGAAGCCGGTTCTTGTTGAGCGAGTATCGGGCAGTGATGTCACCCTTGTGCCCGCCCCAGTGGACGACGAACCGATGTACGACCTTCCCTTGGCCCTCGGCGACGCCCAGGCGAGTCTCGAAATAGACCCGGAGCACGTAGGGACGGTCCTGCATCCCGAGGGCTCGGAACGCGGCGCGGACTCCGTCGCCTACATTGATCGCGCGGAGGAAGCGGTTCGCTCCTCGTCCCGGGCTCACCAGATCGGTCGCGCGAGTCAGCTTCTCGCCTCGAGCCAATCGGTATCGAAGATAATCCTCGATGGCTCGGCACGTCACGGACGGAGCGAAGGTCACGTAGGTGTGGCGCGCCTTCGAGATCCCTTCCCGTACGATGACCAGTGCGGGAGTCTTTGTGAATCGGGGGCGATCTCCGGTAAGCTCGAGCTCCGGGAGGTCCCCGAGCGTCAACCCATCTTCGCCGAGGTAGTCCCCGACGACCTCCGGTCGGACCCCGCTGTAAGCCATCAAGGCGCAGATGACGCGGTTTCTCACAGGGGCGCGGGCGAGGACCGCCCGGACTTGCTCCGGCGTAGGGGCGACCTCATCCACGAGCGTCGGGGTGGAGTCACGTCCGCGTACGTTGACCCCGCGCACCGAAGGGCGGCCTGCGTGCTTTCGCCAAGAGTTGACGGCCTTGACGGTGCTGTGGATGTAGGAGCCGGTGTGCTTCGCCTTCGACTCGGCCTCGACGAAGTCGAGGACCACGTCGCGGAGCGCCTTGTCACCCATCTTCGCCAACGACTCGGGGCTCGTCTCCATCGCCCGACAGAAGGCTGCGAGCCTCCGGGCGTAGACGTCCGCCGTGGCTCGACTACCCTGGGCGACGTTTCGATGCCAGCGGCGGC
>JAKIVW010000172.1 GCA_022750355.1 Thermoplasmata archaeon
CCCGGCGCTTGTGGTCCCGACTGGTGGAGGAGACGTTCGGAGCGACGAGCGCGCGGTCCAAGCAGCTACGATTCCACACCCAAACGGCCGGGTCGAGCCTGACGGCCCAACAACCGGAACTGAATGTCGTGCGGACGACCTTGGAAGCGCTCGCCGCCGTCCTCGGGGGGACTCAGTCCCTCCATACCAACGGCCTCGATGAGGCCCTCGGACTACCGACCGAGACCTCGGCCCGCCTCGCGCTGCGCACCCAACAGATCCTGGGGGAGGAGTCGGGGGTCGCGAACACCGTCGACCCGCTCGGAGGCGCGTACGCGATCGAAGAGATGACCGACCGGATCGAACGGGAGGCCCGGGAATATCTCGCCCGCATCGAGACGATGGGAGGCGCGGTCGCGGCCGTGAACCGGGGATACTTTGCGTCGGAGATATCGCGCGAGGCGTACCGCATCGCGCGCGCGCGCGAAAGGAAGGAGGACATCGTAGTCGGCGTGAACCGGTTCACCGAGGGCAATCCCAATTTCTCCCACTTCCCGGAAACCCGAGGGGGCGGCGCGAGCGTTCAGCGGATCACCCCGGCGGAGGAACGCCGACAGGTGGGCTCGGTGCGGGCGTGGAAGCGTCAGCGGGACGCGCGGAAGTCCGATGCCTCGCTCGATGCCCTGCGCCGGGGTACGGAGAAGGGTCAGAACACGCTCCCATTGGTCTTGGATGCGGTGCGCGAGGGTGCGACGTTGGGCGAGATCGCGGACACGTGGCGCGCCCTGTTCGGCGTACAACCACCGTCCCGGGCTTTCTAGGGGACCGATGCCCGAGCTCGACCACGTGGGAATCGCCGTTCCAAGTCTAGCGGATGCCTTAGCCCAGTGGAGACCGCTGCTCGGCGGACCGGACCCGACCCCGGAGGAAGTGCCGTCGAATCGAGTACGTGTGGTCTTTCTCACGGTCGGAGGTACGCACATCGAACTTCTGGAACCCTCCGGCCCAGATTCACCGGTGGCCCGTTTCTTGGTGAGCCGAGGTCCTGGAGTTCACCACATCGCCTTCCACGTACCGAGCGTCGAACGCGCGCTTCAAGAGGTCGCGGGTCGCGGGGGAGAACTCGTCGACCGTACGGCTCGGCCGGGAGCGCGCGGCCGCCGCGTAGGATTCGCCCGGCCGTCGGCATTCGGCGGAGTCCTGGTCGAGTTCGTGGAGGGTCCGTGAGCCGCATCCAGTCGGTCCGGGTCGACCAGATCTACGACAGTCGCGGGAAAGCGACCATCGAAGCGGAGGTCGTGCTCGAATCGGGAGCGCACGCCCGTGCCGGGGCACCGAGCGGTGCGAGCACCGGCGCCCACGAGGTCGCCGCATTTCCGAAGGGAGGCGTATCCGCCGCCCTCACCACCGTACGGCAACGACTCGTGCCCGCCCTCCTCGGACTCGACGCCGGCGACCAAGCATCGGTCGACAGCACCATCCATGCGATCGACGGTACGCCGGACCTCTCCCAGGTCGGCGGGAACAGCGCGACGGCGCTCTCGGTCGCGACGGCGATGGCGTTCGCCCTGGAACGCGGGGAGCCCCTATGGAAGGTCCTCGCTCGTCCCGGGGTCGACGGACGCAAATTTCCGGCGATCGTCGGCAATTGTCTCAACGGGGGTCGCCACGCGATCGGCGGACCGGACATTCAGGAGTTCATCGCATACGCCGATGACGCGGATCCGGCCCGTTCGATCCAGGCCGCGCTCCGGGTGCACGCGATCATCGGGGAGGAGCTCCATCACCGGTATCCCACGGTCGCCCTCGGTCGAGGGGACGAGGGGGGTTGGGTCGCGGCGATCGGGAACGTCGAAGCGTTGGAGTTCCTCTCCGAGGCCTGCGCGCAGACGCGCGACGAACTCCACATCCCCGTCTACCCAGGTCTGGACCTCGCCGCGAGCGAGTTCTTCGAAGCCGGGAACTACCGCTACCACGACCGCACCCTCGACTCCCCCGGGCAGGTCGCCTTCGTCGCCGAGCTGGTCGACCAGTACGGGATCCGATATCTCGAGGACCCGCTGGACGAAGAAGCGTTCGAGCCGTTCGCCGAACTGACGCGCGCGGTCGGGAGCCGTACGCTGGTCGTGGGGGACGACCTCTACGCGACCAACGTAAGCCGACTCCGTCGGGGGATCGACCTCGCGTCCACCAACGCGGTACTGATCAAGGTGAACCAGGTGGGGACCCTCACCGACACACTTCGGACGGTCGACCTCGCCGGCTCGAAGGGGATCGCAACGGTGACCTCTCACCGGTCGGGCGAGGTTCCCGAGTCCTGGCTCGCCCACGTCGCGGTGGGGACGGGGGCGCGTGCGCTGAAATGCGGCCTTCTCGGCGGGGAGCGGATGGCAAAGCTAAATGAACTCCTACGGCTCGGCCGCGCCACCGGAGGTACTACCGATGCCCGATGAAGACGTGATGGCGGAGGAGCAGCAGGCGATCCCCTCCGACGGTCAGGACATCCGGCCCGGGGAGCTCCTGGTTCCCGAGGAGACCTACCTCACCTCGGGGGTCCACATCGGAACCCAGCAGAAGTCGGCCTCGATGCGCCGATTCGTTCACAAGGTCCGGTTCGACGGTCTCCACGTCCTGGACGTCCGCCAGACCGACAAGCGGATCCGCCTCGCCGCCAATTTCCTCGCGCGTTTGCCCGCCGAGAAGATCCTCGTCGTGAGCCAGCGCCAATACGGTCAGAAACCGGTCCGTGTCTTTGCGAAAACGATCGGGGGAGTTTCGTTCGCGGAACGGTTCGTCCCCGGATGCCTCACGAATCCGAACCTGGCCGAGTACTTCGAGCCGAAGGTACTGTTCGTCACGGACCCCGCCACCGACCAACAGGCCCTCAGCGAGGCCGTTTCCATCGGGATCCCGGTCCTCGGTCTCTGTGACGTGAACAATGAGACTCGCAATGTGGACCTCGTGATCCCGGCGAACAACAAGGGTCGGGTCGCCCTCGCCACGGTCTACTGGCTCCTCGCCCGAGAGGTCCTCCGGGCTCGTGCCGGGGGCGCCGAGATCGAGTACTCCCTCTCGATCGAAGACTTCCAAGCGGCCCTCTAGGGCGCTCCGAGCCACCGCCCGGTTCCGCCCTCCTTTTATCGCACACCGACCTTTACCTTACGTGGCACGACCCGGGTCGGGCCTTCTCGAACTGCTCGGCGACCTCGGAATACCGGAGAAGGGCGCG
>JAKIVW010000039.1 GCA_022750355.1 Thermoplasmata archaeon
ATCGTGTTGTTCCATATGGTGTTCGAGCTTCCGCCGTACAGGTAGATTCCTTCGCTTTCGGTCTGGAACGTGTTGCTCGCGACGAGATTGTGGGAGGAATTCCAGAACACCATGTTGAATGTGGCGTACGAGTAGTTCCCCGGATGGAAGTAGAGCCCGTAATCGAACCAGCCCGAGATGTTGGGCGCGTCCACCACAGAGACGTTCGATACCTGGTAGAACGTGTACGAAAGGTCGTTCGTCGAAGGCAACCCGTCCCCGACGTAGGGGAGGTTCGTCTCGAACGGGCCGGGGCGATAGAGTTCCGCCGAGCGGGTCGTGAACGCGAAGAAGACACCGGAAAAGACCGGGAAGTGGTAGTCATTCATCACCCCGAACATCGAGGCCATCGGGGCGTTCTGTAGATCTTTGATCATGAACGGTGAAGCATTGGTCCCGAGCCCGCCCGAAGAGATATTGGGAAACTGACTGTCGTTCCATACGTAGAGTGGGGTGGTCACTTCGGAGGCAGGGTCCGGCAGGAGCGAGGGGTTGAATGGCAGGGATTGACCTGCCGTGAGGGTCATCGGCCCCAACGTCGCGGTCGTAAAGTAACTCATCGAGGCGTTCACAACATAGGTTCCCGGACCGACCGACAACGTGGTGTCCAGCGCCGTGGGCGCCCACTCGGGAACGGAAGTGGTGAAACTGTTTGGCGAAGGTTGAACGAACACGAACGCGTCGGCCGGCGTGATGCCCGCCTGGATGGTCGCGACCCCGGGAGGCCCTGAGGCGTTCCAGAGTCCGGTGAGGATCGACGGGCCGGTCGAGAGTAGCGCGTAGGGCCCGGAGCTCCCGG
Source organism: Thermoplasmata archaeon (assembly GCA_022750355.1). Classification (GTDB taxonomy): domain Archaea; phylum Thermoplasmatota; class Thermoplasmata; order Lutacidiplasmatales; family UBA184; genus Lutacidiplasma. The sequence goes on from JAKIVW010000039.1 coordinate 839, forward strand.
TGGTCCATTCGACGTTGACTCCGGTGGAGCTCTCGCCCGAATCTCCGCCGTAGCTGAGGGCGGAGGGAACGGTTTCGTACACGCCCGGAAGGATGGCGTACCGCAGGGACATCGAGGCTTGGGCCCCGAAAAGGTCCACTTGACTCCCACCCCCCGGTCCGGCGATGACGAACTCAAAGTCGTCAGGGAGCCCGATGGGATTGTAGGCAAACCCGTTCGCGGTGAAGTTGGTTGGACCAACTAGCATGGGGACACCGGCGGCGACCGAATTGAAGGTGACGAAATCGAACGGATACGAGTGAGTCACTCCCGAGCTCCGCAGCACGGCGGAAAAATTGACGCCGTCATTCCCGGCGAGACTGGTGGAGTTGAGGAATAGGGTGAGATTGAACGGGGAGGTGACATCCGTTAGGTTGGTCTGGGACATGTAGAACCGCCCGGGGATTAACTTGCCGTTGAGACCGTGACCCAGGATCGAGTTGTTGGAAAGAAAATCACTCGAGAAGTTCCAGACATTCGATTCCAGATCGAGCTGATGAAGGTGGGGAAAGTAAACCGCGATGCTTTGGGTCCAAAACTGGTAGGAGGAGTTTCCGAGAATCGTCACGTTCGTGAGGGCCGCATTCAACTGAACGGAGTAGGCATCGGGGGAGCTGTCCAGCACATACAGTGGTTGGATCCCTCCGCCTCCGAGGGTCAGGTTTCCTTCCAAGCTGGTCGTGGTGAGAACGTACGGTTGCACGGCCCCGGTGGTGGTGTTGTTTCGCAGGCCATAGTCCGCAATCCCCATCGGGCCGGGGCAATCCGGGCAGGCGGGAGGCGCGACGTACCCGGAGTCGGCTGCCATGCGGAGCTGCAGCGGAGTCGCCGCCGGACGCGGCACGAAAATGGACCGGGGGGAGTAACCGACCGATTCGGCCGCCATCACGGCTTGCGAGACGAATCCTGTGTTGCTAGCAGTCCCCTTTGGGGGACCAGAAACGGTTCCGGGGATCGATCGAGGAACAGGTCCGACCCCCGGCGAGGAAATCGAACCGGAGCTCTGAGGTTCCAATCTGAGCACTGCCGGGTTAGTAGCCACGGGGTGGAGTGCTGTCGGCGCAGCCAGGAACGCCAGGGAAGAGAGGACCAGGAGGACGACCACGGGGAAAGCCCGGAACGGGCCTAATCGAAGGAAAATCATCCCTCGGGCATCACCAGTGGTACTACTTAGTATCTCGAGCCCGTCTCGAATTGTCGGGCTCGGTGTCTCACTTCTATCGACCAAGATGGGCTGGAACCGGGGGCCGAGAGCCATTCCCGGAGATCTCCGGTTGACCGGGAGCTTCCGTGGCTCACTCGCGGTCGGGCCGTCGACCACTTTTTGGCCGGGCCCGGCCGGCGGAGCCAGTGGGGCTTTTTGGATTCATGGAAGATATTGAGACGCACGTTTTTGGTCGGTTAACCTTAAGATGGCCACCTCGGCTGAAGCGGCGCTTGTTCGATTCCCTCGTAACCGGGTCGGCCGGGTTCATCGGCAGTCACCTCACGGAGGCTCTACTCGAGCGGGGCGACCGGGTCCTCGGCGTCGATTCGTTCGACCCGTACTACTCTGCGGCTCAAAAGCGCCGGAATCTACGTCGGTCGCTCGCGAACCCCGCGTTCCGATTTCTTCGGGGTCCCATCCAGGGGGTCCGGTTGACTCGGTACCTTCGGAAGGGGGCCGGCATCTATCACTTGGCTGCGCAGCCGGGGGTCCGAGGCAGCTGGGGGACAAAATTCGAATATTACGTCCAGAACAACGTCCTCGCGACCCAAGCGCTCTTGGAAGAGGTGGTCCGATCGGGCGTGCGGTCGAAGGTGGTCTACGCCAGTTCCTCGTCGATCTACGGGGACCAGCCTCCCGGCCCGATGCGCGAAGATGCGACTCCCAACCCCATCAGTCCCTACGGCATGACGAAACTGTCGGCAGAGCACATGGGCCGACTGTATGCCCGCGCCTACGCCCTGAATTTTGTCAGCACTCGTCTATTCACCGTCTACGGGCCCCGTCAACGCCCGGATATGGCGTTCAACCGGATGTTCCACGCCATCCGTTCCAAGAAGGCCATCGAGGTCTACGGGGATGGCCGACAACTCCGCGATTTTACATACGTGGGGGACATAGTCGACGGGATCGTGAGCGCGGGTGCCACCGATACCGAAGAGACGGTCTTCAACCTGGGTGGGAGTTCTCCCGTTCGGCTGGATGAGGCGATCGCCCATATTCGAACCATCTCTCGGCTCCCCGTGAAGATCCACCGGCTGCCCACCCCCAAGGGCGACCCCCGAACGACCTGGGCCGACAATCGTCGCGCCCGACGTGAGCTCCATTTCCGCCCTCGAACCTCGCTCCGCGAGGGACTCCGACGCCAATGGGCCTGGCAGTCCGGAGAGGCGGGAGGCGACCTCGTTGGCTAATCCGCCACCCGCAGTGTGGACGCCTCCGGTTTCGCGCGATCCGCCGTTCGTGCCGCCCCAGATGACGGCGCCCGCGCCGCCCAAGGGATCCTGGACCCCGGTGTTCCTCCTGTTCCTCAGCTTCCTCGGGTTTCTCGGGATCGCCTTCCTGCTCTACTCCATCAAGTTCGACGGGGTGACGGCGCACTGGCACGGCTTCCCGACTCGCCTTGCGTATATCCTGCTCCTGGCGCTGGTCGCCGCTCCGTTCGCGCTCACCATCTTCCGTCGCGTACCCGTCGTCTTCCTGGCGCTCCCGGTCCTTCTGATCTTTTTCATCTATCCGATCTTTTCCCCCAGTGGGCTGCCGTACTCTCGGGACACGATCTTCAACTTCCAGTTCGCGCAGGCGATCCAGAGCGCCGGAACCTGGCAACCGCTCAACGGCGTGATCGGGCAGGCCGGAGTGTACAGTTACTTCCCCGGGGGCGCGGTGTTCAACGTGGAGGCATCTTCCATGACCTCCTTGCCGCTCCTCCAAACGTTTCCGTGGGCGTATGAACTGTTCCGTCTCCTGATCATCCCGCTCGCGATCTACGCACTCGCCAGTCGACTTTTCGGACCTCGCTCGGCTCCCCTCGCGGTATTGTTCTACATCAGCGTTCCGTCCATCGAACTCAACATTCCCACCCAGCAGGATTTTGCGGTCACTTTTTTCGTTCTCGCCTTCGCCGCCCTCGCCTTCCTCGCAACCGAAAATTCGCTCAACTCGAACCTAACGATCCTCCGGGTCACGGTCGTGGTGGCCGCGGCGATGATCATCATCAGTCACCACGTCTCCACGTACATCCTCATCGGGTTCCTCGCGGGCCTGGCCGTGCTACCCTGGATCCTCCGCCGGAAGGATCCCTATCCGGCGATGCGCTCGTTCGCGGTTCTGTTCGGGGCCATCTCACTCGCGCTGGTGTGGGTGGCCGCGATCTCGTTGCCCGTGCTGGAGGCCCAGCGGGGCATCCTGGGATCCAACCTGAGCGCCCTCATCCATCCGACCACCACCGCTTCCCAGTCCATCATCCCGGGGGGCTCCTTCCCCCTCTACCTCATCGCCTGGATCGCGGCGGCCGCGGCCGTCGAAGGACTCCTGGCGATCGTCGTGCTCGCCGAGAGCTACCGGCGGAAAGACCGGGCGTTCGTGACGTTCTCGATCCTGACCGCCATCCTGGTCGCGGTCCTCTCGGTACCGTTCTTCTCGACGGGGTTCAACTTTCTCGTCCTTCGTCAATTCGAGTATACCGGCGTGATCTTCGCTCCCGCCGCCGCATGGTGGATCGCGGCCCACTTTGGAGGCGGGGAGGAAGGACTGTCCCCCCGACCGGCTCCAACGGGGAGCCCCGCTCCACCGCCCGTGCGGAGGAAAGGCTGGTCCTCCCGACCCCCCTCGCCCCTAGGGCGGATCGGGTATCCGCTGCTCGCGGTCGGGATTATTGTGCTGATCTTCGCGGGTGGCTCCTTGGTCCCGCTGAGCACTCGCGACCAATTTGCGCCGCCGTCAGAGGTTCTGATCGACTCCCCGGTCCACATCAACCAGACCGTCTACGCGGCGGCGATCTGGGCGGAGGGGCACCTCAACTCGAACCATTCGATGTGGGGAGACTACCTGGCTTACACAGTGTTCGGGGGATTCGCCGGGTTCCGGCTTCGCTACGACTCATATGCCCTCTACCAAGGGACCGGTTTCAGCCCGACCGCGATCTCCCGACTCCATTCGAACGATTACATCGTCGTGGACACGTACATGACCAAGCCCGTGCTCCAGCCCGAATTCTACGGACCCCTCAGTGACCAACCTACGGGGCCCCTCAACACGACCGAGCTTGCGAAGTTCAACCAGCCGCTCTACTTCTCGGTCCTCTACCAAGACATGACGTTCACGATCTACGAGTATACCGGCCCACCTCTGACGGCCAGCTAGGATCGCCGATCCGCGACCCTTACAACACTCCTAAGACTTTGAGGAGGAGTCCGACGGCCGCGGCGAGGAGCACGACGATCGCTACGTCCAGGACGTTCCGGGTCGTGGCCGGCATCGTCGAGGGGTAGAGCAGGCGCACGAGGACCAGTCCCAGGTCCGCGAGGCCGACGATTCCCATCACCAACCGATAGTCGACCATCTCTCGAACCCTCCTCTCGTCCAACCTACCGGATGTTCATCGACCACGCCGCGGTGCGCTGGACCTGGCCCGAGAGACTCGACAAGAGGAAGGTGAGTACCCATTCGCCACGGACCGAGAAGAAGAAGTGGACCTTCTGCGTCAACGACTCAGAAGCATTCAGGTTCAGGGTCAAATTCGCTCGGGTGGGACCCGCCAGCGGGATGGCCCGGGTGGCGTTCGACCAACTGGCGTTCGACCAACTAGGGTTCGTGGAATTCGGGGAGACAGTGTTGTTGATCGACGCATACATGTAAAGGACGAACTTCTGGTCCGTCGCGTTGTTTCCCACGACCAAGTAGAGCGTGTACACCGGACCGGATTTGTTGGTCCCGGTCGTGCCGTTGATCAGAAGATTGGACGAGTTCCCACCCGGGCCGGTGATCCCGAGGCTCAGGTTGCCGGGGGGTGTGGGGAAGATGCTGGCGATGAAGACGATGAGGACCAAGACGAGGACGACGCCAATAAGGAGGGCGTAGGCGACCGCCCGCTGGGCCGGGTTATGCCCGGGGAGCCGGAGTTCCTCCGAGACGTAATTCGTGAACCGGGACCCGGTTTCGACCGGCTGGGTCACGACCCAAACCACCGACGCCGCCATCAGAAGTACCAGGGCGACGAACGCGAACGCGGGCGCGGGAGTCCCGAGTTGGAACGCGAGAAGGATCAACCCGAGGGCGACGTTGAAGGCGACACTGAGGCCGACGACTATGGCGAACGTGAGGCTCCACGGCCACCGCGGTTTGGCCCCGAACACGAGCGCCCCGAGCGCATAGCCGGGGACGAATACGAGGGTGAGGAGTCCGAGAGGAAGGTCCACCCACGGGGTAGGGAAGGTGACGGCGACCACGGCGTAGACGCCTGTCAGGACGGTCAGGAGGAACAGGTAGCTCCGCCGAAAGAATTGAGGGGGGAGAGCCATCGAGCCCTCCGATAGGGCGGCCACGTCTGAGGTTGACGGGAGGGGCTACCTAAGGTTTGCGTTGAGTCGGTGACTTCTCTCAGGACCGGACGGAACGTGGGCTCACTTTCCGGCACTTCCCGTCGGGTGCGGCGGAAGCGCTAAGGGGTCGACCCTCTGCTCGAACCGACGTCATGCTACGGGGATCGCCAATCGAAGTGCGACCCCCATGCCGGACGCTTGGGCCATGTCCGGGGCCTGCCGACCTACCGCTCGGTCGCAGTTTGCGGGCCGGGCCCATGCAACCCCGTAACGAGTCAAATTACAATGGCCGGGGGCGCGCATGAGGGTCTGCTTCCTGGCTCCCGAACTCCTGCCGAATCAGGGAGGGGTCGGAACGTACTCGGTCGAACTCCTTCGCGAGATGGCGGGCCGCGTGGACCTGACAGTCCTCACGCCGCTTCGAACGCGGGGGACCGACGTCTACGACCGACACCGCCTCGAAGAGTACTTCGGGCACCGCATCACCGTCCTTCCGATTTCAGAGGCTAAGGACACGTTTCGATACAATTTCGACTTCCAGCGAGCCGTACGTCGGACGGTCCCTGCCTTGATTCGGGAAGGGAAATTTGACCTGATCCATTCGCAACACGCTCACATGCCCGATCTGCTCTTAGGCCATTCATCGAAATTCCCACCGACCGTACGGACCATCCACACCACGATCGACGGCCAACGTCACGGGATCAAGATCGCCCGCCACCTCCAGGGCGGCCTGGAACCGTCCGAACGGTACCAATTGTGGCTCGCCCCCGCCCTCCAGACAGCGGAGTGGATGGTGTTGAACCGGGTCGGGGACAGTTACATCGCGGTCTCGGGTTGGATGGGCCAGGAGCTGATTCGGCGGGGATTCGCACCAGAGAGGGTCCATGTAATCCACTGCGGCGGGGACCCTTCCCGGTTCGGGCCGGACCGCGGAAATGCGAGCCTGCTCCGATCTCGTCCGGACCGACGGGTGGTCCTGTTTCCGGGTCGGCCTACCATTGTCAAGGGGGCCGCGGTACTCGCACAGGCCCTGCCCCGGATCCTGGAGCAATTCCCATCCGCAGAGTTCGTGTTTACCGGAGGGGGCGCGGAAGACTTCCTCCAGCTCGTTCCATTATCGGAGACCCTTCGAAGTCACATCCGGTTTCTGGGCTACATCCCGTTCGATGACCTGCCCCGGATCTATGCTTCGGCGGACCTAGTAATCGCGCCGACCTACTACGAGAACTTCCCGATCCGGATCCTCGAGGCGTTGGCGTCGGGCGTGGCAGTGGTCGCCTCTTCCGTCGGGGGGATTCCCGAGGCGGTACGTCCCGGGTCGACCGGAACTCTCGTGCCGGCCGGGGATCCCGTCCGGCTCGCGGACGCGATCGTCGAGCTCCTCCGCGACGATGCGCTTCGTGCACGAATGGGGCAACAAGGACGCCGTCTGATTGAGGAGAAGTTCTCGTGGTCCCGAGCCGCGGACGATACCCTCGAGCTGTATCGGAAGATAGCCGGATAGCCGGAGCAGGCACCGATTGGCTGGCCCCATCCCGGGCGCCCGGGCGCCACCATGGTATTGGGTTTGGCCGGACGAGCCCGCTCGGGGGCGGTATCAATCCACGCCGCCGAACGAGACAGAAGTATTCTATTTGACCTGTGAACCGGACGCGGCCTCGTCCAGCGGGATCCGGGAGCGAGCTTTGGAATCTGCCGATGGACCAAGCTTCATATGCCTTCTCGCGAAACAGTAGGGGTAGAAGGAGGGCCGTTGGCGCACGTACAGCCTCCTACTACGGGTCCCTTATCCGCCCCACCGACCGGGTGGACACCGGAGCTGACGGCGCGCTTCCGGGGCGCCGTCGGGGTAGTCATCCTGCCGACGCTGAACGAGGAGGAAGGGCTGGCCCACACGCTCGCGGAACTACGACGGCAACGACTCCACGCTCCGGAACGGCGGGTCGAGATTCTGATCATCGACGGGGGGTCGACCGACCGCACACTCGAGGTCGCCCGCGCCGCCGGTGTGCCGGCGGTTCGCCAGTCCGGAAGGGGAAAGGGTGCCGCGGTCCTCGAGACGATGCACTGGGTGCACGCCAACTCGATTCCGTTTGCCGTCGTTCTGGACGCGGACGCGACCTATCCTCCCGACCGGGTCTTGGATGCGCTCGACCTACTGGAGCAGAGCGCCGACCTCGTCGTGGGGGTTCGCCGCCCCGTGTCGGGCCCCGCGATCAGTTTCCGCGAGGCCACCCACCGACTCGGCAACATCGGGCTCAGTTACGCCGCCAGCCTGCTCTCGCGGCAGACGATCTTTGACCTGTGCAGCGGGTTTTGGGGCGTCTCGACGCAACGATTCATCGAACTCGGGGTCGAACAGTCCTTCTTCGCAATCGAAGCCGAGATGGTCCTGAAAGCCGTTCGTCAGGGACTTCGCGTCGTACAGATTCCTGTCGAGTACCGCGAGCGCGTCGGAATCGCCAAGCTCCACGCGGTCCGGGACGGAAGTCGCATCCTCCTCGCGATCTTGAAGCACGGCCGACCGCCCATCGCCCGATCGCAGCCGGTCAATTCGGAAATTCCGGGCCCGGCCGAGCTCCTCTCGATTGGTCTCATCACCGGCAGCCGCGCCGCCGTCCTCGAGTGCCATCCGGCGGATTCGGCGGTCGCCGCGCGACTGGCCACCGTCCTCCGACGGAACTTCCCGGAAACGGTCGTTCAGATGGATCCCGGTCCGGCCGTCCCCTCGCGAGTGCCCGCCCCGGTCGAGGACGAAGGACCGACCCCCATGGTGATTTCACTCTCCACGGCAGGCGCGCCCAGCCCTGGGGCCCGGGCGGTCGCGGTGTCGATCGGATCTCACCGACGCCAGCTGACGGTCGAACTCCCCTCCGTGGACGCCCACATGACCTCGACCAAGGTCCTGCCCCCCATCGGGTCCGCCCGCTCCGGGGCCTGGAAGTCCTCCGAGCACTCGGCGCGCAACGCCCGGTTCCCGTCCCTGGAAGTCCTTACGTCCCGGCTCAGCTACGACCCCATCGACCAACAGCGTGCCATGCTGTCCGCCAATGGATTCCGCGTGGTAGAGAAAGCACGACCCGTCGGCCACGGATCGCCCGCACCGCTCGGAGAGGCGTGAACGAGAAATCCTCGGGGCCGCTGATGGCCCCGGGCACGTCCGACGTCGCGTCCCAGCTCCGGGTCATTCTGGATTTCGACGGGACGCTCGTCGACCCTAACGTCGCGATCATCCTCGTCGAGGAGTTTGCGCCGAATGGTCGCGAAGTCGCCCACGAGATCGACATCCTGCTCCACGAGGGGAAGATCGGACTGCGCGAGGCCTGGCGGCGACAGGTCGCCCTCCTCTCCGCCGACCGGATGGGGGAGATGATCAAATTCGCCCGTCACCGGGTCCCCCTTCGGAAGGGCGCCCATGAAATGTTGGCCCTGCTCAAGCAGCATCAGATTCCGGTCACGGTCGTCTCCGGCGGGCTCGAATTCTACATTCGCGAGGTCCTGGAACGCGAAGGTCTGGACTTACCGATCCAATCGGACCGACTGACCGTCCTTCCGTCAGGGCAAATGAGCGTCGTCCATCCGTTCGAACACCCCACCTGCCGGCTGTGTGGGATCTGCAAGGCCGGGATCGTGGACGACCGGTCGTCCGGACGTCGGAGCGTTTTCATCGCGGATGGTTCCACCGACCGGTACGGAGCCGAGAGCGCCGACATCGTGTTCGCGCGCCGACGCCTTCTGGAGTTTTGCCGCCGCGTCGGGATCCCCAGCTTTCCCTTCGAGGATTTCGAACCGGTGACCGCCCAACTCACCCGATGGCTCGAGGGCACGGAACCGCTCCCGATCCGTCGGGCGGGCGGATTGGCCGATTCACCGTGCCCGATTTCCCAGGCGCTCGTGAGCACCCGAGCGGCGTGACCAACGGTCGACACCCATTTCCTGGGGCCGGGTGCGAAGACCCTCCCAATCGTCGAGAGATATCGAGACAGGAGCGGAGGGGACCCCATTGCTCCGGCCACGGTACCTCGAGACCGACCCGCCGCACTGACGGTGAGGTGAACGGGCTCTGTAATACGATGGGGATATATACGTGTCAATGCGTATTACGAAACCATGCGACCGACCGGGTCCGGTTCCGCGACAGCGCGTCTCAACTCTGAAACTCTGATGGTTCTCGCGCCGATCCGGCGCCCCTCGACCCCTGGGATCGGCCGTTTCCGACCGGAGCGCCCGCCGACGGTCCAGCCGACCGTTCGAGCGGAGGAGAACTGAACGTGGATCGAACGTCGCGGCTTCCGCGCACGGATGTGCACACCTGGCCCGAACCCTCGGCGGCTCCGCGCCACACCGTTTCCGAACTCCCATCTCCGGCCTCCCTCGTCCAAGGACTGCGACTGATCGGGATGCCCTCGCGGGAGGCTCGACTCTATTTGGCCCTCGTACGGGGCCCACTGGGAGTTCGAGAAGCCGCCGAGACGGCGGGCCTCCACCGCGCCACCGCCTACCGTGTCTTGCTCCGACTCCTCGACCGTGGGATGGTGGTGGGAGACGGACGTTCTCCGCAACGCTTCCACGCGGTCGCGCCCGATGTGTTGCTCCACCGACTGAACGGACTTTTCCAAGAAGAGGCCGAGATCGCTGCCCTCCTGGCGGAGGTCTACGGCCGTTGGGTAGTGGCCTCCCTTTCCACGGGACCTACGGTCGAGGCAGCCGGCTCGGAGCGTCCTCGGATCCTCTCGGGAGAAGGTCGAGCGCCGCATCCCGTCCTCGCGGAGATCGGCGAAGCGCGACAATCACTGGACGTTCTGGTTCGGCCCCTTTCCATGTCGCTCGCCCATCGAACCGGCCTCGCTCGCACCCTGGGCAAATTGGCCCGTCAGGGAGTGCGAGTCCGCGTAGTGACCGACGCCACCCCTGCGGATTATCGGTTTGCGACCGCCATGGCCCGCGAGGCCGGCGACCGGACGAATGCCGTTCAAGTCCGCCACTTTACCCCGGTCGTAGGACACTTCTACGCCATTGACGGCCGCCGGGTGATCCGCCTGCCCACCCTGGGGGTGTTCGGACGTGCGCCTCAGGTCGCGGTCATCGTCGAAGACCTCCCGCGCGTCCGCGCGCAGATGGCCCGATTCGAGGCGTTCTGGACCGAAGGCTCCGGGGCGCTCCGGGCGCCCCGCTCGACCCGCAGCTACGGTTGGCGCTCGTTGAACGAACCGACCACCCACCGTCCTACCCAATTCGGGGTGCCGGCCAACGGTTCTACCGAGCGGTCCGGGTTCACCAGCACGTGGCAACCCGACCCCGACCGGTTCCGGCGTTCGATCGTCTAAGCGGCCGATCGCGCGACCGGTTCCATCCGCCTCGGGTCGTCGTTCTACGGCGTACGCCGCTCGGACGCGGGAGGTGGGGAGGGCCCCTCCGCCAGCACCCGTTCCAGGGCGGCGCGATACTCCGGGTCCCGGAGCCCAAATCGTAGATTGGTTTCGAACCACAGAAGTGGGGTACCCGTATCGTAGCGGCGCCCCTCGATGACGACTCCGACCACCGGTTCCTGGTCGGCCAGACGCTGGAGCGCGTCCGTCAGCTCTACCTCGTTCCTTCGTCCGGGGGGGGTCGCCCGGATGCAGTCGAAGATCCGGGGGCTCAGCCAGTAGGCCCCCGTGAGGGCGAACCGGCTCGGGGCGTCTTCCGCGCGGGGTTTCTCTACGAGTCGATCGATCCGGATGGCCTTCGGTCCGAGAGAGGTCCCGCCGACGATCCCGTACTGGTGGACCCGGTCCTCGGGAACCACCTCCAGGGCCACCGCGCTCCCCCGCGGGGCCCATCGGTCCGCCGCCATGCGGAGCTGGCTCAACACCGGCGGGTCGCACTCGTAGATCGAGTCCCCCAGAAGGACCCCAAACGGTTCGCGTCCCACGTGTTGTTCCGCACACAGGACCGCGTGAGCGAGTCCGAGCGGCGCGCGTTGGCGGACAAAATGGATGGTCGCTTTCTCGCTGAGGGATTCCAATCCCTGGAGGGCGGGCTGGGAGTTCCAGGCGCCCAATTCGGGATTGTGATCGAAGTGGTCCTCGAGCGCCCGTTTCCCTCGGCCCGTTACGATGATGATGTCGTCCGCGCCGCTCGCTACGGCTTCCTCGACCACGTACTGGATGACCGGCCGACCGACCACGGGGAGCATCTCCTTCGGCATGCTCTTCGTCACGGGCAAGAACCGGGTTCCGAGCCCGGCCGCTGGAATGACGACCTTCATCGGGAGCGCCTCGGGGTCCGCACGGCGCGAGTGGGGCTTCGGGTGACGGAGTGGGAGGGCCTCTCCCACGGAGAGTCGATCGAACGGGCGCTCGGGGTACCAAGTCCTACCCAGCGGAGGTCGGCACGCCTCCGGACACGTAGGGGAAGGGCGCGGCGGATATCCACCACCAACCGA
>JAKIVW010000040.1:0-3413 GCA_022750355.1 Thermoplasmata archaeon
TACAACATCTCCACACCGCTTTCGTTCACCCTGGCGGGCGGACCGATCTCGATTACCGTCGCGTTCCAACCCCTCAACCGGATCCTCTGGAACGAGACCGGGCTCGGGCCCGGCCTCAACTGGTCCGTGGCGCTGGACGGCGTGCTGGTCCCGGATGCCGGTGGCTGGGTGACCTCTCACCAGTTCAACGGGTCGTACTCGTTCTCGATCCCGGGCGTCCAGGACTATGTTCCCACCCCCGGACAGGGCATCCTGACCCTGACCGGAAGCGGCGCGACGGTCGACGTCCGGTTCGTACGTGCGACTTTCTCGGTGACGTTCGCCGTAACAGGGCTCCCGAACGGGACCGAGTACCAAGTTCGCCTCTCTAACTCGAGCGAGTCCACGACCCTCGAGTTGTTCGGGTTCGAGGTCCCGAACGGAACGTACACGTTCGACATCGCTCCACCAGCGGGATACTATTCCACGCCGTCCCACGGAACGGTCAACGTCACCGGCCACCCCACGACCGTGTCGATCTCCCTCCTCCCGAACGGGCGGGGCCCGAGCCCTCCCCTCATGGCGCTCGTGATCTCCGCCGCCACGGTCGCGGTGGCGCTCGGCCTCTCGGGCACCGGGGCGTTCATGGTGATGGGTGCGATCCGCCGCCGGACGACGGGGCCCTTCCGCTAAGCTCTCGCCGGCCTTCGGAGCGGGTGTGCCCCGAGCGCCCCCACGAGTTCGTCGAACGGGGGACAGACCTGACGTAGGCGTGTCTCACTTTGTCCCGAGGGGAGGGACGGAATCAGAAGGCCTAATAGACGGACGTGTACAGCAGCGCGGGGCCGGGTACCTGTTGGATGCTGCGCTCTTCTTCCCTCGTAGTCCCACTCGCGTTCGCGGTGGTGATGCTTCTCACGGTTCCCGGCCTCCTGGCCAGCGGGTCTCCGGTCGCGGTCGCGGCTCCCCGGGGGGCGGGGTCCGTTGACCCTACGCTGACCCTGAATCCGGGCCACCCGATCTCCAGTCTCTTCTGGGGAACCACGGTCGACCCGAGGGCGCACCTCCTGCCCAATCAGGGAGATCTTGTCAACGCCACTCCGGTCCGCACGGTCGTTTTCCCCGGTGCGGTGGCCGGCGACCAGTTCAATCCGTTCAACAGCTCCGTCTCCAACTGGGTCCGCCTCAGCATCAAGGTGAACGGTACCCACCCGACGGTCCTCGAATGGAACAGCACCGCCCAACACGGGACGAGCGTTCGAGCGTTCGTCACCTGGTGCGAATCGATCAACTGCACCGCGATCTTCCAGGTCCCCGGGGAGATCGACGACCCTGGATTCGCTCGGAACGTGGTGGCCTACGTCGTCAACACGACCTACAACGCGACGACCCCGGGGTTGGACTTCCGTCCGGCCTATTGGGAGATCGGCAACGAACCCGGGCTGTGGACGAATTGGAATCTGAGCTGGAAAGACTGGAAGGACACCAACAACATCAACGTCACCCCGATCCAATATGCCTGGGAGGTCCACAACTACACGGCCCAGATGGATCTCGCGAATTCGAGTTACACGCCCCGGATCATTGGCCTGCCCGGGATCGGGAAAGGATCCGGCACGACCACGTCGAACGGTGACTGGGCCAACGATACGATCCTCGTCAACGGGTTCAACCTTTCCGGGATCGCGATCCACATTTACCCCGCCTCGGGCGCGGCGATGTTCAACAATACCACGATCCAGACCAACTGGACCCGGACCGCGTTCTATGACGTCCTCGATTCGGGGACCAATTCCCTCCTCGACCGAATCAATGCCCAGGACCGCTCCGACTGCCGCATCCTCTACGGTTTCTCGGACCCCACGTGCACGGTCGGCGGGGTCCAGCAGCCCACGATCCCCACCTTTGTCACGGAAGTAGGCCCCTCGCTCTCCCACTATTCGTTTGGCGTCTACAGCCTCGGGTTCCCCGGCGCACTGGGGTATGCCGTCGAGATGATTCAGGCGATGAACTACAACCCCTTCCAGGTCGCCAGTGTTGACCAGTACGCCGCGGTGTTCGGCACCACGAACTCCTGGTTCAGCCTCAACGGAACCGCGCGGCCCGACTATACCGCCTACAGCCAGTTCCTCAACCACCTCGGAAACGACGTGTTCAACATCAACGTGGCCGGGACGTCCGAAGTGAACGCCATCGCCACGCTGGACCGGAATGCGAGCGACCGGGTCGACCTGCTCGTGACCAATACCAATCTGAGTTCGAGCGCCAATTTCAGCTCGTACTTCATCAACAGCACCAATCCCGCCCTGGGGGCGGGTGTGCTTCCGGCCGCCTTCCACCCGACCGACCCGGTCGAAGAGTGGGCGTGGAGCGGAACCCCGTCGACGTACGTCCTCCCCGTGGACCACGGCTGTATCACAAGCTGCCTCTACAACACATCGGTCCCCGCTACGCCGGCTCCCGTGCCGGTCGCGTACTTCCCGCACGGACTTCCTTCGATGCTGAGTGTTCCTCCAGAGTCGCTCGTTCTCTTCGAGTCGTTCAATGCGCCGGCATCTCCCGTCAACTTCTCGGAGTCGGGCTTGCAACTCTCGGGCGCGACGCTCACCCCGCACTGGTTCCTCGAGGTCAACGGAACTGCGTTCTCCTCGAATTCCCCGACCCTTACCCTCCTCCTGCCTCCGGGGTCCTACCGAACGGACGGAGCCCCAGTCCTCGTCCCCGGAGCGGGGTCCGCGCTCCTGCCGCAGGAGCGGTACTTCCCGGTCGTCCCCTCCACGACCGTCGTCGGGAGCTCCCCGTTGAACGTCTCGGTCTCGTTCGCGCAGCAGTGGGCGATCAACGTCTCGTGGGACCCCACCGCGCTCTCGGTGGTATCTGCCGCTTCCTTGGGAGGGCCGGGGCTCCCGGCGCCCAGCTGGTGGACCAATAACACTCCCCTCACGCTGCGCGTGCGGCCCCGACCGGGCTACGCGTTCACCGGGTGGTACGGCCAAGGACTCGGGTCGAGCGGGAACACCACCCCCTGGAAGAACGGAAGCGTCAGCGGCTACCTACCCCTGCTCACGATCGTACCCCGCGGCTCCCTCGAAGAGATCGCCGAGTTCGCGCCGGGGTACGCGGTCACTTTCACGGAGAAGGGGCTCGCGGCCGGTATCCCATGGAACGTCACTCTTCGGGAGTTCAACGTGAGTACGGCGAATTTGTCCACGACTTTTTATGAGCCAAATGGGACGTGGGGATACACCGTAGCAAACGTATCCGGCTACCAGTTCAATTGGTGGAACCGCACCGTCAACGTCACAGGCACGCCCTCTAACCCCCCGCTGATCAATTTTACGAAACTCACTCCGGCCGGAACTCGGTACAATGTCACGTTCATCGAATCCGGACTGCCCGTCGGGGCCGCGTGGGCCCTGACCTTTGCGGGGACG
>JAKIVW010000040.1:3423-12827 GCA_022750355.1 Thermoplasmata archaeon
GACGAACAGCGGCCCCATCACAGCATCCACCGTCATCTTCAACGAAACCAACGGGAGCTGGGGCTTCCAAGTCCCTCCGGTCTACTCCGGCGGGCTGGGGTATCGATTCACTCGTTCCCAGACAACGGTCTCGATCTCGGGCGTCAGTCAGACCATCTCCATCACTTTCGAACGAGTCTACGCTATTACCTTCTCCGAAACCGGGCTAAACCCTGGGACCAGTTGGTCACTGGTCGTGGCTCCCGGCAGTACAACTCTATCGGTGGCGAACTCAACCGTTGGAAGTACAATCGTGGTTCAGGAGCCGAACGGGTCATGGGGGTACCAAGTCGCAAACGTAACGG
The DNA here is from genome assembly GCA_022750355.1 of Thermoplasmata archaeon. GTDB lineage: Archaea > Thermoplasmatota > Thermoplasmata > Lutacidiplasmatales > UBA184 > Lutacidiplasma. Next base: position 3,768 of record JAKIVW010000040.1, read on the forward strand.
GCTACCAGCTCAATTGGTGGGACCAGCTTGTCAACGTCAGCGGACATCCGGTCCTAGTCTCGGTCACCTATTCGCCCTTCACTCCACCGGGAGCTCGGTTCAACGTGACATTCCTCGAGATCGGTCTGCTGCTGGGAACTCCATGGTCCGTCTCGATCGCGCCCAAGACCGGGTTCGCGAACACGAATACTTCGACCACCGACGCGATAGTCGAACGGGAACCGAACGGAACGTGGGGGTATCAAGTCAACAACGTCTCGGGTTACCAACTGAACTGGTGGGACCGCAGCGACAAAGTCACCGGAGCGCCGATTACAGTCTTTGTTGACTTCTCGCTCTTCAAGCCGGGCGGCCCGCTCTACACGGTCACGTTCGCCTCGGTAGGGCTTCCCTCCGGCGCGACGTGGCACGTCGACGTCCGCAACGAGACCGGCTCTGCCCTCACGCCCAACCCGGTCGTGTTCGTGGAGTACGGCGGCTTCTACGCGTTCTCGGCGGGGGCCGCGGGGGGTTACAACATCTCGAGCCCGCTCCACTTCGACCTGACCGGTAACGTGACGATCACCGTCGGGTTCGTTCCCGGGAACTACCTCGTCTGGAGGGAGACCGGGCTTGGTCCCGGACTCACCTGGTCGGTCCTCCTCAATCGCACGAGCCTGCCGGCGGTGGGGGGTTGGGTCCAGAACGACACCTTCAACGGGTCGAACTACCATTTCACTATCCCGGTGGTGCAATCCTACCCCGGAGGTCCGAGCTACGTGCCGACACCGCAGACCGCCACCTTCTCCCTGACCGGGACCGGACTCACCACCGATGTACGGTTCGTCGAGGCGACCACGCCCGTCACGTTCGTCCTCACCGGTTTGCCCGGAGGATCCGAGTATCAGGTCCGCCTCTCCAATTCCTCCCAGTTGACCGCGCTCTCCTCCCTCGAGTTCAATATCCCGAACGGTAGCTACACGTACGACGTGGCCGCCCCGGCCGGGTACTATCCCACTCCGTCGCACGGAACGGTCGGCGTCCACGGTGGTTCCGTCGTGATCTCGATCTCCATTCTGCCGCTCGGTCGGGGACCGAACCCACCGTTCTTGTCCCTCGTACTTCCGGCGGCGACCACGGCGGTCGTTCTGGTCCTCTCGGGCGTAGGCATGTTCGCCCTCCTGGGAGCGATCCGGCGCCGAAGGACGGGAGCAGCCCTCTGACGGGTCTCGCCCGGGTCCTGACGGCCGGTGCGCCGGCCGTCGCTCGCTCCTCGTGGCCGCCCTGGTTCCAAGCATTCCTCAACTGGCTCGCGACGGTCGAGCAGGCGTTCACCCAGCTGCTGGCCCCGGTCCTCGATCCGTTGGCCGCGCTCGGACGTCGTTTCGGCCTCCCGCTCGGCGCGGTGTTCTCCGGCCTCCTCCTCGGGGTCGTCATCTTTTCCGCCGTCGCCTGGTTCGCGGACCGCCCCACGACGGAGGGGGCCGGGACGAACCCGATGACGGCCCGCTGGCCACGAGAAGAGAACACAGCTTCTCCGACCGTCGCTCTCGGAGGCGCACCGCCGCCGTCGGTTCGGGTGTATGGCAAGACGGGGGCAGCCGTGATCCAGATGCAAGGCGCGGGCGAGCACCCCTCCCTCCCGCTCCCCCGGGCCCGGCGCTTCGTGATCGTGCTGGTCGCCGTCTTCGCCGCCGTGTCGTTCGTGCTCCTCTACTTCTACGGCCGGATCTTCAACCACTACGACCACCTGGTCGCCCTCGCGGGAACGTTCCTCTACTGGCCTCTCCGATGGCCCGGCATCTACACGGTCGGCGCGACCGCGCTCGACGTGCCGGACTACATTTTCCCGATGTACCTCGCGGCGATGATCGCCTTCGCGGTCGCGAGCGGACTGGTCTTCGGCCGGCCCCACCACTCGGTCGGCCGCCGCGTCGCCGCCCTCGGGGTCATCCTGTTCTACATCGCGATCGAAGTGTTCCTGGATGCGCTCCTGTTCACCGTGCCCGGCTCGAGCGTTCGCGACTTCGGCCTCCTCGTCCGGACGCTTACGGGAGGACTGTTCATGGTCTTCCTCACGTTCTGTGCGGTGTACCTGCCGAAGCCCCAGCGCCTGCCGGCCCGATTCCCGCGGGACCGCGCCGCGATCGGCACGTTTCTCGGGGTCGCCTCGCTGGCCGTTGTGATCTCGGCCACGCTCGTCCTCGGGATCTCCGAACTCGTCCACCTCAACGACGTCCTGCTTCCGTTCACGCTCCTCCTCCTCGTTCCGCTCCTCTCGCTCACGATCTTCGGTGTGATCGGACGACCGTTCTACTTCCGCGGGGTACGTCGCAGCCATCTGCCGCCTCTGTCGGAATACCACCCCTCGGTGTCGATCGTGATGCCGGCGTTCAACGAGGAGGAGTGGGTGGAGGAGACGATCCGAGCCGCCGACCTCGCCGCCGGGCACTATCCCGGGGCGGTCGAGATCATCGTGGGATGCGACGGATCCACCGACCGGACTCTCGAGCTGGCCCGCGGGGCGATCGCACGGCTCGAACACGCGACCGGCTACGTCGTCGACCTCCCCCACGGCGGCAAGTCGAACGCCCTCAACGGGGCGCTCGCGCTCGCGCGGCACGAGATCGTCCTGCGGTGCGACGCGGATACCCACATCTCCGAGATCCCCGGGTTCGGCGAGATGATCCGGCACTTCGCCGATCCGACCGTCGGCGGGGTGCAGGGGGCCCTGCACCCGTACCAACGCAAGGGCTGGACGCGGAAGCTCCGCGCCCTCGAGGTCGCCTGGATGCACTACCTCCTTCGGCCCGCGAACATGGGCACCCGATCGGCGGAGGTCATCGACGGGCTCTTCTCCGCGTTCCGGCGCCAGGACCTGGTCGACCTCGGAGGGTGGGTCCCGTGGAACGGGGAAGACACCGAGATCGCGATGCGGGTCCAGCGGCTCGGCTACCGGATCCGGATCGAGTTCGGTGCCCTCGCGTTCGAGGACGTCCCGCCGGACTACAACTCCCTCCGCAAGCAGCGCGTGCGCTGGGGCCGCGGCATCCTGATGGCCAACGGCCAGCACTACCCGTCCGTCTTCGGGCCGACGCCCGAGTACTGCGGGCTGTCGGTGTTCTTCTGGTTCCTCCTGATGATGCGCTCGGGGGTACGCAGCCTCGTCTACCTCTACCTCGTCGTGCTGATCGTCGTCCTCGGCGTCCCGGCGCTCGTCTTCACGGCGGTGCTGTTCTTGCTCGCGATCGGGATCCGTTCGATCCCGATCGGCTACTTCCTCGTCCAGATGAAGCGCAAGGACATGATCCCCTGGATCATCTTCTTCCCGTTCGCGAACATCATCAAGCAATCGTTCCGCTTCGAGGCCTACGGCACGCTCGGACCGGGCGCGGCCCAGGAATATATCTAGGACCAGTCGGGGCTGTCAGGCCCGTCGGCTCGTGAAGAACGTCTGGCGGTGGTGCGGCCCCTCGTAGCGGGCCGCCGCGTACTTGCACATGCTCTCCGCGTTCGGCTCGCAGCCGCCGCAGTTGCGCTCCGCGGGCACGGGCGCGCGCACCGAGTCCTCACGGACCTGGCGCAGGGCGACCCGCAGCCAGCTCTGTTCCGCTTCGCCGTATGGGATCCGGACCCATCCCTCGCGCTGACCGTTGCCGGCCTCGTCTCCGTAGAGGACGATCCCGTACGGGACCTTGCGCCCGAACGACGCTTCGACCAGGCGGCATTCGGCGACGACCTGGACGGTGTCGAACATCCGGCCGTGGGCCTCGTGGTACCCGACGAACAGGTGCGTCTCCTTGTATTCGACCGGAACGAGGGAGCCGTCGGCCCGCTGGATGATGAGGTCGGGCCGGCCGCGCAGGCCGAGCTCGGGGTCGGCGAGCGTCGAGCGGTTCCCGGCGAAGCGGATGTCCGGGCGGATCCGTTCGGGAGGGAACAGGACCGGCAGGTCGTCCTCCCCGGCGTCCTCGTAGACGAGAATATCCTTGTCGTCCAGGTCGAGTCGGCCCTCGTTGACGAGCAAGTGTCCCAGGGGCGGGGCGAAGAGCGGCGAGTGCCGGAGCGGCACGACGTCGAGCGGCGTGCGTACGGTCCCGAGCGCCCCACCGGCGAGTCGGTTGTGGTTCGCGCGCGAGAGTTCCATCTCGTGCGGGCACCGGAAATAGGTCACGAGGTCGTGCGGCGTGAGCGCCTCCATCACCGGCGTGGTCTGGGGTGCGAGCATCGGCGCTCGCTCGGCCGGGAGGGGCTATGAAGCTAGGGCTCGACCGGCATCTCGTCCGGGTCGAGGTTATACCGCAACCGACCGAAAGAGCAACTCGCGCGCCGCGGGAGCCAGGACCGACCGGTCGAGCAGGGCGCGCAACAGACTCGTGTCGGGGCCGACCGTGCGGACGAGTTGGGTCCAGACCGCACCTCGGCCGAGGTCCCCTCGCTCGCACGCGCGAACCAGACCATACTCGGGACGGGTGACCCGGATCGTCGTGCTGCCCACGGACGCGGGGAGCGTCTTCACCTCGGCGAGACCGCCGCTCCATTCGTCGGGACCCGCGGGAGCGCCCGGGTCGATCGGGACGGCCCACTCCACGCGTGCCCCGTCTCGGAACGTCCCGACGAACGCGCGGGCCCCGCGGACGATCCCCCGCGAGGGCCAATCGGTGGGTCCGAGCGGCTCGATCAGATACTCGGGGATCAGCTGGGCGATCCGGTCGACTCCGGCGCGATGGGTTCCGAGGTCGATATCGTGCGGGGTGAGGGTTGCCCCCAGCAACCGGCCGGCGGTCGAGCCTCCCACGTACCACTCGACCCCCTCCGAATCGAGGGCCGGCGCGATCCGTCGGACGAGCTCGACCAACGCCTCGTCCACGCCCGGGACCAGATCGGCGTGGGCTTGCTTCAGCATCGTTTCGAGGACGAATCGAAACCGATTGTACGCGAGCCGCACCTTCGGCAGGTCGGCGAACGGGACGAGGAACCGCCGATGCCAGCAGCGGGGACCGCCGAACTGGCAGCCGTCGGTGGGGTGAACGAACGCGAGGGCGTCGAGGGGTCCGATCGGAGGGCCGGCGGCGTCCTGGCCGCCGTCCTGGGCGTGGTACGTGAAGGTGGTCGCCTCCCCGGTCCGGTCGATCGTGAGTTGGTGGAGGTACCCTCCGCCGAGGTCCGGCCCGGAGAGCATCTCGCTCGGCACGCACGCCTCCGGGATACGGATCGGCCGGCGCGCAAACTAGGCGCGGGCAACCGGAGCGGTCGGGAGGGTGAGGTTTGGGAGCGGAGCCGTTCGGACCTCGACCCGACCGTCCGCCCGCCGCGCGTGCAGGTAGGTCCCCGAGGGGAGCGGTTTCCAGAATCCGCCGGGAGTTCGGTCGAACGGTTCGCTGCCGACGATGAGGCGGTGGGGTTCGTCGTGGTAGGTCATCTCGTAGTACGGTCGGCTGGTGTCGAGCAGACCGCAACCGTGGTCGCCGGTCGAGAGGCAGAACGCCCACAACTCGTCCGGACTCGGGGCGAACAGGACGTTGAGACCGGAGTAAGGGGGTTCGGCCGGACGTCCGAGTCCGACCCAGACTCGCAGTAGGTCCTCGACCGCGCGGACGTACGCGCGGTACGGGTCGTGCATCTCCTCGTTGTGGCGGAGGATCAGTCGGAAGAGTACCTCGCTGTCGTTGACGCCCTTCACCTCCTTCTCATGGACCCCGAGGAACGGTCGCGTCTCGTTCGGGAATGGGATCGCCCCGTTGTGGACGAACAGGGTAGTGTGCGTGTCGAACGGTTGGGAGTTGAGCGGTCCGAGAAGCGCCTCGCGGCTCAGGTTGAGGGGGTTGCTGGCGTGGCGAAGGTGGCCGAGGACCAGCGTCCCCTGGGCCGTTGTGGAGGCTCGGACGAATCGTTCCCGCTCCCCGTCCTCGAATGCCCCCCCGACCCCTTTTTCGACTCGGGCCCGGGCGTGCTCATCGAACCAACCGATCCCCCACCCGTCGCGCTGTGCGGTCTCGGGGGTGGCGTTGGATTGGGCGAGCAGGGAGCGGTCGGAACGGACGAGCCAATGCTCGCCGCTCTGCGGCTGGTCGGCCAACATTCCAAAGAGTCGGCACATGGACTCCGCCCACCCCGATTTGGTAAATAAGCCCCCGCGCGCGGCGTGAGAGCGGTTACCTCGCCGTCAGCAACTCTTTTACCGCCTCCCGAGCTAGATTGGGCGAAGAAGGCAATCATGTCGCTCATCGAAGTCACTCCCGCCGCGCGGGACCAGGTCGTCAAGATCATGGAGAAGCAGAACGCCGCCCCCGGGGCGGCACTCCGCCTGTTCGTCCAGGGCGGCGGTTGTTCCGGCCTCACCTACGGCATGTCGTTCGACAAGCAAGAGACGGGAGACGAGGTCGCCTTCCAGGACCCCCAACTGACGGTCGTGGTCGACAAGGCCAGCGCCCCGCTCCTTCAGGGGGTCAAGGTCGACTTCCTCCTCGGTTTGGAAGCGTCCGGGTTCAAGATCTACAACCCGAACGCGAAGGAAAGCTGCTCCTGCGGGAAGTCGTTCTCGGCGTGAGGCCGGACTCCCCGTCCTCCCGGCGCTCGTAAACCACCGTCGGCCCCGAGGGCCGCCCGATCGGAGGGGTCGCTGGGGGCTCATGCGAGGTCGATCTCGAACGACTCGAGCGACGCTTGAACGTTCGTCCCGAGAATGACCCCTTGGACGGCAAACTCGATCGTCGGCGCCGAAAGCGAGAGGTGGATCGTCACCGTGGTCCACCCGTGGGGCTCGAAGTTGAGGAGCGTCAGGCTCCAGCCAAAGTAGGGGGCTTGGGCGTAGGCACTTGCACCGATCCAGAGGGTAGGTTCGGCCCCGTTGGGAGCTGGTGCCCCCGCGATCGGGGAGGCGTTCACCAAGAGCGTGACGGTGAAGTTGCCGGCCGGGAGACTGGTCCACGGTCCGTAGAAGATCGTCCCCAGGACTCCGGGGGCGCTCGCTGCTAGGGAGGAGGACCCAGAACCGGCGGACGCGGGAACGTAACCGGCCTCCGTATCCACCAGGTCGGCCCCCGTTTCGACCAATGGGAAGGACGGCGGACTGCCGAACGCGGTTGCCGGGCCGTCGTATCCACGATCGAAAAGGAGGACCGTGCCCACCGTCGAGAACCAGACCTCTCCACGGACGCCGAACTCCGAAGCGTCGTACAGCGCGCCCGAGAGCCAGGCCGGGACCGCCGGGGTCCGGTCCTGGGCGAGGAAGACATACTGGGGGAGGTGGGAACTGTTGAACGGGAACGCGAGGAAATTGTCCTGTACCCAGGAGAACGAGTAAGCGTTCTCGTCGTTCGCGACCAGCGGGAAGAGATTGTCCGTCGCGATGACGCTCGCGCCCGCCGGGATGAGCGCCGCGAGCTTCTCGACGTTGGCGTACCCGGCCGAAGGGGAGTACGAGAGCAGATACCCCGAGCCTAGGCCCTGGTTTTGGATGAGCGGGTTGATGGGGGAGAACGCCAGATTGGCCCCGACGAAGACCACGGCCACTGCGACAAACATCGCTCGTCGCCGACGGTGGCTCCACCCCGACGTCCCGGTGGCCGAAGTCGTCGCGGATGGGTTCCCTATACCGGACGGACGGGCCGCCCAAGCTTCGGCCAAGGCCACCGCACGGGGGAGCCCGTAAGCGAAGGCCACCATCATCGAAGCCGCGACGATGAACCCGTACTGGAAGCCAAGCTCGACGTAGTTCGTGTTCGCGCTCAACATCGTGAAACCGAACCACGGGAGGCTGAGGATCAGGGCGCGCGGGGCCAGTAGGGGAACGAACCCCAGGAGGGCCAGCATGAGGAACCAGTACGTGAGTTTCGCGTCGAATCCGACCCATAGATTCTGCCAGGAAAGACCCAGCGGGGAGGGGGTTCCGCCGATCACATACCCGGTCGCGGCGACCGGGAGGGTCTCGGTCCCGAGGGCCACATTCAAGACGTCAAGACGGAGGTAGAGCAGGAGAAAGTAGACCACGAGCGACGCTACAAGGAGTGTGACGGAGGCTTGCACCCGAGGCGAGGAGAGCGCCGGGCGGAGGTCCGAGATCCAAGCGGTCCAAGGGAACCGCCCCCGGGCCGCCGTCTTCCAACGCCTCCAGGTGGTCTCGTTCGGAGCCAGGAAAAACACTCCCACAAACAGAAGGAGGACGGGAGCGAGCTCGATCGTCGAAAACGCGACCAGTACGGCGATCGCTCCGGCCCGGTACCGTCCTCGTTCCCAGAGCAAGACGACCGTAAACAGTTCCAGGGGAAGGAACGCCTCCGGATGGAAGTCGTAGAGCGTGGAGGAGAGGGTGGGTGTCCAGACGAGGTAGACCAGTGGGACCACGAGCCCCCACCACGGGGACCGGGTGAGGTCCCGCCCGAGCAGGTAGAGCGGGACGGCCGCGGCCGCTACCACCAGGGATTGGACGGCGAAGAGGGTGACCTGGTAGGGGAATGCGGCGTACATGGGGGCTAGCAGGTAGAACAGGAACACGGTGTGAACCTGGAGGAGGGAGCGGTAGCCTCCGGTCTCGAGGTCGGCACTCTCGTAGAACGGGCGACCGTGCGCCGTCGACCAGAGGGCCTGCTGGTAGATGCCCTGGTCCCACGTGGTGGTGAGCAGTTCGGTGGCGCGAAGCCACGAGAGCGCCAAGGAGACCGAAAAATACACGACGATGGCCGAAGCTAACCAGAACCGCGGTGTTCTCCGCCGGAGCCACCGGGGGAGAGCCCCGAGGGTCGGTCCATCCGACGGAGGGTCGGTCCGCACCGTCATGGGAGATGGGCCGATCGCTCCGAGGGCCGTCCGGTCGGCCTCCGAAACTGAGTGGGGGGGAGGCCGTACGAGAACCGTACTCTTCCGGAGGGCCCCACTCGCTCCCGTGGGGCCACTCGCCTTGGACCCGGGACGGCGATGCCCCCCTGGGTCTCGTTCATCGTGCTGTCGGACCGCCGGGGCTTCCCACGGTTCGCCCCTAATCATGCTTGGCGGGGCGGTCGTCGGGACCCTGGTACCCCGCCAGCAACCGGGTCTTTATACATGCGACGGCGTGTGCAAATTGGGGTAGTCCAAGGAGGG
>JAKIVW010000173.1 GCA_022750355.1 Thermoplasmata archaeon
ATCAGCACCGCGTACAGGTGCGCGGACCGGCCGATCCGGAGCTGCAGCAGGGCATCCTCTTTGGCGAGTTCGAGGTCCTCGGGGGCGGGGACGGTGACCGATCGGGTCGCCGGGACGGGAGCTCGTGCGGGCAGGGACTGTTTGGCCGGTGGCGTCGGTGCCATCCTTAGGTGAACCAAGAATGGGGGGCCCGGGCTACTTAATCGTGCGTTTTGGGGGGGCTGGGCGCGGAGAACGCGAGCAGGACCGCCGCGGCCGAACGCCAGCGTTCGGGGGAGTGGCCGATGAGTTCCTCCAGCTCGAGAAGGTGGGTCCAAGCCTTCGGGTCGGTCCGGGCCTCCTCGATCGCGGCGGGCGAAGCACCGAGGGCGGGAGCTACTGCGACCACTTCCCGAACCTGCCACCCGCGAAGGCGGAACTGGGCCGCGAGACCGGCCGGGTCGAACCGACGGAACTCCCCGGATTCCGGTCGCCGGGCCGGCTCGGGAAGGAATCCCTCGCGGTCGGCCCGGAGCTGCACGGCCCGGATCGGCGAACGAAGGAGGCGAGCCAGAGTCCGGGGGGCGAGGCGACTCAAGTAGCGAGACCGTTCCCCGGCGCCCGCGACAACTTCGAGCAGCAGCAATCCCCCGGGCCTCACGAGGGATTCGGCCGACTCCAAGAACCGCTCGGCGTCGGGTCCCGCGAATCCGAGGGCGTTACCGATCACCGCGACGGCGGCGAACGCCGATCGAGCCAGAGGAGGGGAGATACCGTCGCCGCGGACCAGGTGTGCGGAGATCCCTCCCTGAAAGTCGGTCCGACGTAACATTTCCACGGAAAGGTCGAGGGCAATTCGCTGGGCGTCCGGCGACCCAAGGTAAGGAAGAAATCGCCCCGGTCCTGAACCGACGTCGACGACCCAGCGACCCGCTGTCGGGTGGCGCCGAAGGAAACGTACCCGCAGATCCCGGAAGAGGTCGCGCTGCGCGGTTCCCTCGTACCGGCGCCACTCCCGCTCGACCCGATACGGGTCCAAGTTCTGGAATCGGTCGCGAGCGTCCCGATGACCGGGGGTCCCCTCCCCTGCGAGCTCCGGGGAGTCCGGGGGCAGGTCCGCCCGAGAATGGCGAGCCGGTCGCCGCATGGGGCTGCCGTCCTTTCTCGTTGCTGCGATGAGCGCGCCCCTGCCCGTCGAGGGGCCGTCCTTTATTACCAACGACCCCTCCGCCCACCGAGGTCGACCCGATGCCTTACTACGAATGCCCAAAGTGCGGAGGGGGGTATGTCATCGACGTCCCTCCGAGCGCCCGCCCCACGTGCGACCGGGACGGGGCACGACTGAAGCGCGCCAGCGACGCCTCCTACGAGAAGAACGCTCGGCGTGATTGAGGCGGGAATCGGGAACGTGACGGAGGGCGAACCGCCCGTCGCGATCACCCGAAGGGGACCGCTGGTCCACCGGTCCGTCCGTCACGGGGCGATCCTCTTGATGGTCGCCTCGGTGCAGTTCCTGATCGCCAACATCGTCACCCAGATCGGATACGGCCCCCCGTCGTACAGCTTGAGTGGAAATTTCATCTCGGACCTCGGCGCGGTCCACTGCGGCGTGTTCGGGGGATCGGGCTCCTATGTCGGTCACTACGCCTGTTCGCCATGGCACGATGTGTTCAACGCGTCGGCCGTCGTGATGGGGCTTCTCCTCATTCTCGCCGTCCCGCTGATCCTCACGGCGTTTCCGGCGCGACGGTCTCGGACGATCGGACTCGGACTCTTCGCCCTGGCCGGGTTCGGTGCGATCGGCGTGGGCCTCGCCCCCGAGGACGTGAACATCACCGTCCACTCCCTCTCAGCGACGATCGCATTCGCCTTCGGCGCGCTTTCGCTCTTGGTCCTCGGGTTTGCGATGCTCCGGGACACCCGCTGGGACGGGTTCCGAGCGTTCACCCTCCTTTGTGGACTGGTGGGGCTGGTCGCGCTGATCCTGTTCCTCGAGAAGGCCTACCTCGGCCTCGGGGTCGGGGGCATGGAGCGGTTGATCGTCGCGCCGATCCTGCTCTGGGCTTTCGTGGTGGGGCTGCATTTGGCGCGGATCCCGACCTACGCACCCCCCGGACTGGGTACCTCCCGATCGTCGTAGTCCATTGGGTACTAACCGCTTCGATTCGGTTCCCCGCCGAACGGGCTCGTGCCCCCGGCCGGCACGGGGAACTCGCGTACCGAAGAATGTGATGGTCCGGCATGCTACTGTGTCACTCGTTATATCCCGTGGTCTCCTCGCGACGCCGAGAGGGGCACCGCATGGCAGGAATCTCCAAGTCAGGTTCGGGGAAGGAAGAAGAATCTCGACTATCCGAAGCCGAGATTGCGGTGCACTGGAAAGAGGAGTCGGTCTACTATCCGAAGGCCAGCTTCATCGGTCAGGCCAACCTCACGGACCCGAGCGTCAACGACCGGTTCGCCGAGAAGAATTTCCCGGAATGTTTCCGGGAGTATGCGGATCTGCTGACATGGGACCGGTACTGGACGACCACCCTCGACACGAGTCACGCTCCGTTCTGGAAGTGGTTCGTCGGCGGCAAGCTCAACGCGAGTTACAATTGCGTCGACCGCCACCTGGAAAAGTATCGGAACAAGGCGGCGCTCATCTTCGTCTCCGAGGCCGAGGACGAACCTCCGGTCGCGATCACCTACCAGGAACTGTTCGTTCGCGTGAACGAGATGGCCGCGCTGCTCCAGGACTTCTGCGGACTGAAGGCGGGGGACCGGGTCACGATCCACATGCCGATGACCGCAGAGCTCCCGATCACGATGTTGGCCTGCGCCCGACTCGGGGTCATCCATTCGGTGGTGTTCGGAGGGTTCAGCGGGGAGGCTTGCGGGGCCCGGATCGTCGACTCCGGGAGCCGGGTTCTGATCTCGATGGACGGATACTACCGGAGCGGCAAGCTCCTCGACCACAAGGCGAACGCGGACATCGCGGTCCGCAAAGCGGCGGAGGGCGGGACGTCGGTCGAGAAGGTGCTCCTCTGGAGGAGGTTCCGCGACCGCTCTGCCACGACGACGCCGATGGTCGAAGGACGCGATTTTGTCGTCAACGAGCTCCTGCTGAAGTACACCGGAAAACGGGTCGAGCCCGTATCGATGCCCGCGGAGGCGCCGCTGTTCCTGATGTACACGAGCGGGTCGACCGGAAAGCCG
>JAKIVW010000041.1:0-5032 GCA_022750355.1 Thermoplasmata archaeon
GCCAAACCTACATCAAGCGGGTCGCGATCGAACTGATCCGCCATTACCCCAACGAATTCACCGGCGACTTTGCCCAGAACAAGCAAAAGGTCCTCGAGCTCACCGACCTCGGCGTGATGGTGGACGGCAAGATGACGGTCCATTACAAGAAACTCGCCAACCGTATCGCCGGGTACTCCGTTCGATACGTGAAGCGCAAGCGCGGCACGTAGGCCCGCCGGGCGCCGCTCCCGGTTCAATCGAAGATCTGCAGGCCTTCCTGCAAGTGGACGATCTCGACCGGCGTGGTCGGGCGTCCGACGATCATGCCGCGCGAATTGGCGACCAGGCACGCCCCCACGATCGGCACGCCGAAGTTCGCGGTCGACCGGTGCACGGGAACCCCGAGGAGCTCGCGGAGAACCTCCGCCTCTCCCTCGGTCGCTTTGGGATGGACGACCACACCCTTGTTCGTGGCGATCCCGGCCATCCCCACCGTTCCGAGTCCGGCGATCGTTCCGCGGAGGGCCGGTACTTCGAGGGCCCTACCGATCCGGTCGACCGCTTCGGGAGAGAACTCCGGGTGGACCAGGGCGCCGTGGTCGTTGGCGAGCACGTTGTTTCCCATCGCGTTCTGTCGATGACGGACGACCGCCACGCGACCGATCGCGTCGAGCGAGTGGAGTTCCTCGTCCGAGAGTTCGCTCCCGACGACCAGTCCGTTTGAATTCATCGCGACGAAGGCGCCGACGACCTCGGTGTCGAGCACCTGCGTCTGGATCACGCGGACGCCGAGCAACCGCTCCACGTCGTGCGCGAGGCCCCGGGGCATCACGCTCGGAGCGAGCGCCGTCTGCTCCCCGGCTTTGAGGTAGACCCCGAGGTACGGGCTGCCCCCGAACAGGGTCCGACCGACCGGCACGCAGGCGCTCTCCTCGGGAGCCGGCTCACTCCGCTTCCAAGAGGTCGACCTCGATGAGGCCGTCCTCGAAACGGATCGCCTTGACCCGCACCCGCGAGGGGATGTGCTGGATCCCGTGTTCCCACACGTGCTCGTTGAGCCGGGGGTCGATCCAGACGTCCTCGGGCTTCCCCTTCATGTGGCGGACGACAAATCTCCGAACGGTCAGCAGCACGTGGCCCGCGCGTCGACGCCGGGACGGCTGATGCTGGCTCGCCCGGAGGGGGATGACGTACTCGCGTTCCAACTCTTCCACCCGCCGGCCGGAGGCCGCCTTCTTGTTCGCCATGAATTACCGTGTCCCCGTCACTTGTGCAGGTGGCCGCGCTTCCACGTGTGCCGCTTGGGGTGACGTGTCACTCGGCGGTCCGTCCGTTGCATGACCCAGGCCGGCACTCGCCGGTTCTGCTTCACGATTCGGAACAGTCGGACCTTGCGCGCGAGGCTCTTCCTTCGATTTGCCATGCTATTCCCTCCGGTTCACCGACGGGTGATCTTGATCTCGCGCCGTTCCGGGCTGACCCGCTCCAGCAACGCCCGCAGCGTGGTGTCGTCGACCTGTCGCTGAAGTCGGCCGGTGGAAGCGAGGGAGATGAGTTGCTGTTCGACCGAGTTCGCCACCTCGGGCTTGGCGAGGCGGATGCGTCCCAACCGTTCGCGGGCTTCCGGAGTCAGGATGCGACGAAGAACCTCCGCCCGCTCGGACTCGCGCCGTTGCATCTCGGCTTCTTGCTGGCTGTACGCCTGGGCTGCGCCCAGGTCCGGAGCCTGCATTTCCTGCAGTTGCTGGAGCCGGCGCCGCCGCAGTTCCTCGAGTTCCGCATCGGGCATTGGCCAACTCTCTCCGCCCCTGGTAGATACGTCTAAAGGTACTTGGCGAGCTCGGGCCGTTGTTCCGCCAAGATCTTCATCGTCTTTTGAGAGACCTGGTCCAGCAGCTTCTGCCCTTCCGGGCTGACGCGACGGCCCATGTTCTTGTACGGCTTGACGAGTCCCGCCTTTTCGAGCTGCTGCACGATCTCCCGGAGGATCGCGCGCGACCCCGACCGGGCGTGATACGGGGAGCTACCGCGGTCGCGCTTTCCCCCGTACTCGCTGGAGAGTCGGGAGATGCCCACATGACCGCTGACGTAGATCTTGCGCAGAACCGAAGCACTGCGGATGTACCACCAGTCCGGTTCGACAGGGGCCCGCTCTTTGTGGACACCGGTCTTGACAAAGGTCGCCCACACCGGCGGGGTCACGGCTCCGCGCGTGCGGAGCTCGGCGGCCAGCGACGGGAGAAGCAACGAGGGCGGTACGTCGTTCGGATGAGTCATGGAGTGGCGCGGCCACCCAGCCCGCATATTTAAAGTCAGGGCGGCCGCCGCCGCCGACCGGCCCGGTTCCGGGGGTCGTGGACGAAATGGGGCCGTTCGCTCTCCCGGCCGGTCGGCGTCAGCCGACGGCTTATGAAGCCGCCCCGTTCTCCCTTGCTACGGAGGCGAGGCGGGCCTCCGGGCGTCCATGACCACTGCTGCGATTCTGCTGTCGGGGGGGGCTTCCCAGCGATTCGGGGGATTCCCCAAGGCACTGTTGGCGACCGGGGAAAACACCGCGATCCGTCGGATCGCTGAGATCTGCCTTTCGGGGGGCCTCGACCCGGTCATCGCTGTGACCGGAACGCACCACATCCTCATCGCCCACGAGCTCCGAGGGTTGGCCGTGGAGGTCGTCGAGGCCGAGGATTGGTATGAGGGTCGAACCGCGTCGGTCCAAGCCGGGCTCCGAGTCGTGCCGGAGGACCGTGATATCCTGCTCTGGCCGGTCGATCACCCGTTCGTCGCCCCGCGTACGATCGAGACCCTTCGTTCGGCACGGGATTCGGACCAGATGGCGGTCTGGTTCATCCCCACCTTCCAAGGCCGAGGGGGCCATCCCGTCCTATGGCGTCAGTCCGTGCGCCCGGACCTTTTGGACCTTCGGGCCGACGCCCCGCTTCGGTCCCTCTTACCGGAATTCGGGCCGCAGGTACGTCGGGTGGCGGTCGAGGATTCGGGAGTGGTCGCCAATGTCGATACTCCCGAGGCGTACCAGAGCGCGTACGACGAATGGCGTACTCAGGGGTTGCGGTAGGATGGACCGACGAATGACCCGCGAGGCGCTTCGGCTCCTCGAGTCCCACCAACCGTTCGTTCGGGCGTCAGTCGTGAAAACGACCGGCTCCGTGCCGGGCAAGCTGGGCGCGACGATGATCGTGCGCGCCGACGGGTCGACGATCGGGACCGTCGGAGGGGCGGCCCTGGAAGAGCAGGTCAAGGGACTCGCGTCGGACGTCTTCATCTCTCATGCCGGTGACCTCCGCCATTTCGACCTTCAAGCGTGGACCCCGGGCGGCGTCCCGAGTCTGTGCGGGGGCTCGGTCGACATCGCGATCGAGTATGTCGCCGCCCAGCCGAACCTGCTTCTGTGGGGCGGAGGGCATGTGGCGCACGCGCTGGCGACGCTCCTCCCCACCGTGGAGTACGATTACAGCGTCGCGGACGACCGGGCCGAATGGGTGGGCGCCGAGCGATTCCCGTCGGCCGATCGCCGAGAGGTGGTCGACCCCGATCGTCTGTGGGAGGTGTTCGAACCCGAGTCGTTCACCCACCTGTACTTGCTCGGCTACGACGCGATGAAGGACCTGGAAGCGCTGGCCCATTCCATCGAACGGTTTCCCAATGCGATCGGGCTGATCGCGAGCGCCGCCAAGCGGGAACACATGTACGCCAAGCTCCGGGAACGGGGGGTCTCCCGCGAGGCGCTCGCCCGGATCCACTCCCCCGTCGGTCTTGCGATCGGGGCGGAAAGCCCGGCCGAGATCGCGGTGGCCATCGTCGGCGAGATCGTGGCCGAACAACACCCGACCATCTTAGGTAGTTCGTCGCGTGATGCCCGCGCGACGAAGGGGTCGAAGAATGTCGTCTCTCGGACCCCTTAGATTCCAGTTGAACGGTCATCCGGTCGAGATACCGGCCGAGCCGGCCCGCATCCTCCTCGACCTGGTCCGCGACGACCTCCACCTCACCGGGACCAAACGGGGATGCGACCTCGGCACCTGCGGGTGCTGCACCGTACTCGTCGACGGCCGGCCGACGCTGAGTTGTCTCACCCTCGCCCGCCTGGTCGAGGGCCGGTCGGTGACCACGATCGAGGGGGTCTCTCCTCCGCAGGGTCTCTCCCCCGTTCAGCGCGCATTCGTGAACCACGGCGCGACGCAATGCGGATTCTGCACGCCGGGATTCGTCGTCACCGCCACCGCGTTGCTGCGCGACCACCCCCATCCGAGCCGGGAGGAGATCGAACGTGCGATCTCGGGCAACCTGTGCCGTTGTACCGGTTACATCAAGATCGTGGACGCGATCGAAGCGGCGTCGAAGGAGACCGCCTGATGGCGTCCGCCCCGCCTCCCGACTACCGGCTCATCGGGACGAGGATACCCTACGTCGAGGGCCCGCTCAAGGTCACCGGCCGGGCGGAGTACACCGACGACATCCAGCGGCCGGGGCAACTGTTCGGCCGTCTCCTGCGCAGCCCGTGGCCCCACGCCCGACTGCGCTCGATCGACGTGACGGAAGCACGCGCCACGCCGGGCGTCTTCGCCGTCCTCACGGGAGAAAAGTACCCGGTCGCGTTCGGCGTGCTGCCGATCACGCACGACGAGACCGCCATCGCTGTGGACAAGGCGCGCTACATCGGGGACATCGTCGCGGCCGTCGCCGCCACGGACGAGCGGACCGCGGAGATCGCGGTCGGCAAGATCAAAGTGGATTACGAGGTGCTGCCGGAGTACTCCGACCCGCGCGACGGAACCGGCCCGGTGAAGGAGCAGATCCACGCCCGCGGTCTGATGGGCTCGAACGTTCAGAAGGAGGTCGTCCAGCATTTCGGCGACGTGGACGCGGCGTTCGCCCAAGCCGCCCACCGAGCACGGGTCCGCGGTACGTTTGCCGGCGTCACGCACGCCTTCACCGAGCCGATGGCGACGATCGCGGAGGCAACGCCCGACGGCCGCCTCACGGTCTGGAGCGCGACCCAGGTCCCGCACTATCTCCACCGATCCCTCTCCGA
>JAKIVW010000041.1:5042-10550 GCA_022750355.1 Thermoplasmata archaeon
CTCCCGATGCACCGCATCCGGGTCATCAAACCCGAGGTGGGCGGAGGGTTCGGAGGGAAATCCGACCCGCTGCCGCACGAGATCGTGTGTGCCGCGCTCGCGATCGAGTCCGGTCGACCGGTGAAGATCCTCTTCGACCGGGAGGACGTCTTCCTTACGAACCACGGCCGTCACCCGACGCAGAACGACGTTCGCATCGCGACGGACGCGGACGGCCGGATCCTTGCCTACGACATCGAGGCGCTGATCGACGGGGGAGCGTGGAGCTCGTTCGGCACGGTCACGACCTACTACAACGGGGTGCTCTCGATGGGTCCCTATCGCGTCCCAAACTTCCGCTACCGCGGACGCCGGGTCTACACGACCAAGCCGCCGTCCGGGGCGATGCGCGCCCACGGCGGGACCAACATCCGGTACTCGATCGAGCTCGCGCTCGACCAGCTCGCCGAAGAGATCGGGATCGACCCGTTCGACCTGCGGGACCAGAACGCGCTCCCGCCGAATTCGACGACGATCAATCAGTTCCGCATCACGTCGACCTCGTTCCGAAAGTGCCTCGCGGCGGCCCGCCAGAAGAGCGGCTGGGATTCGAAGTTCCGCAAACTCCCCTACGGTCGCGGGATCGGGCTCGGGTGCGGGTTCTACATCTCCGGCTCGAACAGCCCGATCCACTTCACGCCCAAGATGCCCCAATCGACCGTCCACCTGAAGGTCGACATGGACGGCGGGATCGCCGTGCACTCGATGCAGGCGGACATCGGCCAGGGCTCGAACACGCTGCTCGCGGTCATCGTCGCGGAAGTGCTCGGGGTCGCGCTGGATCGGGTTCATGTCCAGCGGGTCGATTCGGACGTCAGCCCCGTCGACCTCGGCTCGTACTCCAGCCGGGTGACGTTCATGATGGGCAACGCGGCCCGCGCCGCGGCCGAGGAGTTGCGGGGCAAGTTGTTCCTCGCGGCCGCGGAGCTGCTCTCCCGACCGGTCGAGGCGCTCCAGGTCGCGTACGAACGGATCCAGGTCCGCGGGGAGCCGTCGGTGGGGGTCTCGTTCGACGAGGCGCTCCACAAGGCGATGGAGCGCTCGGGCGCGTTGATCGCGAGCGGCGCGTACAACTCGCCCTCGATGGGCGGAACGTTCAAGGGCGCGCGCGCCGGGACGGCTCCCGCGTACTCGTTCGCGGCCTACGTCGCCGAGGTGGACGTGGACGTGGAGACCGGAGCCTACCGCGTCGTCAAGGTCTGGGCCGCGTTCGATTGCGGTCGCCCGCTGAACCGTCTTGCGGTCGAGGGGCAGGTCGAGGGGTCCATCCACATGGGACTCGGCCAGGTGATGGGCGAGTCGATGAACTACCGGGGGACTCGTCTCATGAATCCCTCCCTGCTCGAATACAAGATCCCGATGCCTCAGCAGATGCCCGAGGTCGAGGTCCTCCTCGTGGGGGACGATGACCCCGAAGGTCCGTTCGGGGCGAAGGAGGCCGGCGAGGGGCCGCTCATCGCCATCCTGCCGGCGGTCGGAAATGCCCTGTACGATGCGGTCGGTGCGCGGTTCACCGAACTCCCGATCACGCCCGACCGGGTCCTGAAAGGGATCGACCTCCGTCGAAAGGAAGGTCGTCCGTGGAAGGGGGCGTAGGTCCGATGCATCTCGACCCGTTCGAACTCCACCGCCCCGCCTCGGTCGAGGAGGTCGTCGCCCTCGCGCGGCAGCTCGAGGGCCATTTCGATTATCTCGCCGGAGGGACCGACCTGCTTCCGAACTACAAGATGCACCTGAACCTCAAGCCCCACCTCGTCGCTCTGGAGGACGTGGAGGAGTTGCGCGGGCACACGCTCTCCCGACTGGGTGCGATGGCCCGACTTTCGGACCTGGAGGTCGATGCGGAGCTCATGGCCACCTACCCTTCCCTCTCCCAGGCGGTGCGCGAGGTCGCCACCCCACTCGTACGGGCCAGTGGGACTCTCGGTGGGAACCTGCTCGTCGAGACCCGGTGCTTCTTCTTCAATCAGAGCTACTTCTGGCGCAACAGCCTCGGCTACTGTCTCAAGGCGGACGGCGACCGCTGCCATGTCGTACCGCAGAAAGAGAAGTGCTACGCGACGTTCTCGGGGGACCTCGCCCCCGCGCTGATGGTGCTCGACGCGGAGGTCGAGCTGGCCGGTCCCGACGGCCGGCGCCGCTTGCCGCTCCCCGACCTGTACGACCTCGGCGGGGACGGGATCCGCCGGACCCACCTCGCCCCGGGGGAGTTGTTGGTCGCGGTCCACCTGCCCGCCGCGAGCCGCGCGCGCCCGGGAACCTACCTCAAACTTCGGGTTCGTCCTTCGTACGATTTTCCGGAGCTCGGGGTCGCGGCGGCGGGGGTGTTCGAAGGGCGCACGGTCCGCTCGCTCCGGCTCGCGGTCGGGGGCGCGGACCCGTACCCGCGTCGGTTCGATGCCCTGACCGACGCCCTGGTCGGGCAGGAACTCTCCGACGATCGGCTCGCGGCGTTCGCCCAAGAGGTGGAACGGGCGGTCCGGCCGGTCCACAACACGTTCCTCCTGCCCGACTATCGCCGTCGCATGATCCCCGTGTACGTCCGCCGCGCGCTCACCCAGCTTCGGGAAGGGGCCGCCGCGTGAACGACCCCGTGAGGAGGACGGGCTCTCCCACCTTTCGTTTGATCCCCCTCGAAAACCTCCTCGAACACGAGGAGGTCGAGCCACGGAAGGTGGACGAATTGGTCGCGGACTTCCGACGCATCGGGAAGGTCGCCGACCCGATCTGGGTCGCGGTGGGGTCCGGGATCATCCTCAACGGACATCACCGGGTCGCCGCGCTCCGGCGACTGGGGGCGGTGTGGGTCCCCGCCTACGAGATCGACTACCATTCCCCGCGCATCCGCCTCGAGCGGTGGACCGTGGGGCCCCCGATCGCGAAGGTCGAGGTCGAGCGACGAGCCTCCGAGCACCGACTGTATCCGCCGAAAACGACCCGGCACGTCCTCGAGATCGAGCTCGCCCCCCGACCGACCCCGTTGGCCGAGCTGATGGGACCGGCGCCCGGCTCCCGTCCCGGGTCTCAGCCGCGCGCGTCCCGTTCCCCGCGCCGAGGCGCCGACGCATCGGAAACGACGTAGGGCAGGGGCAACACGCCCTCCGCGAACCGTCGGATCGCCAGCGCCAGGAGGGCGACCTCCACCGGCGCGAGTCGTTCCCGGAGCGTTTCCGGCGTATCGTCCGGCACCACCGGGATCCGATCCTGAACGATCGCCGGTCCCCCGTCCACGTCGTCCGTCACGAGGTGAACGGTCGCCCCCGTGGTTCGTTCGTGACCGGCGATCACGGCCTCGTGCACCTTGCGCCCGTACATTCCGGGGCCCCCGTACCGCGGGAGGAGCGAGGGGTGCAGGTTGATCGCCCGTCCTCGCCAATGCCGGACCCAGCTCGCGGGGAGGATCGACAGGAATCCGGCCAACACCACCAGTTCGACGCCCCGAGACTCGAATTCGCTCGTCAATCGGGCCGCCCAGATTTCGGGATCCCCACCGTGCGTGGGGAGGACGAGGGTCGGGAGCCCGCGGACGCGGGAGCGCTCGATCGCGGGCGCGTGCGGGCGGTCCGCGACGACGAGGGCGAACTGGGCGGGGAGGTGGCCGCCGGCGGCCATCTCGGCGAGCGCGTCGAGGGTCGTTCCCTCGCCCGAGACGAGCACGCCGATCGTGAGCGTTCGCGCCACCGACGGGCGAGCGGAACCGGACTCTTGAGAGTGGCGCCCGCGCCTAGAGCATGACGCGGAGGTTGAGCTTCTCGGTGAGCTCCTTGTACCGGTTGCGGATCGTCACTTCGGTCACCCCGGCGACTTCGGCGACCTCGCGCTGGGTGCGGCGCTCGCCGCACTGGACGCTGGAGATGTAGATCGCCGCCGCGGCGACGCCGGTCGGTCCCCGACCGCTCGTCAACTCCCGGTCCGTGGCCTGTTTGAGGATCTCGTTGGCGCGGGTCTGGATCTCTCCCTTCAGCTTCAACTCGGAACAGAACCGCTGGATGTAATCCTGCGGTCGCGTCGGCATCAACTTGAGGTGGAGCTCCCGGGTCATGAACCGGTACGTCCGACCGATCTCCTTGCGACCGATGCGGGATTTGGACGCGATCTCGTCCAGGGTTCGCGGGACGTTGCACTGACGGCAGCTCCCGTAGAGCGAGGCCGCGACCACCCCTTCGATCGAACGGCCCCGGATCAGATTCCGGCCGACGGCCTTTCGGTAGATCATGGCGGCCGTCTCCCGGACGTTTCGAGGAAGGGCCATGCCGGAAGCGATCCGGTCGAGTTCCGCCAACGCGAAGGCGAGGTTCCGCTCGGTCGCATTGGAAACCCGGATACGGCGCTGCCACTTCCGGAGGCGGTAGAGTTGGGCCCGATTCCGGGTCGGGATCGACTTGCCGTACGGGTCGCGGTTCTTCCAGCCGATCTCGGTCGAGAGTCCCTTGTCGTGGATCGTGAGGGTCGTGGGGGCGCCGGTGCGCGCTCGCTTCTCGCCCTGTTCTGCATCGAAGGCGCGCCAGTCCGGACCCTGGTCGATCATCGACTCTTCCAGGACCAGCCCGCATTCATCGCAGACGATCTCGCCCCGCTCGTAATCGCGGGTGAGGTGGGAGGAGCCGCAACTCGTACAGCGGGTCGGGACGACGATGTCGTCCGGGCGCGTCGACGGCGTTTCCGCGGTCGGCGGGACGGGAGGTTCGGGAGCGGCCGCCTTCGGAGGAGCGGGTGCCTTCATTCATTCCACCCAGAGCGTGGACCCGATGATCCGAAGACCTTCGGCGGGAGTGAGCGCGCGACGCGGGCGGACCGAGTAGTACGGACGCGCCACCGGTCCAAAGACCCGAACGACCACGCCGTGCACGTTCCCGCGATCGTCGGCGACCCGGGAGCGTTCGGGCGTTACCTCGGGACCGTTCGCACGCACGGTAAAATTTCCGGTCGGAGTGACGGCGAGAACCGTCCCGACGGGACGGGGTGGTGCCCGGGCGCTTCCCCGCGACAAGTCATATAAACGACTTGCGATAGGTACTAAAGGGTTACGGCCGCTCTCGCAACCGCGCCCGAGGACGGTTCGCCGGAAGGTTCGGGTCGTCCAGTCCGTCCGGGAGCGGGGGCAGCTCCGGCGCGACGTACGAGACGCCGAACCCTCGTCGGGACGGCGCGTGCTCCTCTTCCGGTTCGTCCCCTTCGACCGGGGCCAACGCGGGGCTCGGGGTCTCGAGAATCGGGGGAGGCATCGCAGGGTACACGTTGGGAGATTGTTCGGAGGCGGGGATGACCTCGCTCGGTCGCCGTTCGTCCGCCTCCGGTCGCTTGCCCCCCGGCGGAGCCTCTCCCGCCCTCCGGTGCTCGCGGGTCAGTCGGTCGACCTCGAGCCAGAGCGACTCGATCTCCTCCTCGGGCGTCCCGTAGCGCCGGTCCTCCGCGAGGGCGGCTCGTACCTGGGTCATCAAACGGGCGGCGCTGCCGGCGTCGCGGGCT
>JAKIVW010000041.1:10560-12706 GCA_022750355.1 Thermoplasmata archaeon
TTGCCCTTGATCCGTTGGAGTCTCCGCGCGAGATTTCGCGCTTCGAGGAGGATCTCCTCCTCTTCGTTCTCACTGATGCGGGGGAGGGCCGGTGCGCGGGGGATGCGGGCCACGGCCTTCCGCGTTTCGACGAGTCGTTGGGCGAGCGTCGGCAGATTCTGGTCCTGCGCCGCTTGGAGGAGGCGCGAGAACGATTTGGCGGCCTCCGTGACCTCCTCCCCCCGGTCGCGCGCCTTCCGGATGGCCCCTCCGAGCTGTTGCGCTTCCTGGACGCAGAACTTCGGAACCGCGTCGTTCAGCACCGCGAGGGCCAGTGAGGCGCTCGCGGCCGCTTTCTGCAACGAACCGGAACTGAGCGTGTCGACGAGCAGCCGCTTCCGCGGGTTGCCGACCCGCGCGTCCAAGATGCCGAGGTCGACCCCGATCGTTCCCGCGATCGCTCTCAACTCGTCGGCGCGACGTAGGAGCTCTTTGACCCAGGTCCAATCTTCGCCGACCCGCGTGAGGAGGAGGTCGCCCCGCTTGACCACTTGCTCGGCCGCGTACGGCACTCCCGTCGCGAGCGCCTGGTCGAACGCCAACTGGATTTGGGCGGTCGGGAACGGTAGACCATCCGCCTCGAGCGGACGGGCCCGGGCCACGAGGGCCTCCATCCGTCGACGCAGCTCGGCCGTCCGCACCGGGTCGATCGGCATCGCCTACTCCCGCGACCCCTCGGCCGCGAGCATCCGCATGAGTCGGGCCAGGGTCTGGTCGGCTTCCGTCAGGTCGCGGCTCTTGAGGAGCTCCGTCGCCTGACGGATCTCCATCGCCGCCTCCCGTGCGGTTTCGCTGTCGGGAGGGAGGGTCCGAACGCGAGCGGCGAGGCTCCGGGCCTTCTTCAACAGACGGTCCAGGGTCTCGGCCTCGGTCTCCCGTGCTTCCGAGATCGGCGCGGGGGGCGGCGGGGCGCCGCCCTCGGCCTCCTCCTTTTCGATCGCTTCGATCTGATGGCGCAACTCCCGGACGCTCTGCACCGCCTCGGGGAGGCGGCCCTTCTTCAGGTGCCGGGAGGCTTCGACATGCAGACGACGGGCGACCGCGCTGGGGACGTGTTCCTCCGGGAATCGGTCCAGCGTCACCGCATGGCGTTGGAGCTCGTCTTCTAGTGAGCTCGGGATCGCTTCGTGCAGAAGCATGAGGGTTTGGGCCGCGGCCTGCGCGACCTCGTCCAGGGACTCCTCGGTGAGGTTCGGGGCCTCCAGTCGGTCCCGGATCCCTTCGAGTTCAGAGGCGATCTCGCCGAGAGGGAGTCCCAGCTCGGAGGCCTCGTCCTTCAACCCGTTGATCTGGGCGAGGAGCCCCTGGATCCCCTTCCAGTCGGATTCGAACTGGGCGACCCGACGCTCCGCCTCGAGAAGGAAGTTCGTGACGTCCTCCCTTCGCCCTTGAGCGAGTTCTTCGTCGATCCCCTTCCAAGTCGACCCGAGCGAGAATCGGACCCCGATCTGTGCGAGGGCCTCTCGGCGTTCGTTCGTGGATCGGATACGCTGTTCGAGAAGATCGTCGATCTCCCGTTCGAGCCGTGCCTGGGCGCTTCGAAGCGTTTCGAGCGCCTCGTTCTCCCGCCCTTCCGCCTCGTTGAGCGCGGCTTGGCACAACTCGTTCGTGGCGTCCGGGAACGATCGTCCGAGTTCGCGGACCAAGCCCATTTTCGCTCGGAGGTCGCGGCTGATCCGCGCGGCGAGCTCGGCCTCGGGCGTGGGCGGGGCCACCACATGAGTGGTCGTGGTCGGACGCTCCGGGTCCGTCCGCGCAGGAGTTCCGACGGGCTCCATCGAGCGGAGGCCCTCAATGGCGAGGGCGGTGGGGAACCCGCAGACGGTGCAGTGCGAACCGGTCGGTGAGATCGGTTGTTCGCAGATCGGACAACTAGATGGCACAGATATCTTCCAGACTGACCTAGAGACGGTGAGCGTGGGTTTAAAGGCTATCCGGAAGTTCAACGGGTCGTCTTACACGAGCACCGCCCGATCGTGGTCTCGTTTCGGGGAGCGCCGGACCGGCCAATCGGCATTAGCCGCCCG
The DNA here is from genome assembly GCA_022750355.1 of Thermoplasmata archaeon. Taxonomy (GTDB): domain Archaea; phylum Thermoplasmatota; class Thermoplasmata; order Lutacidiplasmatales; family UBA184; genus Lutacidiplasma. The sequence continues at coordinate 12,627 of JAKIVW010000041.1, forward strand.
AAAAGGTCGGGACGACCACCAACTTCGTGGCCACCGTAAGCGGCAGGTCGAGCGGGACGGAGGTGCCATCGATGAGGACG
>JAKIVW010000042.1:0-5179 GCA_022750355.1 Thermoplasmata archaeon
TGAGGTGAAGCTCGAGGACCGTACGGGCCATCCGCGCGAGGTAGAGGGCCTTCTTCAGACGGTCGCTCTTCGTGTCCCCGAGGTGGGGGAGGAGCGAGCGGTCGAGGATGCCGTCGACCTTGCGTTGACGGTACTCCTTCGCCTGGCCCGTCGCGAACTTCTTCTCGAGGTAGACGAGGGCGTCCTCGGTCGAGAGGATCCCCTCGGGAGGGTACAGCTTCTTGGAGACGCACTCCTCGAGGTTGACATTGAGGAGGTGCTTCATCGTCTGGACGAACGGTTCGTCCAGGGGGTACAACTCTCCCAGGACCGCCTGGAAGATCTCCTCGTCGTTCTTCATCCCGAGGGCCTTCATCATGATGACCAGCGGGATCTGGCCGCTCGCGGTTGGGACGGAGACCTGGAGGATCCCCTCCTTCTTCTTCTCGACGACGGTCAGCGATCGGTAGCCGCCGCGCTGGCTGAACACCTTCGCACTCTCGATGGGCGTGCCGTACCGCTCGTTGTGCTCGGCGAAGATCCGGTTCGGGGCGAGGTCCTCGAGACTGATGATGACCCGTTCCGTTCCGCCGATGACCGCGTACCCGCCCGGGTCGAGCGGGTCCTCGCCGTACTCGACGAGCTTCGCTCGGTACTCGTCGTCCGAGAGCCAGATCTGGTCGTCCTCGCTGACCTTGTAGCGGTTGAGGTTGCAGGGGCGGCTCTTGACCATGATAGGAAGGTCGCCGATGTGGACGTCCTCGGGCGCGCGCTCGACGCCGTTCTCGACCACCGTGACCTTGAGATGGATCGGCGCTTGGTACGTCAGATTCCGGAGGCGGGCCTCCATGGGCGTGAGCGTCGGTTTCGAGCCCACCGGCTCCTTGACGAACGGAGCCCCGATGAAGATGGTCGGCTCGGCGGAGGGGTTCACGTTGCCGCGCGCGTCCCGTCGGCGACCGACGCGGACGTAGATCGAACTCTTGGTCTTCTGAACATCGAGGCGGATGATCCCCCGCTCGGTCGAGTCCTCGCTGACGCGGGCCTCGTCGACGATCCGTTGCATCCGGGAGTTCGGATTGTCCTTGGTCGGCAGGAAGTCGTTGAAGCTGGCCAGGTGGTGGTTGACGATCGACCGCTCTCGGAAGAAGGCGTCTACGATCTCGCGCATGGACTACGAACTCCCCGAGGAAGGGACGATGACGCGGTAGGCGAGCGCCTGGCCGGCCGTCTGGCTCGGGCGGTGAATTCGGACGATCCGGCCGATGAGGTTCTCCCCGGCGTCGCGCATCGGGACGAACTTGGGGTCGGTCTGGAGGCCCGGGTCGGAGAGGAAGATCTTCGGGAGACGTTCGGCCGTCGTCGAGAGGCTGACCAACACCTTCTGGGATTCGTCCTCCGTCAACACCACGTGCGGGGGCGCCAGGTGGTGGGCGATGAACGGCCGGGTCGAGACGGGTTTGGCGTCCTTCTTCTTCGTGCGACGTGCGGTGCTCGGACTCATGCGATTCTCCAAGGAGTGGAACGGGCCCGGGGGGACGTCCGGAACGACTCCGCGCTGCGCGCGGGGTCGATCGTTCGAACCCCCGACCAACCGGTTAAAAGCCGGATGCTCTTTGTAGGGCCGCTCGGGAGACCGCGCGGCCAACCTAGCTGAGCTACGGGCCCGCGACCGCTCCGATCCTCGAGGACCCGAGAGGCGTATTTCAACCTATGCCAGCGCGGACTCACTGAAGGCTCTCCAGACCCGAGATGATCGACCAGATGGCGGTACGGCCGTGCGTGGGGAGATTGGGGTCGTTGGCGAGGTCGTCGAGCACGTAGACCGCGCTCGCGATGCGCATGTCGAGGGCGACGCGCGGCTTGGACAGTTCGTCCTTCGCGGACTGGGCGCCCCGTCGAATGTTCCGAGGCACGGAGGTGTCCTCCGCGAGTTGCGAGATCGACTCGACGAGCCGTTGGAACTCCGGTGTCCCACTCTCCATCGGGGCGGACGGTGCGGCCGCGGCTCCGGCCGCGGGCGCCGAAGAGGAGGGCGCCGTCATGCGGGTCGTGTCTCCCCGCCTTCCTTGTAGGCGGTCACGACGAGCAGGGTCTTCGACTCGCGGATCCCGTGCACCGCCGGCAACCGGTGGAGCACGAACTCCTTCAACTCCTCGTAGTGGGGGAATCGGACCTTGAGAAAGATGTCGGTGTCACCGGTGACGAGGAACACGTCTTCGGCTTCCGCGAACTTGGCGACATCGCTCGCGACGGAATCGGCCTCGCTCGTTTCGACCTTGAGCGCGATCAGAGCCACGACGTTCTCCTCGCCCCAGACCTTGGTGTACGCCGTCTCCACGGCGCGACTGATCGGCGCCTTGGATCCCGTGGGTTTTTCCATGATGTGAACCTCGATAGAATGCGGCTTCGCGAACCTGAACGGCGGATGCCCGGATCGAGTCCCTCTACGCCGTGGGGGCGGACTCGAACTCCTCTTGGAGGTCGTTGATCACTTGATCGATCACCGCGCTGGAATTGGGTCCGCGGTACTCACGCACCCCTCCAGCTTCGCTCGACACGCGCGCGAAGAACTCCGTCGGCCCCCGAAGGAACTCGACGCCACAAATGAACTCCTCCATGATGGCCGGCCCCCACCGCGCCGGCGGGCCGAGAAAGGCCCACTATAAGAGCTTTATCGCGACCTTAGTACCGCCGAGCCGGCAGTCCTTGGCCGGGCGGCTTATGGGACACGCTGGGGGGTCGTCCGGTCGGGCCCGACCCGGAGCGGCTCGGGCGAAGGGTCGCGGAACCTACTGGTGGCTTCCCGCGGTTTCCATGGCTCAGGATTATCTGCCCGCGTCGATACGACGGGTTCGTGCCGTCCACCTCCGGCCGAGTGGTGAAAATGGAGGTGCGCATCGAGTTGAAACCGGGCGTGCTCGACGCGGAGGCGGAGAGCGTCGAAAAGTCACTCTCGCTCCTCGGATTGGCGACCGTTCCGAAGGTGGGGACCGCGCGGATTTACGACCTCGAGTTCCGCGGCGTCTCGGCCACCGAGGCCAAACGGCTCTCCCAAGAGGCGATCGACCGCCTCCTCGCGAACCCGGTGATCCATCGCGTGACCCTCCGGCCGGCCCCGACGTAACCGATGATGGCAGACTGGGCCGCGGGGGTCACCATCGTTCCGATTCGCCGCGCTTCGACGAGGACGCTCGCCCGTCTGTCGGAGGAGCGGGGGCTGGGGTTCGACTCGACAGAGTTTGCCAAGATCCGCAGCTACTTCGAGAAGGAAGGGCGAGAACCGACCGACGTCGAGTTGGCGGGGCTGGCCCAGAGTTGGAGCGAACATTGCAGCTACAAGAGTTCGCGATGGTTCCTTCGGCGGGCGTTCTCCGCCCTCCACCCCCGTCCCCGCGTCCTCGGAACGGGTGACGCGGGGGTGATGCAGTTCAAGGACGGCTTCGCCTACGCCCTCCGCATCGAATCCCACAATCACCCCTCGGCGGTGGAACCGTACGGTGGAGCCGGCACAGGCATCGGAGGGATCCTCCGCGACGTCCTGGCGGTCGGAGCGAAACCGATCGCCCTCAGCGACCCCCTCTTCTTCGGTCCGCTCGACCTCCCCGATTCACGTCTCCCGCCCGGGGTGAAGAGCCCCCGGTACCTGGCGAACGGTGTCATCGCCGGCATTCGGGACTATGGGAATCGGGTCGGAGTCCCGACCGTTTCGGGTTCGATCAGTTTCGACCCGGCGTACGTGGTCAATCCGCTCGTCAACGTCGGTTGCGTGGGATTCCTCCCCACGAAACGACTCCGTCCGAATCGCGCCGACGCGGTCGGGGACCATCTGGTCCTGGTCGGCGGTCTCACGGGTCGGGACGGGATCGGGGGCGTCGCCTTCGCCTCGAAGGAGCTCACCGATCGAAGTGAGTCGGAGTCGCGCGGAGCGGTCCAGCTCGGCAACCCGATCATGAAGGAGCCGTTGATCCACGCCTGCCTCGAGGCGTTCGACCGGGGTTTGGTCCGTGGCCTCAAGGATCTGGGAGGGGGCGGGATCGCCTCCGCGTCGGGCGAACTCGTGCACGCCGGCGGGTTCGGCTCCCGGATCGACCTCTCCCGCATCCCTCTGCGCGAGCCAGGTCTCCGGCCGTGGGAGGTCTGGGTTTCCGAATCCCAAGAACGGATGCTCCTGGACGTCCGCCCCCGACATCTCGAGGCGGTCCTCGACATCTTCCGTCGGTACGATGTTCCAGCGAACTCGATCGGACGGGTGACCGAGCCCCCCTTCGAGACCCTCGATTGGGAGGCGGCGCCGGCCGCCCGGCTCCGGATCGGATTCCGTGTCGCCCCTCCCCCGCTTCGGCGGCCCACGCGGACGCGGGCTCCCTCCCGCCGCGCCTCCCCGCTCCTGTCCCACGGAGCGCTCGCCGAGCTGTTCACCGACCTGGTCCTCGCCCCCGACTCCGTCTCGCGGGAGCCCGTGATCCGCCTCTACGACCACGAGGTTCAGGGGCGCACCGCCGTCCGTCCCCTGCACGGGCGGGTCACTTCTCCTTCCCACGGGGACGCCGCGATCCTCCAGCCGCTCCCCGACGACTGGGCCGGCCTCGCGATGGCGACCGCCAGCCAACCGTGGGCGTGCCGCGAAGACCCGGGTCGGGGGGCCGAGTGGGTGGTCGAGGAAGCCGCTCGCAACCTGTATGCGGTGGGGGCGCGTCCGGACGCTTTCACGAATTGTCTCAACTTCGGGAATCCGAAGGACCCCCGGGTGCTCGGGGACTTTGCCTCCGTCACGGAGGGTCTGGGACGGGCCGCCCGAGCCCTGGGGTTCGCCGTCCCCGGCGGGAATGTGAGCTTCTACAACGGGGGCCTGGGGGCCGAGATCCCGCCGACCCCGGTCCTCCTCGCGACCGGGCTCGTCCCCGACCTTCGTCAGGCCGTCACGAGCGACTTCAAGGGAGCGGGGAACTCCCTGTTCCTCCTCGGTGCATCCTCCCCCGACCTGGGCGGTTCGCTCTGGGCCCGACTCAACGGCAAGACCGGACTCCGGGTCCCGCCGACCTCCCCGCAGGGACTCCGACGACTCGGAGAACGGCTCCTCCGTGCGGTCGAGGCAGGCTCCGTCCGCGCGGCCCACGATATCTCCGACGGGGGCCTCGCCGTCACTCTCGCGGAGATGGCATTCGGGGGCCACCTCGGATTCTCCATCGATCTCGCA
>JAKIVW010000042.1:5189-12698 GCA_022750355.1 Thermoplasmata archaeon
GAGGCGGGCTCGGGTTCGATGTCGACCTCGCTCGGACCGGACTCGCGAGCGGCGGCAAGGCGCTCGCCGCGGAGGGGGGCTCTCGGTTCGTGGTCGAAGTTCCCCCGGAAACCTCCTCGAAGTTCGAGTCCTTGTTCCGCGGGCTGCCCTGCGTCCCACTCGGAATCGTGACGTCGGACGCCGCCCGCTTCGGTTGGAAAGGTGACCCCCTCGCCGAGGTCTCCCTACGCGACCTCTATTCGCGCTGGCACGAAGGGCTCGGTCTACCAGGTTAATTTCCTGCGATGACGGTTTCGGCGCTCGTCTCCGGCGGGAAGGATTCGATCTATGCGGCCTATCTCGCCGAGACCCAGGGCTGGCCGGTGGACGAGCTCGTGGTCCTCCGTCCCGAAGACCCGGATTCGATGATGTTCCATACCCCCAACCTGGACATGGTCGAACTGCAGGCGAAGAGCTGGGGGAAGCGGTTCCGGTCAGTCCCCGTGTCGGGCCGGGACGAGGCCGACGAGTTGGCCTCCTTGACACGCGCCCTCGGGAACGGTCCGGGATGGATCGTGGCCGGCGCGATCGAGTCGTCCTACCAGTGGTCCCGCCTCCTCCGGGTCGGCGGCGAGGTCGGACGACCGGTGTTCACCCCGCTGTGGCGAAAGGACCCGGGGCGCGTCGTCCGCGCCGAGATCGACGCGGGCCTCGACATTCGGTTCGTACACCTGGCGGCGGAGTCTCTCTCTCCGGACCTGCTCGGGCGGCGGCTGGATCTCCCGACCCTCCGGGAACTCGAGCGCCCCAATCGACCCGGCCCACGCGTGCACGTCGCGGGCGAGGGCGGTGAGTACGAGACCCTCGTGGTGGACGCGCCGTTCTTCCGAGAGCGGATCGATATCGACCGGTCGGAGCGCGAGGTCACGGGCAGCACCGCTCGGCTCAATATACGGCAGGCCCATCTCGTCGGCCCGCCCGACCGGATCGGGGGAGGAACTGTCGCATGAGCGAACCAACCCCGCCGGCGGATCGTTCGGCCGCCCAACGCGCCCACGACCTCGGCTTGAAAGCACGGAAGGCGCTCGGGGACCCGCGGGCGTCCGTCAATCTCCGATGGTTGCGCACGATCTCGGGCGCCCCCGTCGAGCGTATCTTGGAGGTGCTGGCCGAGCTGGATGGCCTCGTCCCCGTCGAACAGGAGATGCGCCGGCGCCATGTCGCGGGAGGTCGCCCGGGGTACGCGTCGATCTGCGCCCCGTTCGAGCTCTACACGATGGTCCGCCTGCTCCAGCCGAAGCATGTGGTGGAGACCGGCGTCAGCAGCGGCGTCTCTTCCGCCCACTTCCTGCTCGCGCTCGACCGGAACCGTTCCGGAGTGCTCCACTCGATCGACCTGCCGACCCACCAGCGAGGACCGATCCTCCGATCCGACGAGTCGCCGGTCGCCCTGCCTCCGGGCCTCGCGAGCGGTTGGTCGATCCCGTTCCGTTCGAGCCGTTGGGACCTTCGCATCGGGGACAGCACGGTGCTCCTTCCGGCGTTGGCCGCAGAGCTCCCCGCGATCGACCTGTTCCTCCATGACGACCTCCATACTCCCGAACACCTCACTTTCGAGCTCGAGACGCTCCGCCCCAAGTTCTCGCCCGGCGCCCCCGTGCTCGCCGACAATACGAAGTGGACCGGGGACGCGGTCCCCCGCTTCGCGGCCGAGGTGGGCGCTCGCGTCTCCCGTCGGGGAACGGGCGACCTGGTCGGGTTCCGATTCCCGGCCAAGGTCCGCCGAAAATCGCCGACCGCGCGTCCGGCCGCGTCGAGCTAGGGTCCGCCCTCGCGTCCGCCCCGCGGACTTATCCGACCCGACGCTTCTGTTTCTCTGATGTCGGCCAGTCGGCCGGAAGCTCCGCCCCGGGCCAGCCGGGCCGGCCGCGCCCCGAGTGCGGACCCGGTGGTCGAGGCGCGTCGGAGCTGGGAAGCGGACGTGCTCGCCCCCGCGCTCGCGAAGGGACCGGAGCGGAAGGACCCATTCGCGACCCTCGGTGGGATCCCGGTCGATCGCCTCTACACGCCCCGTTCTCCCCGCTCGGGGTTCGACCGCGTCGGCTATCCGGGCCAGCCACCGTTCACGCGGGGCGTTCACCCCACGATGTACCGCGGACGGGTCTGGTCGATGCGGATGTTCTCCGGATTCGGCTCCCCGGAAGACACGAACCGCCGGTTCCGCTACCTCCTGGCCCACGGGGAGTCCGGGCTCTCCATCGCGTTCGACGACCCGACGCTCTACGGCCTGGACGCGGACGACGCCGAGTCCCTCGGCGAGGTCGGCAAATGCGGAGTGAACGTGAGCTCGCTCGACGACATGGCTCGGCTCCTCCGCGGGATCCCGCTCGCCGAGGTCACGACGAGCATGACGATCAACGGTCCGGCGAACATCGTCTGGGCGATGTACCTCCTCACGGGCACCGCGCACGACGTCCCGTTCGACCGACTCGGGGGCACGACCCAGAACGACATTCTGAAGGAGTACATCGCCCAGAAAGAGTTCCTCTATCCCCCCCGCCCCGCCCTCCGCCTCGTCACCGACACGATCGAGTACGCGACCCAACACACCCCCCGTTGGAATCCGGTCTCCATCTCCGGCTATCACATCCGCGAGGCCGGTTCCACCGCCGTGCAGGAACTCGCGTTCACCCTCGCGGACGGCCGTGCCTACGTCGAAGCGGCCATCGAGCGGGGCTTGGACGTGGACGAATTCGCTCCGCGTCTGTCGTTCTTCTTCAACGCTCACAACGATTTCTTCGAGGAGATCGCGAAGTTCCGTGCCGCCCGGCGGGTCTGGTCGGACGTGATGAAGGACGAGTTCGGGGCGAAGAACGAGCGCTCCCGCTGGCTCCGATTCCACACGCAGACCGCGGGATGCTCGTGCACCGCCCAACAGCCGGAGCTGAACATCGTACGGACCACCGTGCAGGCGCTCGCGGGCGTGATCGGCGGGACGCAGTCGCTCCACACCAACTCCTACGACGAGGCGCTCCAGCTCCCGAGCGAGGACGCCGTGCGGATCGCGCTCCGGACGCAGCAGATCCTCGCCTTCGAATCCCGGGTCACCGAGTCGGTCGACCCGTTCGCCGGCAGCTACTTTGTCGAGTGGCTCACCGACAAGATGGAAGAGGAGACCCACCGGTATTTCGACCGCATCGACGCGATGGGCGGGGTGGTGGCCGGGATCGAACGCGGATTTTTCCAGAAGGAGATCCAAGAAGCGTCGTTCCGATACCAGCGGGCGGTGGAAGCGGGTACGGAGAAGGTGGTCGGCGTGAACGCCTACACGGTCGACGCCCCGATCAAGGTCCCCCGGCTCAAGATCTCCGAGGAGGCGCGACGGAGCCAATCCCGCCGTCTCCGAGCGATGCGGGCGGCCCGGTCCCGGCCCCGGTACGAGGCCGCCATCGACCGGTTGAAGAAGGTCGCCGCGACCGAGGACGGGAACACGATGCCGGTCGTACTCGACGCGCTGCGCGCGAAGGCGACGCTCGGGGAGATCGTACGGGCCTTCCAGGACGTCTTCGGCTCCTACCGAGAACGGTCGACGTACTAGCCGGTGGGGATCGCGCGCGACGGACATGCCCCGACCCCGTGCTCCTCCAACGGCGACTCCCTCGCCCGACCCGTACTCCTCGGCACTCTCGACCCTCTTCGCCCGCCGCCGCTTCGGGATCCGGCCCGGACTCGAGGTCATCACCGCGTTGTGCGAAGGCCTCGGCCACCCGAACCGGGCGTTTCCCGCCGTGCACATCACCGGCAGCAAGGGGAAGGGTTCGACCGCCGCCCTCACCGAGGCGATCCTGCGCGGCCACGGCCTCCGGACCGGCCTGTTCACCTCTCCCCATCTCGCGACCTACCGGGACCGCATCCAGGTCGACCGTGCCCCCATCCCCCGGACGGAGGTGGTCGCGGGACTCGACCGGATCGATGCCTTGGCCACCCGGCTCGAGCGTCAGGGGGCGATCGACCGACCGCCGACCTTCTTCGAAGTCACGACCGCCCTGGGGTTCGAATGGTTCGCCCGGTCCCACATCGACGTCGGAGTCATCGAAGTAGGGATCGGCGGCCGGCTGGACTCGACGAACATCCTCGACAGCCGAGTGGGCGTCATCACGACCATCGAGCTCGAACACACGGAGCTGTTGGGGGCGACCCTCGAGGCGATCGCGAGCGAGAAGTCGGGGATCTTGAAGCGGGGCATGACCGGGGTGATCGGGGACCTCCCGCCGGGCCCCCGAGCCGTGGTCGAGGCGGAAGCGAGTCGCGCGGGCGTGCCCCTCTGGCATCTGGGTCGGGAGGTCGCCGTCGAGAACCGCACCCTCTCCGAGGACGGGCAACAGTTCGACGTTCGTCTCCCGGCGACCCGGATCGACGGGGTCGCCCTTCCGATGTTCGGCACGTTCCAAGCGTCCAATGCGGCGGTCGCGGTGGCCGCGGCCGCCCGATTCCTCTCCTCGACCGGACGGTCGCTCTCGGCGGAGTCCGTCCGGCGCAGCCTGGCCGGGGCCTCCTGGCCCGGACGTCTCGAACGGGTCGCCCGCCGGCCGGATCTGTTCTACGATGTCGCCCACACACCCGAAAGCGCCCGATCCCTCGCGCTCAGCCTCGCGGAGATCGCACCGCTCTCCGACCCCGCGGAGAACGCGATCGTCTTCGGATGCCTGGTGGGAAAGCAGGTGGGGCGGATCCTCGACGCGCTCGCCCCGCTCGCCCAGACGATCGTGCTGGTGCCGGTGCGCTCGGACCGGGCGATCCCGGTCGCCGAACTCCGGCCGGTCGCGAACGGCCGATTCCGCCGGATCGTCATCGCCCCCACCCCGGCCGACGGGTTGCGTCTCGCCCGAGCGTCCACGGGCATGGAGGGGTTCACCCTGGTGGTCGGAAGCGACTATCTCATCGGGGAACTCCAGCGCCCGACCGGCACCGGCGATGAGCCGGACCTGTCGGACCCGGGGGTTTCTCTCGCCGCACCGGAGCCGCCCCCGACGACCGCGTCCTCGCTCCCGGTCGGCCGACGGCGGGCCCCCCGGTGAGCGACCCTCCCTTCGACTGGGAGACCCTGCTCGACCGTCTGTCGACGTTCTATCGGACCGGTGACTGGCGGACCCCGTATCTCCGCGACCACGCCGAGGACCCGTTCCAGGTCCTGGTCGGAACGATCCTCTCGCAACGGACGCGCGACGAGGCGACCGACGTCGCGAGCGCTCTCCTGTTCGCCCGCTACCCGGACGCCGCCTCCCTCGCCCGCGCCCCGACCCGGTCGGTCGAGCCTCTCATCCGGAGGACGGGATTCTATCACACGAAGGCGAGGGTGATCCGGCAGGTCGCCCGCGATATCCTCGAGCGGTACGGGGGAACGGTCCCCCGCACGTTCGAGGAGTTGACGTCCTTGCGGGGCGTCGGCCCCAAGACCGCGAACTGCGTGCTCGTGTTCGGGTACGGAATCCCGGCGATCCCCGTCGACACCCACGTCCACCGGATCTCCAATCGGCTCGGCGTGGTTCGGACCCGGACTCCCGAAGAGACCGAGCGGGAGCTCGCCCGCACGGTCGACCCCCGGTACTGGATCCCGGTCAATCCGCTCCTCGTCCAGCACGGACAGAATCTGTGCCGGCCGATCGGCCCGAGGTGCCCCGAGTGCCCGATCGCGGCGATGTGCGCTACGGGCCGGGCACGGCGGGAGGGACGGGCTCCGCCGCGCCCGGCGGACGACCCGCGGCACCGACGGTCGGCGGTAACGCCAGCAGGGCGACGAGGAAGACGACCATCGCCGCCGAAAGGAACGCCCATCCGACGGAGTACCCGCGCTCGGCCACCACCCAGCCGAACGCCGCCGAAACGACCGCTCCCCCGGCGAGCTGGATCGAATTGAACAGTCCGATCGCGAGCGGTATCTCGGCGGACGGCACCGACCTCCAGTAGTGGGGAAGGACGTACATCACCGCGTAGATCACGCCGTACCCGAAGGAGAACGCCGTGCCGATCGCGATCGCTCCGACCCAGCCGACGAACGGCAACGCGAGCAGCACCCACGCCCCGACGAGCGTCGCGACGATGAATTGGGTCCGGTGGTTGGAGTGCCGCTCGGCGATCGAACCCCCGACGGGACCCCCGACCACGCTCGGGAGCACGAACATCATTCCGACGCCGCCCGCCAGCAGCGCCGCCCAACCGAGCACCGTTTCCCCGTAGGGAACGATGAACTGACCGGTGGCGAACGAAGCCCCCTCGACCCCGATGAAGGCGAGGCCCACGGCCCAGGTTCCCCGGTAGCGGAGCGCGGCCGGGATCCCGGCCGGCGGCGGGGTGCGGACGGGTCCTCCGGCGTTGCGGGGGATCGCGACGTAGGCGGCGAGGGTGATCACCGCGAGCGCGAGACCGCCCACCGCGACCCCCCATCGCCAACCGAGGAGCGGGACGAGCGCCGAACTCCCGAGGAGGCCGAGCGCGGCTCCCGCGCTGAAGGCGGAGCTGAACGTGCCGACCGGAACTCCGCGTCGTCCTTCGGGGTAGAGACTGGCGACGAGCCCGATCGCCGGGGAGAAGAACAGGCCGGCCCCGATCCCCGAAAGGAGGCGGAGCGCGAGCAGGGCGGCGAAGTCGGGGGCGAACGCGCTTCCGACCCCCCCGATCGCGAGAAGGGCCGTCCCGGCGAGGGAAACGGCTCGCGAACCGTATCGTCGCGCGAGCAGGCCGGCCGGGACCTGGAACAAACCCGCGCCCACCAGGAACGACGCGATCAGGAGGCCCCAGTCCGCGATGCCCACCCCGAACTCGGCTCCGATGGCGGGGAGGCCGGGGCCGACATCGAACCAGTTGTAGGCGTATCCGATCCGAAGCGCGATGAGGAGGAGCGTCGCCCGACGTACGGTCCGGGGCGAGAGGGGCAGAGCGGGCGTCGCCATCCTCGTCATCCTGCGCCGCCCACGAACGTCCCCATCGGCGGTACGCGTGAGGATGCGGCCGAATTGTTAAAGCACCGAGGGGCGTCGGCCGCCCGCCCATGGATTCTTCCGAATACGACCTCCAATTCTTTCGGAAGGAAGGGTTCCAACGAAGGACCTGCGTCGTCTGCGGGTCGGCGTTCTGGTCGCTCGGAGACCACGACCGGTGTCAGGAGGCGCCCTGTCGGGACTACGGGTTCGTCGGGCACCCGATCTTTCGACGGGCGTACTCGTACACCGAAATGCGGGAGACCTATCTCTCCTTCTTCGAGCGGCGGGGCCACACCCGGATCCGCCGCTATCCCACCGTCGCGCGGTGGCGGAATGACGTCTTCTTCACCCAGGCGTCGATCTACGACTTCCAGCCGTGGGTAACGAGCGGCGCGATCCCGCCGCCCGCGAATCCCCTCACGATCAGCCAGCCGTGCCTCCGGTTCATCGACCTCGAGGAGGTCGGGCGCAGCGGTCGTCACTTCACCGAGTTCGAGATGATGGCGCACCACGCGTTCAATCGTCCGGACCACGAGGTCTACTTCAAGGA
>JAKIVW010000043.1 GCA_022750355.1 Thermoplasmata archaeon
GACGTTGCGGATGGCGGAGATGTACGACTGAACGACTTGAGCGTATACGGCCGCCGTTACGGGAGAATTGTCGGTTGGGGACCACGTACTCCAGTTCTCGCCGAAGTGCTTCCAAAGATAGGGCTCGTTCCCGACCTCCCAATACGCTGGGGTGAAATTCAGTCGGTCCACCGTGTAGTAGACTTCGTAGGCCGCCAATGTTGGGTCGTCGATCTCACCGGGGAGCGATAGGATCGCGTTGCAAGCCACGGACTTGCACCAGCGCACGAAATTTGATTCGTTTGTCATAACCGCACTCGCGTAACCCCCGGTCCAAAGCGTGCCGCTGGTCATGTTGTAGGCATCGGCGATTGCGCCCGCCGGCCACTCGTACCAACTCAACGGTGTAGGCGCTGTCTCGTTTGTCGCGTTGTCGAGACTTACCTCGGGCCGGACGCCCGCGCCCCAAAAGTTCGACAGGTTTCCAACCGTGGAATTTTGGACTGACACTGAATCGGTGGCGGTAACATTGACCGGTGGAATCGCACCGCCATCGTCGGTGCGCAGGCCATTCGCCGAGGGCGAACTCAAGGCGGAGATAGGAAGTCCGGAAAGTAGCATCAGCACTATCACGCAAACGGGGCCGACGGCGACGTAGGGAAACCAACTCCCAAACCCCTTCCCACCCGGTGGCGGCACGGCTGCGGGGCCGGCCCACGATCTACTCAGGGTAGATTCCGCAGACGGTGCGCCCACGGGTGGTCGATTGCCCTCTCTAAGATAGCCCTTCTGAATCCGCGTCGGACTAGTTTTTCGTGCGCGACAATCCATTGCCGTTTCCATGAAGACCTCACGATTGGAGACGGGCAGATTTACCCGGCGCCTGTCGGAGGTCTGGACGGGGGTAGGGATGCTCCCGGCGGGAGTTTCACCGGCCGGCCCATTGGACCGACCGGATTTGAACCCGCGTCAAAGGCTCGAGAGGCCTCTATCCTTGACCACTAGACTACGGGAGCGCCCCGTTCCCCTATTGGACCCACTCTTTGAGCCTTTCGCGGCCGTAGGCTCGGACCGAAGTGGGCGCGTGGCCCCAGAGTTGTTTCGTACCCGTCCGAAGTCCCTAAGAGGTTGGCCTCCCCTTGGTCAACAGTGACGCCACCGGTAAAGGCCCGTAGCGGCCACATCCTCCTTGAACCGAAAGGCTCCTACATCGACCTCGTGCGGGTCTATCCGGACATCCATCGAAGGGTCGTGGAGATGAACCGTCCGTTCGTCAAGGATTCCGACCCGTTGCTGCCGGACGTACTTCTCGACGAGAACCTTCGGGACCTCAAGGGCGACCGGAAACCGGCAGGGTACAACCGACAGGACGCGTTCGGCCTCCGCCTGATCTTCCCTCTCGCGGACGAGAAGCGGGTCGAATTCTACTTCACCAAGCCTGCCCGCTGCCAGGAAGTGGTCCAGATCACCGAGCAGGTTTCCGGATTGCTCCGCCGACGATCGATCAAACACACGGTCGAATACGACCGACTTGGCCTCGGGCCTCCGCGGGGCCTGCCCGGCCTCGGCCCTGGTTCGACCGGTACGTTTGCCTCGGCGTAGGTCGCCCCTAGCTGGGGGGCGGATTCCGTCGGAACGGCCAGAACGGGGTGGAACCACTTCCCCCGGAAGGCGAATTCTCGGCCGGAGCCGGCGGGGGCGAGGCGGGAGCGGCCGCTGGCTCTGTCACATGCGGGTGACTGGGCGACGGGGCGTCGCCCTGCAGTCGACGCAGAGTGTCCCGAGCTTTCTCGAGCGCAGCGGTGTAGTCCGAGTCTCGGAGCCGTACTGATTCGGCCAGGAGCGCCCGCGCCTCGGTAGTGTCGACCCGGCGCTCCGCGGCCCGTCCGAGGGCCGCGTCGATGAGGTAGTGAAGATTCATGAGCTCCCGGTGGAGCGACTTGCGGAGGGCGAGGTCCTCCTCGGCCGCGAGTAACTGTCGGCTCCCCTCGAGATGCTGGCCGGCGTGGGAGAGGGCCTCGATCTCTTCGTAGCGCTTTCGGACCGGTCCGACGCTCACCCGGAGCCCGTCGGCCGCGAAGTTGATCTCGGTTAGCAGTTCGGTGAGCCGTCGGGTGAACGGTTCGGCGATGGCGTGCTGGAGCGAGTCCGTGGCCCGACGGAACAACGCCTCCCCTTCGCTCAGGCGGCCGGCGTCGAGCGCCACCCTCGCCTCGCTGAACGTTTGCATGACAGGGGTCGTGTCGACGCCCAGCCGCTCGCCCACCCAGAGGCGGTCCTTCAGTTGGACGAGGCCCGCCTCGAGAGCGTCGCGTCGGTGGCGGCGGGCGACGTCCAGCTCCTCGCGGACCAACCCGAGGGCACTACCGAAATCACCCTTGGAGCGATGCGCGTCGAGCGCGGAGGCCACGTCCTTCCGTCGGGTCCGTTCGTCCTCCGTCGGGGTGGGCCCTCGACCCAGTTCCGCCTCGACCTCCCTCCAGCGCACTTCGACGATGGACTCGAACACCTTGCGACTCGCGGACTCGGCTCGGGCGATCGCCTCTCGGGCGATCCGCCACTCGCGCGCGCGGAGTGCCGCCTCGGCCTCCATGACGACCGCCTCGATCGGGTCCACCTCGGTGGTGAGACCTTCCTTGCGGGCCCCGTCCACGAGGCGACGCATGTCTCCGATCGGTCCGGCGAACAGGCGCTCGATCGCCCAGCGGCCCAGTTCGGTGGCCTCCCGACACGCGCGGATCGCCTCGGGGTAGTGGCCCTCGTCCACGAGGTGCCGCGCTTCCCCGAGGCGTTGTTCCGCCTCTTGGATGGTGGCGCCGAATCCCGCAGCCTCTTTTAGTTGGGATTCGGCGGCGGCGTACGCCTCCTTCGCGCGCCGATGACTCTCCCGCCCGACCACGAGGATGTCGGTCGCGAGGATCGCGTGCTCGAGAACATCCGGGTAAACGCGCTTTTCCATGAACTTCCGCGCGGCTTCCATCTCGGCGATCGCCCCCGGGACGACGACCCCGTCCTGGGCCGCCCGGGCCAACGAACGCTCGGCGGCCTCGATCGACCCTTCCGCGATGCGCCGTTGGAGTTCGGCCCGCTCCAGTTCCGCCTCGCTCTTCGAAGCGAGCTGCACTGCGTCGACCGGCCGTCCCTCGTCCAGGGCCATGCGAGCCTGGTGCAGCAGGTTCTCGGCGACCGTCGTGTCGCCGCCCTCGTTCCGAAGCCGGCTGACGGTGGCCCGGAATCCCGCGAGGGTCTTTGAAACATGATGGTAGGTCGCCTGAAGCACTTCGCGCTCCAGCGGCCCTCCGAGCTCGATCGCGCGGGCGTACTCTCGCCGCGCGAGGGCCGTCTCGACCTGCTCCATCGCCCCGCGGGACGCCCCCAAGTCAACGCGCAGCAGGTCCGCCTGCGCGATCGCCTCCCGCGCGCGCTTCGAAACTCGTTCCGCGTGCTCGACCAAACCCCGGGTGCCGATGAACTCGGCCCGGGCGGCGTCGAGGAGCGCGGCGGCCCCGACGGGCACCGGGAGGGAGATCCTCCGGCGGGCTTCGGAGAGCGGGGCGACGATACGGTCGAGGTCGACGCCCGCTCCCCGCGCGATGTCCAGATCACGCTCGAGGGAGCGCAGGTTCTCTTCGAGGATGGGGACGAGGATCGCGACGAGCTCCTCGTGGAGGAGCCGGGTCGCGGTCCGGGTCGCTTCCGCCGGTGCGGTCGCCCGCTCCGTCCGAAGGCCGTGAAGCTGGGTTGCGAACGGTTCCATCGGGGCCGAAAGGCGACGGCCGTCCTCGATGAGACGTTCGATCTCGCCGAACAACCGGTCGGTTTCGGTGCGGGCCGCCGCCTCCCCGAGCTTCTGTCGGACCGCCTGGATGGTGGCGCGCGCCGTGTCAAAATCGAGGGATTGCACGGAAAGTCGCGCCGCGCGGATCGGTTCGTAGAACGGCTCGGGGTCGACCCCGACCTCGCGCAGGTCGCCGAGCAATTCCTGAGCCTGGGCCACCTCCTCCACGATCGACTGGGCTTGAGCCCGAGTGCGGATGGAGGTCTCCTCAAGAAGTTGGGAGAGCCGATGGGCTTCGGCAAAATGGCCGGCGCGGGCGGCCGCCTGGGCTTCCTCGAGGTCGGAGCGGAATTTGCCGAGGTCGAGTCCGAGCGTTTCCAGCTCGACGAGGGCGAGTTTAGCGTGCGAGATGGCCTCCTCGCTGCGAAGCAGTTGTTGCTGTTGGGCCCGGGTGCGGATCTCCTGCGAGGCTCGGGAGGCTTTGACGAAGTCTCCCATGTTGAAGATCTGCTGGACCTCGTCGATCTGACGCTGGATCTCGTCGCCGGCGCCCCCCATCGATTCGAGCACCCGGCGCTCCTCTTCGAGCAGGTCGACCAGGGCGCTTGCGTGGACCGCGAAGACCGCCGCGAAATCGCGCTCCGCCTTGCGCAAGGCTTCCATCGCGGCGATCAGGTCCTCCTTGACTCGGAGCGTCACGTCGGCGTCGGCCAGCAATCGGCGGACCGGACCGGTCAGGGCGTCGTCGGTGATGTCCGCGAACCCTTGCTCCATCTCCAGGACCCGTCGCGAAACGTAGGGGCCCGCGGAATTGCGCAGCTCGACCTCCGCCCTCCCCAGGAGCTCTGCACCGCCCCCGAGATCGCCTTGGTCCAGCAGGACCCGCACTTCGTCCAGAGTCGCGCTGGCCTCCGCCGTGAGGAACCCGTGGTCCCGCGCGTACTCCCGCACTCGGTCGAGGGCGGTCCACCGCTCCAGGAACAGTTTGAGCCCCTCCCGTCCGAGTTGGATTACCGTATCGCGGAGGAGGGCCCGGGCCTGTTCGACCTCCGCCCGTTCGAGGTGCGCGCGCGCGCGGCCGATCGTCGCCTCGAATCCTTCCGGGTTGAAACCCGCTTGGTGGAATCGGGCGACCATCTCTTCCAGCGCCTGGAGCTCGTCGCGCGCCGCGTCCAGGTCTTCGGTGAGTTTGGCGACCCGCTCGGCGGCTTCTTGGCTCGCGGCCAACGCCTCCGAATAGATCTTGAGTCGCAACGCTTCGCGCGCCCGGTTCATCGCGGCGAACACTTCGCTCGGGTCGCGTCCGAGCCGGCGTGCCTCCGAGATCCGAGGACGCACCTCATCGAGGAGGGCGGCCACCACCGCCACGATTGGTTCTTCCGCGGCCCTCCGCGCCTCCGCCAGGAGCGCCGGGATCTCCCCGGCAGGTACGAAGGGAAGTCGGGAGATCGCCGCGTCGACGGCGACGCGGGCCTCGGAGGGGTCCGTGCCGTACTCGGGGAGGGCATCCAGGGAGAGACGAAGGGAGCCGAGCACTTGCGCCGTCCGTTCCCGGAGGACTTCGCCGAGTCGTTCGAGCGATCCTTCCATCGCGGCGACCGTTTCGGGCCACCGTTCCGGGGAGGCGCCCGCGTCGTCGTGCAAGGCGGCCTCGAGTTCCGCGGTCGACGCGCCGTGTTCTTTTGCGACCAGCAGCCGGCTTTCAGCGGCGGCGCGCGCGGTGTCGTGCCGGGTCTTGGCCTCCGGCAACTCCTCCCGTTCGAGCGCCGCGAGTCCGGTCAGTGCCTCGGCCACTCGGCCGTCCTTGGCGGGTTGAACGGCCAGGTCGACCTTCTTTTGGAATTCGGTGAGTCGAGAACCACTGAGGCCCGCCCACTCCGCCAGCGTCTTCGCGCGGTTCTGGGAGACCGAGATGTTCTCGGCGCCGGTCCGCGCCAGCTCCTCTTCGACCCGAACAAGACGGGCGACGCTGTCCGCCCACGGGGCGTCCGGGGGAGGATGGGCCAGTGCCTCGATCTCGCCGCGGGCAGCGGCCGGCACGGGGACTCCGGCCGCCGTCAGCCGATCGACCGATTCGACCGTCTTGCGACGCCGTTCTTCGATCGCCGTCGCGACGTGGCTTGCCAGGTAATCCAGGAGGGCCCGGGCTTGGAGTTCCACCCCTTCCCAATCCGACCGCCGAACTAGTTCGTGCAATTGGCGGGCCCGCTCCGGGACTTCGGGCAGCGTAATCCCAAGACGCCCGAGTTGGC
Source organism: Thermoplasmata archaeon (assembly GCA_022750355.1). Lineage (GTDB taxonomy): Archaea > Thermoplasmatota > Thermoplasmata > Lutacidiplasmatales > UBA184 > Lutacidiplasma. The sequence goes on from JAKIVW010000043.1 coordinate 6,010, forward strand.
CCACTCTCTCGTCCGCCTCCTTTTGGAGGACCTCGCCGGCCTGGCGTTTGCGCTTGAGCTCCTCGGCCTTTTCCTGAAGGATGCGGGTCAACCGGGACGACGGGACGGCGCCCATCCCTCCCGGACCTGACATACGTCCCGCCTCCTAGCCCCGGCCCGCGGAGCCTCGCAGCTCCGAAGGTTCCGGCACACGATTCATGCCCGGCCCCCTTTATTAATCAAACGAGAGAGCGGCCCCCCTCCGGGGCCCCTCGTTCCGGGGGCGCGTTACGTCCGGGTAATCTGGCGCTTCCCCATCGCGTCGAGATACTGGACCTCGCCGCCCGGGGCGATCTGGGCCTTGGTCTCCGCATCCACGGCGAGGCTGAAGGTCTCGTACGACTCGAGGTCCATCAGTTGGACCTCGGTGTCGGTCATCGAGAGCACCTGGGCTTGGCGTTTGCCGATCATCGGCACTTGGACCTTGTGCGTGACTGGGAATACGACACTGCGCTTCCGACGGTCGAAGATCCCGACCGCGTCGATCCGCGCTTTCGCTTCCCCGTGCTTTCCCGGTTTGGACGTCTGGATGCTGATGATACGGCAGGGCTCCTCGTCGATCAGCACGTAGCGGCCCTCCTTCAACTCGCGGACCTCTTGCTGCGTCCAGGCCATCGGGAATCTCCTCGGGTGAGCGGGGACCGCGGCCGGAGGATAAGAGTTGCTGGCGCTCGGAGGTCGGGGGACGACGGGGGTGGGAAGAGAGGGTTTATTCCTCTCGCGCACCCTCGTATTCTTTCGCCGCGCGGTTCAATTCCATGGGGGTCCTCGCGGAAAAGTACCGACCGGCGGACGTCGAGCGGGCGGCCCGGGAGCTCTGGGCGGCCCGGGGGCTGCCTCGGGCGGACGGGATCATCGGCCGGTCCACGAGTCCAATCGTCCACCAATTTGAAGGCGCCCTCATTACCGGGGACGACCCCGGGCTCGTCGCCTTTCGTGCGGTCGCCGCGGACGTCGATGCCCGATACCTCGCCCTCGCGGGGCGCCGCGCGCTGGGCACCCTCCGCCGCGACGGCGAACCCGACGCGCCGGGCCTGTCGCTGCTGCGCTCCTTGTCCGTGTGGACCGGCGGCGCCGCGGGGGTCCCGGTGGACACGGGGGATCGTCGATCCGGCGTCGAAACGATTCTCGGTCGAATGGCGAGCCTCGGTCTCGTCGCGACCCGCGACACTTCGCTCCGCGTCTGCCCCACCTGCGCCCAGGCTCGGACTCCCGAACGGATCATCTACCAACAGGAGGAGGGAGACACGTACCTGGTCCGATTCCCCGTCTCCGACGGAGCGGAGGTCGTCCACGCCCTCGTGTGGGTGGACGCTCCGTGGCGGTTGCTCGGAGCCAGCGCCCTCCTGATGAGCCCCACCCTCCCCTACGTCGTCGCACGGTACCGACGTCGAGGCGTCGACGAGAAGATCCTGACGTCGCGCGCTTCGCTGAACCGACTGCTCGAGTGGTTGCCGGGTGGAGAGGTGGAAGTCCTCGAGGAAGGAACCGGGTTGCGTTGGCAGGGGCGCGCGTACCAATACCCGCTCCGCCACGAATTCCCCATGGGGGGGGAATTGACCGCCCCCTCGGGCACCGTCCTCGCGGTCGCGGACGTCACCGACAGCGGCACGGGGATCGTTCCGCTCGTACCGGGTCACGGAGGCAGCGACGCCCAGATCGCGGATCGGCTCGGGATCGCCGGTTGGCCGTTGGTGACTCCTCGGGGACAACTTTCCTTTACGCTCTCCCACAAGTATTCCGGGCTCGATATTCCGACCGCGAACGAGTTCGTCGCTCGCGACCTCGGTGAGAACGGCGCGCTCTTTGCGCGACTTCGGGTGCGACGCGGCGTTCCGCACTGCGCGATCTGCGGAACCGCCCTGGTCTGGGCCCCGGGACGGGCCTGGTGTCTCGAGCCGTCCCGAATGCCGGCCGAGCGACGGGACCTGTATCGTCGGCTGCTGCCCAGAGACCCTCCGGTGGGACAGGTCGAGGTCGCCGCGTGGCCCATCAGCGAACCCCAGACCGCGTCGCCCGGCCCTTCGACCGTGACCCTGCTGGAATGCCCGGGCTGCGAACGCCTCGCGCCGATCTCCGGGGGGGCGGACTGTCCGTGCGGCAACCGTCGCAATCCGGTCGGCCGACACCTCCTTCCTTCGATGGCCGGAGTCCTGGGCGCATGGGCCCGTTTCGATCCGTTTCCGGCCGGGGATTCCGCCTGGCTCTACCTGAACGAGCGCCGACGTGCCCCGGCGCTCGTCCACCACCTCGCCGCGATGTCGGGAGTGATGGGAGTCCCCAACGATGTGGGACTTACGCTCCTTCCCGGAGTTCCCGAAGGCGGGGTCACCGAATTGGTGGCTGCGGTCGGGGCCGACGCGGTCCGCGCCGCGCTCGTCCGCGGGGAGAAGCGGGAGCGGTCCGGTCCGACATTTCCCGATCGCTGCCGCCAGGAGGCGCGCACCCTCGAACGTTGGTGGAGCCTCGCGCGGGAGATGCTCGACCGGTGCGACCCCGCACAGTTGGCGAACTTCACCCAGCCGATCGACGGCTCGCTCGGTGAACTCGAGACCGAGGATCGCTCCATTCTCGCCCGGTGGGAGCGGGTCCGACTCGGGACTCTGGCCGACTACGACCACCAAGCGGCGGGTACCGCCCACCGCCGATTGACGGCGTTCCTGACGAACGATCTCGAAACGTACGTCGCGCGGGTCCGTCCCCGACTCGACCGCACGGGCACGCCCCCGTCCCGACGGGCGGCGCTGCGGACCCTGCATCACATCCTGCGGGGGGCCGCCGTGGTCCTCGCCCCCGTCTCACCCCATATCGCCGAGGCGGTCTTTGCCGCACTGGTACCGGGCCGGACCAGCCTCTTCGAGGCGAACATCGACCCCCTCGACTCGGCCCTACTGGACGAGGGCGCGATCAAGTCGTGGGAGCGCTGGGCATCGGTCGAGCTCGCTGTCGGTCGGTTCCGACGCCGCGTCGGACTGGACCCCTCCACTCCCATCCCCTCACTCACCGCGGTCGTCCCCAGCGACGAACTGGCGACGAGCTTGCGCGGCGATCGCGCTACCATCCAGCGGCTCGCCCGGGTCGTACGATTCGAGGCGTTCGGACCGGGGACCCCCTGGACCGGGCGGCAGCGTTCGCTCGAACCGGTCCTCGCGGAGATCCAGCGTGCCTACCCGCAGGAGGCCGGTCAGATCCTTCACGTATTGCGTCGGATGCCCGCCCGTCGGCGGGGTGAAGCGGCGTCCACCGAGGAACTCTCGGTCGTCGTCCGGGGACTGTCGCGGAAGATCCTCCCTTCCATGGTCGAGTATGTGGAGACCCTCCCGGAACGCATTCTAGCACTTCCGTGGACCCTGGGAGAACTGTATGCGGAACTGCCGGCTCAACAACCGATCCCCACCCACAATCCGCCCCCGGTCTCCCCGGACGCGTTCCGATTGCTGTCGCGGATCGAGCGGGAACTCCGACGGACGGTTCCTCCTACCGGAACCGACCGGGGACCCGTGGTCATCGCCGTCGTCGACCCGTTGGCCAGCGAACTTCGGGCCTCCTCCCGAGCGCTGGCGCTGTTCCTCGGCGTCTCCGAGGTTCGAGTGGTGGACCCCTCGGCCGAGTTACATCGGTCGAACAGCCTCTTCGGACGGACCCGGACGGGAGTTCATTGGTGGGTGTATCTGGCCGGCGGGGTCACGCGTGCTCCACGCGAGAAACACCGGGTTCCGCGCGTACGACTCTCGCGCATTCGTTCGCGCCGATCGGGTCCCGCCGCTGGGGTCGGTGAGGTCGATTATGCGAGCCCCGAACAGGTCGCGCGGGAGGAGCAGATCCGCTCCCTCGTCCAGGAGCTCGACGGAGTACTGGGCGCGCCCCTGCTCGGACCGGCCAAAGTGGCCGGAGCGTGGGCGGCCGGTCTTCACTCGTTGGAGGATTTTGGACACGCCCCCTTCGAGCAGATCGATCGGCTCCCCGGCTTTGGGGGACCGATCGCTGAGTCGCTCGTTCGAAAACTAGGTGGAACGGTTCCTGCACGGTCGGCCGGATCGCGGATCCGGGCCGGAGCCGGAAACGGAGGGGCGGGCGTCGTTGCATTGTCGCTGGGTCGGGATCAGGCCGAGTTGGGATCGGTCTCGGATCGTCCGGCGACGGTTCCGCTGACCCGCTCCCGAGCGACTCTCTCCCCTGGGAATCCGGTACCAATCCGGAACCCATCGAACGACCCGGCCGCGTCGCCCGCCGGCACCGCCGCTTCGCCCCTTCGGTCGTCGAACGCGGGGGTGCGGGACGCGCCCGCCGGAGTTGCCGACCCTCCCGTCAATATTCTCGAATCCACCGCACGCCTGCCCGCCGTGATCCTCCCACCCGCGATCGCGACGGCCGCCCCGGCGGTCCCGATTCCGAGCCCAGAGAGTCTACCCACCGTTCCAGGAATTTCCCCGGCCGCCGTCCTACCTGATGTGACCGAGGCCCCGGCGTTGCCCTCGACCCCTCCCGCCGAGTCCACCGTGAGAGAGCCCGACTCTTCCTCTCCCGCCTTCGCTCCTTTCCCCGAATCCACGGCCGAGGTCCCAATCGCGCTTCCCGCGCCATCACCCGAGCCCCTGACGGCCGCGCCTATTGTCCCGATGGACCTCGCTTCGGCGGACCTCGAATTCGCAGGGACCCAACCTACGCAAAGTGAGAACGCACCATCCATTGACCCGGCGCGTTCCCCCGAACCCCTCATTGAACTACGGGAGATTCCACCCCCCACGGCCGCGGAAGTCATCGAAGAGGCTCCACCGCCAGCATTCCCGGATGAATCGACCGCCACCATTTCCGACAATGTTGAACCGGCTCAAGCCGAGCCCGGTCCGTTGGCTCCTCCAGAACCCGCGACACGGGTGACCTCTGCGGAGGGCAGTGACGTGGGACCGGGTACGGGCGAGACATCCGCCCCAGAAGCGCCTCTGCTAGAAGCGGAGAATCAAGGTGGGTGGATGCTGGAGGGCATCCCACCCAACACCAGCTCACAGCCCTCCTCCGAAAATCCTCCTGCCATCACGGACTCAGGAGCCGAAGCGGCGCTCTCTGAGAAGCCCGCTGATTTGGAAGCGATATCCGAACTCATTCCTCCGAGCGGACCCGACGTGTCGGTCGAGTCCCTCCTTCCCGAACGGGTAGAGGCCGGGACGGACGCTGTCCCCGTGGTTGAGCGGGGTGCGCCCACCGCGGAGGTATCGTTCCCAGGAGCTCCGAGCACTTTGGACGGGGGCCGCTCCGAACCACCCGTCAGTTTGACCCCGGACCCAACAGGGATCCTTGACGCATCGTCGGAGGGAATTCTGACCGAAGGAGGCTCTCCGGCGTCGGGCGAGTCGTCGGTCATTCCGCCGGAGATCGCTCTCGACAGCTCGGCAACCGACGCGCCGACCCAGGAGGTGGCGGCGCCGACCGAGGTACTCGCAGAAACAGAGCCGGCCCCCAGTTCGCCCGACGGACCCCCGATCGCTACATTGCCCGAATCTCCCAACATCGCCCCAACCGAACCCAACGTAGTGCCCCCGGCGGGTCCGACCCCCGGAGACGCCCCATCGACTCCCCCGGCCGCCCCCCCGGTCGAAGCCACGTTGTCCCCGGCCGCGGCCGACCAAGTCCCGGACACTTCGGAAATCCTGGCGCCCCCGGAAAGCAGTCTGGAAACAGCCACCGCCCCCGCACGCGCACCGGAGGTCGACGTTCCCGGCCCCCTACCTGAGCCGCCCCCCGCGCCGATCCCTCCCGCGATTCCCTCGGGCGGGATCACCCTCGTGATCGCACCCTCGTATCTGCCCGCCTTCGCGAAATTTCTGGACGCGACCGCGGCGGGGCACCGCGGGGTGTGCATCGTCCGGGAGTCTCCCGACCGGCTCCGGGCCCACGTGGGCCCGCGACCGGTGGAGATCTACTGGTTGACCAACATTGGCCGCGGACTGACCCTCCGGCCGAATGACCTTGACGCGTACGGTGCATTCCTCCAGCGGGCGGTCGAGCAGGACCGGGTCACGGCGTTCTTCCTCGAGGGGATCGAGTACCTCACTCGGGTCCACGGTACGGAACGAGTGATCGAACGGCTGGCGGCATTCCATGTCGAGGCTCAGGCGCACGACGCCCGAGTCTGGGTCTACCTGCACCCGGATCTGATCCCGCCCGCCGACCTGGCGCTCTTCACAGCAGCATTTGATGCCGGACCGTCGCTCGACTAGCACTCCGGAACCGAGCGTCCGCGCGCGAGTCGCCGGGGGAAGAAGGGGTTGGCCCGGACATTTCTCTGGCTTACGCTAAGGGCACGTACCTACGGCGGAGCACTGCTCGCTGACCTGGGTTACGCTGTTCAGCGTGATCGTCCCGAGGGCCGGGGAGCCGAGGTCGTAGTACAGGACGAAGGTCTGGGCCGTACCGGGGATGACCGCCTGGGTTTCCACGTAGACGATGATGGAGGTCACGACGGGCACGACGCCGGTCGAAACGGAGAGCTGGAGCTCGACCTCGGTGCTCACGGGAGCACTGGTCGCTTCGCTGAACTTCCAGTAGTGGGTGATATCGTTCGCGACGGGAGTGTTGACCCCATACGTCGTCCCTGCGGCGGGCAGGACCGTCGGGGTACCGACCGTCGTCGAGAGGACGGGGGGAGTC
>JAKIVW010000174.1:0-228 GCA_022750355.1 Thermoplasmata archaeon
TAAACCCCTGCGACAGCTCGAGGGGTGGGTGCGCCGGTACCCCATCGAGCAGCTCGAACGATTGCAGCGCCTCGCTGATCTCATCGACGAACAACCCCATCGCAAGAAATGAACGCATGAAGGAAAACATGAATGCCACCGCAGCGCCGCAAAGCGCCCAGGCCGACCGCGAGTTCGTGCTCGAGCACAACTTCAACGCCCCCGCCGCGAAGGTGTTCGCCGCCTACG
>JAKIVW010000174.1:273-3100 GCA_022750355.1 Thermoplasmata archaeon
AGGGCGGCTCCATCCGGGTCGACGCGATGGAGGTCCGACCGGGCGGCAAGTGGCGTTTCGTGCAGCGCGCTCCGAACCGCCCCGAGATGGTCTTCAGCGGCGCCTACCTCGAGGTACAGCCCGTGCGCCGGCTCGTTTACACGTTTCAGGTGGAAGGTCAACCGGGTGGACCCCTCACCGTCACCGTGGACCTCACGGAGACGGGAAGCAGAACTCGGCTTAGGCTCACAAATCTCTGCGCAACGAAGGACGAGCGGGACGCGATGTTGAAGTACGGCGCTGCCGCCGGGGCGAACGTGGCGTGGGACCGTCTCGCCGAGCTTCTGGCGGGGGCGTGACGATGAGCCGTTCACGGAAAGTCGCGCAGACGTCCGTCAACGCATTCACGGAGGAGGAGCGGGCAGCGATGAAGGAGCGCGCGCGCGAGCGAAAAGCGCGCCCGCGAGCGGGCAAGGCTGATGGGGAGCACGACGTGCTCGCCAAAATCGCCGAGATGCCGGCATCGGACCGCGTCATGGCGGAGCGGGTCCATGCCATCATCAAGGCCCATGCGCCCTCCCTCTCCCCGAGAACCTGGTACGGAATGCCCGCCTACACCAAGGACGACCAGGTCGTCTGCTTCTTTCGGAGCGCCCAGAAGTTCAAGACGCGGTACGCCACGCTCGGTTTCAGCGATGAAGCGAACCTCGACGAAGGCAACATGTGGCCGACCGACTTCGCGCTCAAGGAACTGAATTCGGCCGAAGAGACGCGGATTGCCAACCTCGTGAAGAAAGCGCTCAGCTGAGGCCAGGGAGGCGCCGATCAGCAAGGATCGCTGAACGCCTCGCAGAGTAGTCGATCGTAACTCGGTTGAAGGGGGCAAGGACAACCTATATCCTATCACGACATAGTGGGATCATGTCGGCAGGCACACGCCTGTTTCTCCTCCGTCTTCGCCGGGAGGTCCGACGGGGATTCATTCCCTTGTGGGTCATGGAACAGCTGGTCGACCATCCGACGTACGGGTACGAGCTGTTAGAAAGAATCGCTCGAGAGTATGGCAGTGAGTTCCGGGTAACGCCGTCGACCCTGTATCCGACGCTCTCCCGGTTGGGACCTCTGAGGAAGTACTACGAATTGACACCCGAGGGGCGGGGGAGTCTGCCGACGATGCGTGCGATTTGGTCCGAGGTGGCGCGCCTGCGGGGCCCTCACCGTGAGAGCACGCGCCCAGGAACGGGAGTCGACGGATGAGCGGGGTGGGTCCGAGAGGCCCTATCACGGTGGTCTCTCCCACCCCGGTCAACTCTGCGCGATGGCCCGTTGCGGTTTCCGCGACCCTCGGGGGCCTCGGCATCCTTGAAGTGCTCTCCGTCTACCTGGCCGTACGCTCCCACTTACCCGCCTCGGTCGTGTGGCATTAGAGTGCGACCGGCCAACCGAACGGTTCCGCGCCGCCCCTCCTCGTGGTGGCCCTTGACGTGTCGATTCTTTTGCTGGTCACTCTCGCGTTCGCGCTCGTCCTATGCTGGGCCGCCCGTTCGGCCCCACTTGCCCACATTTCGGCGGAAAGTTGGTACGGCCCTTGCTCGTCCTCCAGGTGTTGGTGGGGGTGGGCATCCTTCCTTTGGTCTTCGGCCTCCTCTTCGTCGAGGAGGCAGGGGCGGTGGGGTCTCCCAACCTCGCGCTCGAGATCCTCCTTACTCTGATCGGCGTACTGACCGCCCCGATCATCTTGGTTGTCGCGCTCCTGGCGAGTCGACGCCGGGTGCGTACGCTGCCTCCGTCCCGCACGGGTGAGACGCCGGTGTCGGAACCCCTCGCCGTGGGAGGTCCAATCGAGGAAAGATGTTCGGGCTGTGGGGGGCCCTTCCGTATCTCGGGGGTCCCCCTGCTCGCCCCGCACGTGGGAGTCGGACAAACCGGCTCGCTCTATCTGCGGTGCCCACGTTGTGGTGAACGGGGCTGGGACCCCATCGTCGGCCGGGTCTCGACCTGAGGGGACCGCCCACCACCGGCAAGCCCTTTTCGAACGACCACTGCGTCCGTATCGGAAGGGGCCGGATCGCCGTTCCCGATTCCTTGGACGTCCGAGTTGATGTTCAAGGGAAGGGAGGGCATTGACGACAAGTCCGATCCCCTGCCCGTCAGCACTGGGCTCGACTTCGAACGCGTCTATCGGTTTGTCAGCCGACCACTCTGGGCTTCGTTCGGGCCACATTCACGATGCGGTTTCTTGAGGTGAAACCGCACTCGCGGGGGGCGCCTCACGGTTGGTGGGTTTTTTGGCCCCTCCCGGCCTGCGCGACCGCATGGCGGAGATTCCAGATTGGCGGCGCCGGGTTTTGCGACGGTTGGATGTGTCGCTCATCTTATTCGAGTTGGTTCTGAGCGTGATTTTCCTCGCCTTGTCCCTCGTTACGGGCAGCCTCTACTTCAGGGGAGTCGGGATTGGACTGGTCATCGCTTGGGTGACGAGTGCCGTGGCCGTCCTCTACCGTAAGATGGCTGGGGCCGGGTCCTAAGAGTGGGTCAACCGCGCGCCGGCCGACCGATTTCGGCGGGCCCATCGGAACGTTACCAATCGAGAGCTGGCGTGAGTGGAGCCAAGGGAGGGGAATCGGGAGAAGGGTCGATTCCTTCGTGACGTACTGTGTGGGTGACCTCCGACTCCGCCCTAGTCTAAGTGCCTGGGCAATGGAGCCTTGGCATCGACGCAACCTGCATTGCAAAGGGAACCCTTTTCAGGAATGGGTGTGGCCGAACGTCGTTAGATTCCTCGCCTGACCCCGACAACGAAGAGCACGCGGAGCTTGTCGAGTGGATGGGCGACGGCACCTTCGAC
>JAKIVW010000175.1:0-810 GCA_022750355.1 Thermoplasmata archaeon
CTGGGCTTCTCCATAGAGCGCGCCGAGCGAAACGTTGAGGGTGGCATACTGCCCCTGGAAGTACGAAGTGTCGGCCGGCGCGATGGAGACCAGGTCAGAGTACATCGCGGATACGGTGATGTTCACATAACTGGGATTGTACCAGAAATGGGGATTCGCCCCCGACGCAACTCCCAGCAGGTCCTGCACGTTGAGACTTTCCTGACCGGGGGACCCTGCCGAAGCGACCAGTTGGGTGAACCAGTCGTCGTACCCCTCTCCGTTCTCGATCACGAGCTGAGCGTTCGAGATCGCTCGGGCATCGGACGCGTTGGCCTCGTACTCGTGCGGGTCCGCGTTCGGGTCGGTGACGATGCTGGTCACACTGACATGGACCCCGCCGAGCTGGGCGATCAGGCTCCCCCAAAAATTTTCGGCGGCAACGACGGGAATCACCCCGGAGTCGGCGGGGACCGGGGGGGCCGTGCTCGTGATCGCCATGTAACCGACGCCGCCGATCACAAAGGCCAGCGCAATCGCGACGGCCACGGTCTTGGGGGTTTTCGGCACACTGAACTCGCTTCGACGTCTCGATCGCTAGCCCGCTCGAATCGTCGGGCCCGAGCGGCACGGGGTGATCGGCTCGCCGTGGGGGCACTCCACCGGGTGCTGTTGCGCGCGGCAGACCTCCTCGACGGTTCGGTGGGAGATTGCAAGATCGATTTCTCGGGCCGCAGCGCACGTCTCCTCGGGCGCGAGCCCGAGGTTGCCAAAGAGTGTCTCCGCGACGCGGTGGTGACGTTGGTACTCGATGAAGGTACTCCGACCGCG
>JAKIVW010000175.1:873-1310 GCA_022750355.1 Thermoplasmata archaeon
CTTCCCGCGGTGACGGTCGATCAACCCCATTTTTTCGAGTGAGGTGAGATGGGTCAAGGCGGACGGCGGGCGAACTTTGAGGACGGCGGCGGTCACCTTCAGAGGAACGCCGCGTTCCCGAGTTTCCCCCGAGCCGATTGTCCGAAGCGTGTCGACCTGGCGACGAGTTAGCCGCTGAAGCGTCTCCATGCTTACTCCCAGGCGTTTCAACTATATTATCAGGGACCCTAATTATTAGGCTTTAGCAAACAATGCCCAAATTCGTCTATCCCCCCTCGTAGCGGCTGGGCGGACTCCTCGGACCGAAGGGACGCGGACCGAACGACAGGTTCGGGACACGGTCGCCCCTGAGCAGTCGGCTCAGGTGGGCACCCTATGCATCCTGCCAGACTGCAGCTCAAACCTCCCAACGGCCCCTTCCCACGCAGGCAGCCGAC
>JAKIVW010000175.1:1320-2994 GCA_022750355.1 Thermoplasmata archaeon
CCCGCCAGCGGGCGACCGTACTTCCCGATTGAATCGCCCCATAGCGACGAGCAGGCACCCGGGAGCGATTCCTTCAACCCTCCAGCGATCGGGCCCGTAACCTTTGTAACCACAAGCCGTTACGCTGGAATACTCCGCCCGGAATATCTCACCGATGGACCGAAAGGAACTGATCCAAGCCCTCATCCGCTTCGGATTGAACGACCGGGAGGCCCAGCTCTACCTTGCGCTCATCCAACGCGGGCCCTCCACGGCCCCTGAAGTGGCACGGGAGGCTTCGTCCGATCGGGTCGTCGCGTACCGGACCCTTGATGCCCTTCGGGCGAGAGGCACAGTGACGGTCACGGCGGAACGGCCGCGTCGTTACGTCCCGGTGCCCCCGAGAGCCCTGTTCGACGAACACCTGGAGGCGCGAAGGTCCGGGATCGCGGAGGATGAGAAACTGGCAATCGCCCTCACCGAGTTGTTGCCGACTCGATCCGGTTCGGGGGACAACGGCGCTCCCCGTTTCCAAGTCCTCCCGGGGGCTCCCGGCATCTATCCACTGCTCCGAGAGATGGTGAAGCGCGCCCGCACCAGCCTCGCGGTGATGATCACGCACAGTGGCCTTCGGCGGTCGGTCGAGTTCGGGATCCAACAGGAGTTCCCCCGTTTTCTCCGGGGCGGCGGTCGGGTTCGGATGATCGTGGAGTCCGACCCCCGCATTCGAAGCGTCCTGCAAGGCTTTGCTCCCTCACGACGGCGCTACCCCTCGCTCGAGATCCGGCAACTCTATCCGCAGTCGGCCCGGGTCACGATCGTGGACGACCGAGAGGTCCTCATCTTTCCCGTCCCGAACGGGCACGTCCGGGGAGTTCAGGAAGTGGCGATCTGGACCGATAACCCCGATTTCATCCGGAGTCAGACGCTGTATTTTGATGGAATGTGGGAAAGGGCCGGACCCGCTTCCTGGCGCGCACCGAAGTCGCGCCCCGTTCGCGCCCCGAAGAAACCGACCCGTTCTACCCGTTGAACCGGGGTCCAACGGGAGCGAGACGCGGGTAAGCGTTCACCGTAGCCCTCCGAAGTTGTAGCGAACAGCCACTACTAGCGTCTATATCCCGGGTCCGCAGTCCCTCTTCCGTTTGTCGAAGGGCAAACAGAGTGAAAACCATGGGATGCGGACGGATGAAGGTCGAGTGCGCGGACGGATTTGAGGTCGTGACGAAGGACCAGAAGGAGCTCGTCGCAACGGTCGGCTGGCACCTCAAGCACACCCATCAGAAAGATCTCCCCGAAGCGGAGATCATGAAGATGGCCAAGCACCCGTAAGAGGGGGAAACCCTCCCACCGGGACCAACCCTTTCCCCCTTTCCCCCTTTCTCCGTTTCTCTGCTCCCCGCTCCCTGCTCCCTGCTCCGTGCTCCCCGCTCCCTGCTCGGTGTCGCGCCAGAAGGTGTGCTGCAGGCGATCGGTGCCGTCGAAGACGCACACGCACAACCCGCGCTTGACCTTGTCCAGGGAATCGAAGAACATCGACTCCCGCTCACGGTCCATGTCGAGGCACTGCTGGATGAAGGTCTCGTCGCCCAGCACCCCTTCGTTCAGCGCCCAGGTGTCTTCGGCCAGCCCCAAGGTGCCGAACAACCCCTGCCGCTTGCTCAAGTAGGTCGAGTAGGCCGCCGGGTAGCTGAT
>JAKIVW010000044.1:0-2704 GCA_022750355.1 Thermoplasmata archaeon
GCTAGAGCTCCTGGAGAACATCGCGGGCGATTGAGCCGCCCACCGCTCGTTCCCCTCTTCGCGAGGAACAAGCGATACAACCATCCAGCATCCAGTACCCGCCCGCCGAACGCCCCCCCCCGCCGAGTGACGCCAACCATGGAGCCCCCCGCCTCCGCACTGTCACGGGAAACCGCTTCCCGCCCAAGTGATTGTGCGGCCGCGCGACTAACCGACTGTAAACAAGCCAATCTTGCGTAGGCGGTCCTCGGCCAAGAATAGCCCCACCATAGTGCTTCCCGCGGAGAAGCGACCTTTGTGCAAGCGGCGATAAACCTCACCCACGGGCAGGAGCATCGGACGGACAGATTCGCCCGGATCGGGGTGGGGCCGCCCTTGGCGCAGCCCCTCTCCAAGGAAGAAGTGACCTTGGAAGGTCCCCCAGTGAGAGTTTGGGTAGTACCTGCCGATTGGAGTCAGCTTCCGTGCCATCCAGCCGGTCTCCTCTTCGAGTTCCCTCCGCGCTCCGGCTCGAGGGGTTTCACCGGGCTCTAGTCTTCCTCCAGGAAGTTCGAGCAAGTGGAGGCCGGGGCTCGGGTGGAGGTTTTCCACCAACGGGATTTCGTAATCCTCAGTCAGCCCAACAACGACCGAGAAGGAAGGGGAATTCAGCAGGGGGGTGACGAGGTGAGTCCCGTCCGGGAGGCCCCAGCGATCCTCGACTACGCTGAAACGCCCGAGGGTGTAGGCGACGCGCTTGGGTAGATGCTTCCAACCCTGCACGGCTCCCGGAGCAGCTCCTCGCTGATAGAGCTGGACGGGAATCCGGGGGTTCCGGACAGACCACCCAGCCACGCCCCGCTTGCTCCTCTCCTCCCTCACAGCCCGTCAGTCGATAGCCATGTTACTCCACTCCCCGATCGCGGTGTCCGCGACGGAGATGTACTGCCCGGCGAGAGCAGTCGAGGAAGCGATGGTAAGGACGTCGGGCCAAGGGATCTCCACCGATTGCGCGGTGGTCCAGTTGGTTCCCGATGCGCTGAAGTTGGCCAAAGTCCGCCCCCAGGTTGCGGAAAGGGTCACGCTCAGGAGGGGCACATTCCTCCCGGAGTCGTTCCACACCGAGATGGAGAGGTCATTGGACAGGGGAACGTTCGCCGACCCTGGATACAGGATCATGCTGGCGGAGTACGTGCCGTTGACTAGACGACTCTGCCCCAGTTGTTCGACCTGCAAAGTAGTCCCTGAGCACGACGGCCCTCCCGGCGCCAGGCCTCCATCACAGGGTGAGATCTGGGCCAGATCGAAGTAGAACAGCGCGGCGAACCCGCCGAGGGTGATGGCCACCAACGCCACCGCGATGAGCGCGATCCACAGCGTTCGCGTCTTCGCAGCCGGAGCGTTGGGAGCCATCTTCGCCTCCCGAGGTCCTCACGAGATAACGCGAGGGTCTCGGCCATAGTAGTGTCGGTCGAGAACTCAAGAGCGGGTCGCGACATCTACGCAAGTCCCGAACCCCCTCCCCGGAAAAGTGGGTCCGCATCTCACGTCCCTCCTTTCGCGAGGGACGTGCGATGCAGAGCATCAACCACCCACGCCAGGAGTCGCCCGCGCCGAACGAAACCGCCACCAGCCGCCTGAGAACCGTCACCGGGAACCGCTGGCCCCGGAAGTGTTCCTGCGGCTGCGGCCAGGCGATCCCCCGCGACCCGGAGATCCGCCTCGTGGTGGACTTCGGCGCGCCGCGACCGTATCCCGCGTACCTGCGTGAGCACTCGCCCGACTTCGGGAGCTACCCTGGACGCGCGCAGTCGCGCCGCGAGGCCCTCGCCTCGGTCCCCGGGTTCGTCCCCGCGACTGCCCTCCTGGCCGATCAGGACGAAGAGCAGGTTCGGAGCCCGCCCTTCGGGGACGACCCCGCCCACACCGAGGCCGACGCGTCACCCAGCCCTGAGGCGGGCCGTCCGTGGGCCTCCGGCCAGCTCGTCTTCAACGCGGGCTAGTTCGAGTCCGCCCGGAGCGGGTTCGCCGACTACGCCAAGGACGGCGAAACGGCTGCACAGCTCCGGACTCGCGTGAATCGGGTGATTCTTGAGGACCTAGAGCAGAAGGTCCTCGCGCTGCGAGCGCTCCACGCGAAGCTCCGGGACATGGAGGCGGGACCCTCGTTCGGGGACGTGGTGGCGCGATCGCGGCCGGCCTGATTCCGCCCCTGGGGGTCCGCATGTTCGAGTTCCGCCTGCGCATCCTGGACGTTCGGGAGCGCGAGACCGACCCGCCCTCCTTCCTCGGGATCGTGGAGGGGTTTCCCCAGGTCATGTCGCATGCGGGCACCGCCGGGCAGGCGGAGGCGGACCTCGTGAGGGCGTTAGGCGACCACCTCGGGCGACTACAGGACCGAGAGGCAACGAGACCGGAACTTGACGACTTCCCAACTATCCGCTTAGTGCGCCTCCATCTGAACTCCGACATAGAATGATAGGGTCGTTCCACCGGCGACCGGTTCGATTTAGGGTCCCTTGCAACCGGCCGCAACGTCTTAGCCGTTGGTCGCGTTGGCCCGGAGGAGCCATGACCACCGTTCCAAAGCTCTCTCTACTTGGTGTGTTGCCCGCGCAGGTGTTGCTCTCGCAGTTGGACGGGGGCGCGCTGGCGCCGGGGCTCGACCGGGCAACTCTCCTAACGAAATGGCAGAGCTCTAACACGGCGTTTCGTGCGGCAGGCA
>JAKIVW010000044.1:2714-4561 GCA_022750355.1 Thermoplasmata archaeon
GACGCGTGCGCCACTGCATGGCTACGGGATCGCCCAGTTGATCCGACAGGCGTCCAACTACCCACCCTTTGACTCCCATCCTATATCGGCCTTCGTCGTGCCGATTGAAAAGCTTGTAACTCCACAGTTGACCGTGAACCTCGAACGGATTCGTCGGAGGGGCACGGTCTCCGATGATGCGTCGACCGCCGATCTTGTCCGTTACATGTTCCACTCGTCGGCCGGCCCTCCTGAAATCTCTCGGCAGGTCCTCGGCTTCGCACCCAACGGGGGAGCCCTCCTCATTACCAAGTACGATGAGGACGTGAGGCTCCATCAGCCCCCGATGTTACGTTCCCAACCCATCAACGACCAGGATCCCGCCGCTCTGAACCTCGAAACTATCTGTTTCCCGGTCGGCGGGGGAACGCCTTTCCCCTACGCGATGAGGGTGCCGGTGGCCCCCGGGATAACACGTTTAGTCCTGGCGAACGGGATCCATAGAACCGCCGCGGCGGCACTCGCGGGAGTCAGGAAGATTCCTCTCCTCGTATGCGACTTCCAACCCTTAGAATTTCCGGATCCGTTCGTTGAGACCCCTCGTCCGATGCTGCTCGACCCGACCTCGAATGCACCGACGATCACCGACTTCGCCAATCCCTCTGTGGCTATCGAACTGCAGTACTTTCAACAGCTCCGGACGGTTCGGTTCAACTGGAACTTCGAGAGCTACTTGCTCTCGGTGCGATGACAGTTTAGAGTTGATGGACCGGGGGCCCCGGGCCCCTCGGCGAAGAGCAGACCGGGCACTTCAGTTTCCCGGCGGGATTTAGGGTTGTACATCCTGTACACTTCCAGGCCCTAGGATTCGGCTCCACGAGGGCCTGAACAGTCACTTTGACCTGCTCCGTGCTCGCTGCGACCAGGATGTCGCCGGGCTGAAGATAGAAGAGCGTGTTCCAAGGCTCCATTCCGATGGGTCTGATGTCCACCTGGGGAGGACCGACCACCCCCGTCGTCTGAAAGGAGACGACTCCCGAAGAACCCGGGAACTGGGGGGCATAGGATACGAAGACGGAAGTTGTCGTCCCCGCCCCAGGGGTCAGTAGGAGTGTCCCGAAGTTAATCGGGGTAACCCCCGGTGCTAGGACAATGTCGTAGGTCACTTGCACGGGGGGAAGCTCCATATCGACGTACAATCACCGGCGGCAATATAAGGTCCGATTCGGGCTCCGCGCTGGCAATCTGGTCCACGCGCGGCTTCGATAACAAGCGCATAAAGTTACAGAAATAACCAGAGACTCAACATTAGACGCCACATTTGGACCGTTGGGAATTTTCTGGGTTCAAATACCCTCGGAGGAGTTCCACCACAATGGAGCCTACGAGGAGGCAGGACACCAAGCGTATGAGGAGAGTAAAACGCAACGTGCGGCGGATTGGCAAGGATCTGGTCTGGTTTCAGACGCGCTTGCGTCGCCAACCAGACCCATTGGTCGTTGAAGATCTTCGCGAAATTTGGAGCGAGCTGATTCGTAGTTCTACCCCGAAGTTGACCGGGACCGCCTTTCAGGAAAGTCGGATTCCCAAGTCGGATGGGCCGTCCGACTGTATCGGGTGTAACGGGATCGCGGCGGCGCTCGTTCCCATCCAGTACCAGCGCCTCTTCGAGGAAGGGCTGAGTCGAAATCCGGGTGTCACTCCAGAACGCGTCTGGGAGATGCCTGAGTACAGGTCGCCTATCGTCGGGAGGGGTCGGGGGGACGACCTGATATCACGGGACAAGCACTCCAAAAACCACAAGCTGTACTCAGAATGGAAATCCGCAACCGGCCGGTAAACGCTGAACGCGACCAGGTCATGGGAGG
>JAKIVW010000044.1:4571-9685 GCA_022750355.1 Thermoplasmata archaeon
TCCAAGGAATCAGACGGCCGAACTACGGATGTTCGGGGATCCCCGAGATCCGAAGGCGGAGTTGCTGATATTCAAGTGTCCCTCGTGTCCTGACAGAACCACGTCTCGCCTGGTCATGGTCAACCTCGATGTGAAACCCCGTCGTGGGAAGCTGCCCCATGAAGACCGGAGTGCGTGGCCAGGCAAGGTTGGGGTCCTGCTCCACGTAACTCGCGCTCAGGTTCTCCAGCTGCTTCGCGAACTTGACACGAAGAGAGCATTGACCCCGCGCCATTCCAAGAAACCAGCCTAGCGCAAGTACCACGCTCTTCGCGGTCAGGTCATCGACGCGCGCCGGTCCTCTACGAAGATCATGAGGCGAGGACTAACGCGCCGGAAAGAGCCGTGGCTCACGGTCCGATTCTCGCGCCGCTTACGGATTGCGAGGTGAGAAGGCCGACCCTCCAGACTTCAGGTACGCGATGTACGCCGTCAGGAGCACCTTTGCAACCTGAACCATTGGGCCGAGGGAGGGGGAGAGCAGTTTCGCCCGTTCCAACTGCACATCATAGTGAGCGACGTCGAAGTCATTTCGGAGGTTCGTGAGTGGCTGAACCGTCGTTCTGTAATAGTCAGGGCCAAGCCCGAGTCTGCGGCCTCGTTCGTCATTGGCATCACCCTTAGTCCGATCCCCGATAATCGACGTCGCGGCCTTCCAGTAATTGAGGAACGACTCGGACTTGAACAGTATCGCCTGAGTCGAACCTGGAGACTCGTCGTCCCAGGCACGGGTCGTCGAACCGTCCCTCAGGATAGCACCATGACGGTAGTACGTAAGGGCCTTCTCAAGCGTCGGATCTCGAAGGTCGGCTATCTCCATGCTCTCCTGGACCTTGTTCGAAAGCTCGGCCAAGTTGTAGGCCGAAACAGTTCCACCGATTCGCGCCGCTCGAAGGTGCTTCTGTTGTCCCTCGAGTTGTTGAAGAGATACGATATGGAAGTCGATCGGTTCGTCCGTCAGGAGAGTGAGGGGCCTGCATAGTGCAATGGTAGCGTCCCGAGCAACGTCCCAGGGAGAGTTGGTCAGTGGGTCCTCTACGGTGAACTCGAGAGTCAGGTAGTTGTCGACTACGCCTGCCTGACACCCACGAACAGAGGAGTTCGCCCGCAGGGCGTCCTTGTCTTCTCGGTAGCGAGAGAGAGTTCCCCAGCTTGTTCTCTCGAGGGTTGTGCTATCAATCGAAGGAAATGTGACCGTCGACTCCTTCCCTGAGGGATCTGCGGGGAAGACGATCGCATTGTCACCAGGGAGACCGAAGGTGTTCGTCGGGAGAAGGAATACTACGGCTCTGTACTTCACGGTCACTCGACAGCGCGGGTGCTTACTTCGCGCGTCCCGTGGTAGTACCCTGACCTAGTTAATCCAGCAACTCCCTGTGCCTTGATCGCGGCCGGGTCGTCGACCCGCGCGCTGATTGGGGTCACCATCATCGGCCGCGCCCACCGTCCCGATCGGTCGCTTCCGAAGTCTCTGTTAGGCGCAGTTGCGCGGGCCGATTCAGAGATCGACCGAAGAAGTCCGGCGTCAAGCCCCCTGCACGTCAACAAGAATGAACTAGTGGGACGCGTTCAGGCAGTCAGTGGCCAAGCAAATCTTACCCTCGTCCCGCCCCGGAGCTTTCTGGGCACAACCGTGGGTTGACGCCGGTGACCGTTCCCGGCTTCAGCGGATGAATCGTATCTTCTTCATCGCGTTCTTTAGCGGTCTCCTGTGCCTGGGGGCCGGTGCCGCCGCTCTTCCATCCACCGGAGGGCTGTCGGCGGCGCTGGCTATCTCAATCGGGTTGATCGGAGGCGGACTGCTTCTCATGGTTCTCGGGATGGCTACCAACGTTCGGATGAGGACTGCCGAAGCAATCCTCACGGAAGCCCACCGACAGCGGCAGGCGGTTGGTGGCCCTCCCTCCCCGAACGGTCCCGAGCGTGCGATTGAGACGGGTGCCCCGGGGAGCGTGGTCGTTGACATGATAGCGTTTCGAGAGGCCAGTCGAGCCACAATTGAGTCAGCCAAGGCGAAGCTCACTGGTCTGATGCTTGTCGCGCTTGCGGGTGGTTTCTTCCTTCTCTTCGAGGCAGCTGAGTCATTCCGCGCGGGCAGCGCGGGCTTGGGAGTGGAGTTCGGGACGGTCGGGCTACTGTTGGTCGCGATGGGCTCGCTGTTCGCTCTGATCCTGTACGCTCCCGACCTCCCGACGCATCCCGTGAGAGTCGAGATCGACTCGAGCGGAATCTCGCTCGTGCGAAGCCGCGGAGCGGGCTCGCGTGTGACTTGGGCGACGGCTGGGCTGACGGTCTACCTGATCGACACCGGGCCTTCTGTGCGCCGGACCCCGGCGGGCGTTCCGACACTCTCACTCTTTGCCGACGGACTCGGGACAATCCCTCTCTCGGCTATAGGCGCAGAAGGGTTGAAGCGTCGAGCCTTGGAGCACGGTCTTCAGATCCATGAACTGCCCCAAGGGAAGTACGGAACCCTCCCTCGTCGTGTCAGAATGAACCTTCCCTTCGGCTCCAAGGTCGCGACCATTTCACGACCTTAGTGAGAACCGCTCCCAATGGTGTGCTGTGGCCGACGTGCTGGGGCCGGTTCTGATCGTTTTGGAGGGCAGGCGTCCTCGTTGTGACATCGTGGCCGCGGGGCGCATCAAGAGGGCCCGCGCGCTGATCGCGGTCACTTTCATCGGCCGCGCGCGCCCCAGATCAGGGTCGAGATGCTCCGTCATCGCCGCTGCTGCCCTTCGCGCAGTTTCGGGGCAGCCAGATTTCCTCTACCGATCCGCCGCGATGAGATGCGAGGGCTTCCGCCTGGGCGCGATTGAGAAAAGCGGTCTGACGGCCCGGATAGTGTCCCCCCGTCAGCGAAATCGGATATCTGCGCCCGATGAAGGGGAAAACGCGCGGTGGCCGGAATCCCACCTTCACCCCGGACCAGGGGTAGGTTTCGACTTCCCGAAACCGCACGATGGCCAATCCACTCGGCTCCACACTGACCCTTCGGGCTGACATTGTTGGAAGGACGGTGAAAGGAGTTACCAGTGTAACGAGGGCAATAGCCGCTGGGATGGTGAAAAGGTAGCTCACGAGTGCGGCTTCGCCCAAGGTCGACCAGACGAGCGCGACGTAGAAGGGCACCACAAAGACCGAGTCCCACCCGACCAGTTCGGCAAGATCTCGGCCGAACGGTGACGCGATCCAGTGACGCGGCTCTTGCGCCATCGGGGCCACGTTCGCGGCCCCGGCGCTTGCTCTGGCGCTCATCGCGGTCGGTCCTCGACCGTTCGGGATGTTGATAAACAAGTCAGCCTAACGAGACGCTTGGGGGTCAAGTGCCAGCCTTGACAGAGCCTCTCCCCACGGGGCGAAAAGAGTACGACCTCACGGAGTCGAACCGCATTGGCTGGGTCACGGGAATTCGAATTGCCATGCTGGGCTTGAGGGCCTTTACCGTAGTGCTCCTCGGGGACATCAGCTATGGAGTCTATCTCATGGCCAGGTCCACGGGCTTCGATTCCGCGCACTTAGTCGGAGTCCCCTTGCTTTACTTCTGCGGCGGGATGCTCCTCCTCGTCTCCGTTCGCTACCGCCCACCTGCTGTTCGACTGATGCTCGATGACTCAGGGATCCACCTGATTTATCATAGGGGTAAACAGTATTTCCAAGGGTGGAGCGACCCAGACTTCGTGGTCCGTGGTCGATGGACCCCGGGCGTACGAGATGCCATATCCCGGGGCCGCCCTTTGTACTCGATTTATGGCAGATTCGGTGGCTTGACGGAGACCTTCATACCCGAAGTTGCCTACAGTGACCTGAAGACACAGTCTGAAAGCCGGGGCTTTATCCTCGCAGAACCACCCGGGAATCGAGGTTGGACCCTTTGGGCCATTAGCCCGCCCAACTCCCCATAACTCGCACCGGAGTTGCGTTAGGTGACTCCCTTTCTGCCCCGCCGTTCCCACTCCTTGCGTTCGGTGCTCCTCTCGCGCGCCCGATCGCGGTCACCCTCATCGGCCGGGGGCGCCCCGCATTAAGGTCGGGCACCGCGCTCGGCCACTCTACTAAGGGATGCTCTGGCTTTCCTCCTTACCCCCACTTCGGGAAGGACAGCCACTTCTTGGAGCGAGGTGGCCTCAGCCCAATCCCGGACCATTTCTTGGCCGAGGTAGTAGCCGCACTCGATGTGACCCCGGATATTGTACCACGAACCGAAGAACGGACGAACCGATCGGCGTGCATGTACATCGCGCAGGAACTTGGGGGATAGCCACGCCCGGTGAGCCGTGCACCACGGAATCCAGTCCTCCTCCCCCCTTCTTAACCGAAACGACTTAGCGTTCCCTATCCGCCTCTCGCATTCCGTGGCAAATCCTTCTTCGTAGAGTTGCAGGAAGGGCCCCTTGAATCCGGCGTTGCCCCCCAGGCCTGCCCGCCGCCTCCACTCGTCATGTGCGAGGTGCGCAATTTCATGGGAGATGGTGCCCGCGGTCCCCAACTTCTGCTTTCCAGACGCGATCTCCGCTGCGTTCTCGAGGCCGAACAGACAGGCAGGTTGACCGCCAAATCGAGTAGCCCACCCCGCGCCGACCCCGATTCCTGCGTAGATGACGAACCGTACTTGGAACTCCAGATCCAGCGCTTGCGTGGTCCTCGACCAGGCATCGGGCAAGGTCCGAAGGAGATTCCGGTGAATCCGACGCATCAGAGGAAGTCTCTCCCGCAGTCGCGGGAAGATTCGGGTTCTCGCAGTTCGCTTCCAATCCACCCCAATTTCGGAGTAGTTCTTCTTCTGCTTCTCGAGGAGCTCGGGCCAGGGAGCCATGTAGTCGTGCTCCCAGCGGTCGATCTGCATCTCCACCGACTCACTCCGGACCCCTCGCCAATATTTTTCGAAGGCTGGAAAGGTGTCGAGAATCTGCAAACGCGGCATTGAACCCGCTACGGATTCGACCCTTAAGGGCCTCACGTGAGGTGCTCGCGCGCACCTAGCGGTCTGTCGCCGAACCGCGCGCTGATCGCGGTCACCCTGATCGGCCGCGCGCGCTCCCCATCACGGTCGCGGCGGCATTCGGCCGCTGTTC
>JAKIVW010000044.1:9721-12014 GCA_022750355.1 Thermoplasmata archaeon
TGCCTAGGTTTCAGGTCATCGACGCCGTGGGTCGCTGATAAGGGTCGGTCGCTTAGCTCGCCTCCGAGGGCAGCGCTCCGAGCATGACCCACGAGTCGCGAACGTCCCCCCAGGGGTTCGACCTCCAGGAACTATCCGCCGTTTGGCGGCGCGCCACATTCGGCAGGCGGGCGGCGGTATTCGCCATCTTCGTGATCGGCGTTTTGATGGTCATCGCGGGCGTCTATCTGATCGCGGATTCACCTACAGGTAGTCCGCGCGATTTACCGGCAGTAACGTTCATCGTGATGGGCGGGGCAGTGGTTGCATTCACTATCGTAGTACTCGCGGGCTTCGGCCGCACCCCTTCGGGTCTCACTGTCTCCGGCTCGGGCATCTCCCTCAGTTTTGGCGGGACGCGCCCCGACCAGCATATCCACTGGGGTCAACCCGGTCTTCGACTGATGATGTATGACAAGCGGGAGGCGATCTTCCCGTCGTCCCGGAAGTATCCACCGTTCCGATTCGGCCTCGTTCCTCGGTTCGCTCGGGAGATTCCCCTCACCCAGGAGGCCTTTGAGGCGATCGATCTGTCAGCTCGGACTGCGGGTCTGCGTGTCCACCGTGAAGTCGCCCGCAGCGACCTCCCAGGCACAGTGTACGCGGTGACCATTCGTTCTTCCAGGTGAGGACGTGCCAGTCCTCTCGTCAGTCTGGTTCCCGAGCCGGCCGCTCCCCGCGGTCGCTCCTCGCCCCGCGCGCTGATCGCGGTCACCGTCACCAGCCGCGTGCGCCCCAAATCAAGGTCGCGGCGGCCGCGGCCCTCCACGTCTGACCGCGCGCGGGCTTGATGGGGGCGGGCTCGAAGGTCGCGGGCCGTCTCACGATCGGGAGGAGGACCGCAGCGTAACCTTCATGGAGTCCCCCTGGGATCCGTCTTCAATGACCGCCGTGCTCTCGTGCGCCTGCTGCGACTGTTCGGGCTGTTGCAAGTGTTGTGCCTGCTGCTCGGTTGGGGAACTCTGCTGCCCGACTTGCCCTCCAACCGTCCCGGGGTGAGGCTGTCAGGCGAGGATGGACCGGCCCCGTATCTCCCCGTGCCCCGCCACCGACATCGCCCGTCCTTGATCCCGGTCGATTCACGAACCAACCCGCTCGCTCCTCGCGGTCACTCCCATTGGCCGCGCTCGCCCTACATCAAGCGGGCGGGGGCCCGTCGATTAATCCGGGGTGTCACCGCCCCTCTCCTCGGTTCAACTGGTAACCGGCTGCATACCGGCCTTGGCAGTCTCAGAAATACTGCTTGGATTCGCAATTGTCGGATTCGACCTCCATTCTTTGGTTCACGACCCAACGGAGAATAAGGCGGAAGACAATGGCAACCTACCCCTGGATATCACAATAGTTACAATGGATGCAGCCAGTCGGGATCTCATTAGCGGAGTTAGTGTAGCCACGCCGGGGGCTCTCCAGTTTGACCTCCGTCCCTATCTGGCAGACATGGACAAGGACGAGCGACCGAGGGTGGTCGGTTATACCGTCCTCCTGGCTCTCGGTATCGTAGCCCTGGTGGTGACCGGGTACAAGGGTTTCATCCTTGGCGAGTGGACACTTATTGGTGTCATTCTCTTCGGCGGTGGATTCTTCCTCATAGCAGCCGGTCTCTTCGTTATCATTTTCATACGGAGCCTTCGGATCAACTCCGTAACGGTCGACACCGACGGCTTCACAGTGGGACGTCCGGGTCCGCGCAAGACCGTCATTCGGTGGATGGACCCCGCGATTGACTTCTACCTGAACGACGCGTCAGCCTACCGGGGCACTCTTCCAAGCCACGCAGTTCCGTCGAAGTACACGATTTTCTCCGCGCCTGCCCATTTGAGAATCGGGAAGATCGGGATTCCACCTGAATGCTTCGTGACTTTGCTATCGGCGGCCAAAGCTCAGGGAGCAAAGGTTGACACTGATGTAAATCCGTCGACATCCGCGTTTGCCGGAATAGTCCATCATCACATCACGTATGCGGCCCCAGATAGCTAGAAAGACTCGATGGCCAGCCGTTGTCGCGGACTTGGCCCGGGCATCCCCAGGACGATTGTAAGCGCCGCCGGGGGGGTCATCGGTATGATCGTCGGGGTTGCCGCCGATGCTTGGTGCGACTCAGCTGGGTCAATTGTTTCGTTGCTCTTCGATGGTGGCAGTATGATCATTGACGGAATCGCCATCGCTCAAGAGGGATTTAGTATAGAGAACGATGCCGTTCTGACAATGGATACCGGGACCCTAGTGCTGGATTTCGCGGCCCACGAGGTAG
>JAKIVW010000045.1:0-1657 GCA_022750355.1 Thermoplasmata archaeon
GCGGCGAGCCCGTGCGACCCGAGCCCCGAAGGCAGGAGGTGGTAACTGGGGTGGGCGATTCCCTGGACCGCTCGGGGAACCGCGTGGCCGGCGACCCCCCGGCCGAGCGAGCCGGCATACCGGTCCGCATCCTCCGAGCACCAGAGGAGCACGGCCAGCCCCCCTACCCCCGCGATCAGTTCGGGGATCGTCCCGGGGGGGCAATCGGTGACGAAAATGCCGAGAACGGCAAGGGCGGGGAGCAAGCCCAGGTACCGGAGCCCTCGCGGCAGCAGGGCGCGAAGCACGCTCGCGATCGTCGCACCCCCGAGCGCCAGCCCGACGCCTACGAACGGGGGGAGTGGGGTCAGCAGGGCGAGCCCGACCGACGCCGCGGCCAGGATCCCGTAGGCGGGCCCGAACGTCCGGAGGAGGGCCCGCCGGTCGACCGGGAGCTTCAATTCCCACGCTCCCGCGCCGTCGGGCGCCGCAGGAAGTCGACGAATCCCCCGAGCGACCAGAAATCCTCCCAATCGACCACCGGCGCATCCCGCCACGTCCGGGCCACTTCCGATCGGCGGGTCAGTCGTGCGAACCGCTGGACGAGCGCGTCGTCCGGCTCGGAAAGCCCGGCCCGCCGACGCATCATCGGCAGGTAGGAAGGGCTCAGGACGACGAGGGGGAAGCCCCGCCGTCGGACGTGGGAGACCAAGTTGACCTGCTCCTCGCTGGCCAACGGGGACAACACGACCGTGGTCGTGTTCGGTGGGAAGTACCGTCGCAGTGCGACGGCGCATCGTTCCCCGGGCCCGGCCACGTCGGCGAGTTCGGTGCGCAGGAGGAGGTTCCGGAGTTGGACCCGTTGAGTGCGCCCGGTCGCGAGCGGGACCGCGTGGAGGAACTCCCCGTAGACCGCGATCCCGACCCTACTTTTCTCTCGGAGGAAGGCTTCGGCCAGCCCGAACGCCGCGCCCCGGGAGACGGCGAGGAGCCGGCCGTCCACCGCCGGACCGAGGGCGGTCGGCCGAGTGTCCAGAAGGATCAGCAGGTCCCCGGTGCGATCGAGTGCGTACTCGTTCGCGAGTCGGCGTCCGGCCCGGGCAGTGGCTCGCCAGTTGATCCTCCGCGGCGGGTCCCCCGGCGCCGCGTTCCGGATTCCGAAGAACTCTCCCGACTCGCCGATGGCCCGCGAGCGGGTCTCGCCGGGCAGCGCCAACGTGCGTCGCAGACGAACCGCTCCCGCTCGGTGAAGTTCAGGAGGGTAGCGTTCGATGAACAGGTCCGTGACCTCGAGTCGGGCGGTGCGCTCGACCAACCCGAGGGGGTCCCGCCAGAGCACGAGGGGGGACGGGACGGTCATCACGGTGGGGTCGGGAACCGTCCAGGAAAGGATGACGCGTAGGTGATCCGACTCGACCTCGATGCGGGGAGGTTGCGCCTCCTCGATGCCGGGCGGGACCGGGAAATGTACTGCCAGCGAGGCGGGGGGAATTGTCGGATCGGGCGTGAGGCGGACGATGACCCGGACCGAGCGGCCGCTCCCCTCGGTGCGACCTTCCACCCGCACGACCGGCGAACTCCGCGGTCCGAACAGCGCGGCCGAAAGGGGGGCCAGGAGGAGGGGGAAGGCGAATAGGATCGGAACGGGGTTTCGGACGACGAGTCCCGCTCCGAATAG
>JAKIVW010000045.1:1667-12006 GCA_022750355.1 Thermoplasmata archaeon
GCCGGACGCCAACGCAACGTGGTGGGGTGGGTGGGAGCGCTCACCGATACGCCCCATCGATCCCGTCGAGGCGTTCACGGACATACTCCCGGAATTCCACGCGAGGCAGCGCTCGAAGTCGAACGACTTCCAGCGCCGGCGTCGTGGGAAGCTCGGGCCGGCCCGTTCGACGTTCGAGTTCGTCCAGCATGGCCACGACCTCGCTGCGACCCGACCGGCCGGCCCGGAGCGACACCTCGAACGGGGACGACAGATCGACCGGTCGGGGGAGCGTCGCGGACCGAAGGTCGACCGCGGCGTGACGGGCGGGCCCGAGGACGAAGATCGCGATGGCCACGAGCCCCACGAGGGCGCCGGCCGTGGCGACCCCCTGGTTCGGTCCGGCGTAGATCGCGAGGCCGATCGCGACCCCGGCGAGGCCCAGGAGCGGCCAGCCCCGCGGGAGACTCACCCGGTCTCCCCCGACCGCAGAAGATCCTCCTCTGCGGCTTTGATGGCCGTCGAAGCGAGGACGACTTGGGCGCGGCCCAGGGGGTGACTCGAGTATCGGGCCTCCTCAAAGACCCGGGTCAGGTCCCGCGCCGCGTCCGCACGTATCCCGAGGCGAGTCAGGTGAAGGTGTCGGATCTCCTCCGGCGTCGATCGGTCCAGATTCGAGGAAAGGGGCTCGATCCGGGAGAGCAGGGTGGCGTACAGGGCGAGGATCGTCTCCCTCGGGTCGAACGCGTTCTCCAAGTCCCGCGCGGCATCCCGCAACGCCTTCTGCACTTGCGCCGCGACCTGCGCCGAGCGCGCGCGGAAACGTCGATCCTCCCGACGGTCCTCCAGGTACTCCGCGAGGGGCGGGAGACCGGCGAGGACGACCGCGACGGCCGCGACGGAGACCAACGCGAAGAGGGTCCAGGAGGGGAATTGGAAATTGAACGGGGCCAGGACGCCCCCCGGGCCGTGGACCGGCGTCGCGTTGAACGAGCTCGAGTTGTTCGACCCACCACTCGAGAGGTTGCTGTTGTTGCCGGCGACGGTTTGGAAACCGCCGCCGCGGCCGCCGAGCAAGTGGAAGAGGGCGACGACCACGACGCCCGCGAGCAGGAGGGAAAGTCCGCCCAACATGAACGGGCGGGTCAAGGGACCTCCGCCGCTCGTACGGAGGCGGGCGTAGATGATGGGAAGCACGAGGGCGAGGGTGAATCCGACGATCGCAACCGAAACGACCCACGGAGGAAACACGATCTCGGAGGTCGGGCCGACCGGGGGAGGAGGCCCGGCGGTTCGAGCGGAGGAGATGAGGCTCACGGCCGCGCCGACCGCCAGGGCGCAGAGGAGGAGGACGAGGAGCAGTAGGGAGGGCCGAGGTCGCGATTTCCTTCGCACCATGCGCTCCCGGACCGAGCGCGGAGGCGGGATTAACCCCTTCCGGCAGACCCGGGCCCCGCCGTATCGGACGGGGCCTTCTCCGTCGGGCTCAGCAGGTAGAAACTCCGGCGTTCGTGGTCGACGCTCACGATGACAAAGTCGTCCACCGCGTAGCCGAGGTCGGCGGCGGCGCGGAACGCATCGCGCGTGGCGTGACGCCACCGGCCGAGGGCGGCGGACTCGTGCTCCCGAACGAGTGCGAGGTCGAACGGGATCTCCAGATGGGCGACCGGTCGCTCCGGCTCCTGGACCTCGACCGGGAGCCGGACGCCGCTCTCTCCGGGTTCCGTCCGGAGGAGGGGGGTCGCCGAGCTCCACCGCATCTGGTCCTCCTCCGCGGTGGGATACTTTCCCTCCAGACGGCGCTCGACGCGGGGCGAGGAGAGAGTCCACACGAGGCGGATCCGGTCGGACTCGATCCCGCGGTTCACGGGGTCGGGGAGTTGCCCGTAGTAGTGGTGCAGGTACCGGTCCGGCACGCCTCCGAGGCGATGGACGAACAACCAGGCGTTCCGGCTCTGGAGCGGGTCAAAGGCGAGGCGGACCTCGGGCAGGCCGAGTTGGAGCACCTCCTGGCGGAGGACGGACAGGAGCTGAAATCCGAGGTGATGGTTCTGGTACTCGGGACGTACCGCGGCCGAGTGTACGTACAGATAGAGCGTACCGCCGTCCCAGCCGAGGAACGCCACGGTGAATCCCGCGAGATGGATGTCGGCGAACCCTCCGAGTACGATCCCCCCGTTGTCCTGGACGGCTCGCTGCAGCGCCGTCGGGACCGAATCGCTCGCTTCCTCCCCCCAGACGGCCCGGTGGACGGCGTCAACCTGGCGGAACTCCTCGGGCTTTTCGAGCCGTCGGATCTTGAATCCGGTCGAGCCCACCCGAGTCGGGGACGCGGACACGGCGCGAGAGTCCAGACTCCGTACTTAACGCGGCCGCCGAGGGGCCCCGCCGTTCAGCGCCGGACCCGCAACTCGGCCCGCTTCGTCTCATAACGAGACTCGTCGTTGGGGGTCAAGTCCCAGAGGATCTCCTCGAGCTCGGGGATATTTCGGAGGAACTCGGCCTTGCTCTTGGTGACCATGAGGTGCTCGAACTTCCGGCGCGCGTAGTAGTACGCGCCGACGAGGTAGGCACCCAGGATCGCGACGATCGGGCCCACGATCACGAACACGAGGTTGTAGTTCGCATTCGGCTGGTTCGTCACGGCATTGAACGTCACGAACACCGACAAGCTCGACAGCGGAGTGAAGAAGCCGATGGCGAGGACGCTGAGGAACACGCCCACGACGAACACCACGACCGACACCGCGGCCCGGTGAACCCGCATCCCATGGCGCAACCGGCGGTCCAGCGGCTCCTTCGGCTCCCCGTCCCCCATCTCGGGGGGCGGGAAGCAGGTTCGCTTAAGAACCTATGTGACGTCCGCCCGACCAGACATGTCGGGACCTAACTACGCTACGAACCCGCCGCCACCTCCGGGCCAGCCTGCCACGTGGATGCCCCCCGGGCCTCCCATGAGCCCGCCCGCGCCGGCCGTGCCGATGTCCCAGCGGTTCACGCCCGAGCACATGGCGGCTCGCGTTCCGTGGTCGTTCCTAGCCTTCGTCGCCCAGTCGCTCGGATTGCTCTTCTTGTTCGTGGGCGGATTGGTCGCGGTCTCGGGAGGCGTTCTCCCTCCGGGCTGTGTATCGACCCCCGGCAACTGCAACATGGGTACGGCCGCGAACGTGGATTGGGCGATCATGGTCGCCCGCCTCCTGCTCGTGCTCGGTCTCTTCGGCCTCGCAGCCGGTGCGGGCCTCCACCTCCAGTTCCGCCCGGGCCTCGCCTCCGGTGCCTCCGCCGAGGAGACGCGCGCCTACATCGCTCGCCGCCGGGGAGAGTTCATCCTCCTGCTCGTCAGCATCCTGCTGCTCTTCTGGATCGTCTCCTGGTCGGTCACGGTCCTCACGTAGGGTCGGCCCGATCGGGGTTCGACCCCGGGCGCCTCCGTTCTACGGACGCCGGGCCTTGGTGCGGCCGTACGCGGCGGGCTCATCCGGCAGTTCCGGTTGGAGGGCGGCCCCGGGAGGGGGAATCAGCGCCAGCCGGAGGCGGAACCGCCGGTACAGGTAGAGCGCTCCGAGTCCCGCCAGCGCCGCCCCTCCGAAGCTGCCGGCCTCCCCCGCCAGTGGGCCGAGGCCGAGGAGGAAGAATCCGACCGCGGAGAAGACGGCCGCGGGAAGCGGTCCACCGCCGGTCCGTCCTTCCGGTCCGCCCGGTGGTAGGGAGAACAACGCCCCGGTGACCTCGAGAGCGACCACCGCCCCGGACTGCAGAAGGACCAGCAGGATCCCGTCCCAGGTGAGCGTCGTCCCGCCGAGGTATTGGGCGACGATCGCGAGGGAGATGATCCCCCCGATGGCCGCTCGGAATCCCAACGCGTAGAACGGGGAACTGGCCGTTCGACCCCAGTAGGCACTGCGCAACAGGGCCCACTGGGCCAGTTCGGTCCCTCCGACCAGTCCGCCGAGGAACAGCAACGCCCACGGGAGGGCTCCGTTCGACATCGAGAGCGAGTAGAGGATGAACAGGACGGCGAAGGGGATCCCGACGAACAGGCCGGCGGTGTAGGCAAAGATCTCGCGGCGCTCCTCGAACAGAGTGACGGAAACCTGGGGAGTGGCGAAGCGTCCGACCTCGACGTAGAGGAACGCGGCGGAGAGGATGACCCCGACCCCGGCGCCGATCGAGAGCGAGGGAAGCACCATGGCTAGTCGACCTTTCGCGCCGACGTGAGGAACCCGGTATGGCCCAGCATCTCGAATTCGGGTCGAGTACCCCCCTCGCCGACGTGAATGCCGCGCTCGATCAGCTCCACCGCCCGCACCTCCCCAAACCCCACTTCGCGGAGGCGACGGACGGTCCGCTCCAACTGATTGTAGGTCGGGGTGTACGTGGCCACGTACCCCCCACTGACGAGCGCCGACCGACTCGCCGAGAGAACCTCCCACGGTTCGGCGAGGTCCAGGACGACGCTGGTGAATCCGTCCTCTCCCCACCCGTCCTTCGCCACGTCCCGTTCCCGGAACTCGACCCGGCTGCCCCAGCCCGCGCGAGCGACGTTGGACCGGGCATTTTCGAGGAACTCAGGGCGTCGGTCGCAGGATACGACCCGGCCGGACGCCCCCACCGCGCTCGCGAGGACCAGGGTGAGGGCCCCGCTCCCCGATCCGGCCTCCGCGACCCGGCCGCCCGGGGTGACGCCGGCCAGGAGCACGATCTGCGCCGCATCCTTCGGGGTAACGATCTGGGCCCCCCGTCGGAGGGTCACGAGGAGGTCCGAAAGCGACGGTCGAACGACGCGGTAGTGCTCCCCGAGCCACACCACGGCCCCTCCCACGGGTTGACCCAACTGCTCGGTCAGGTCGAGAACGCTGTCCCCGCCCACTCGTTGGGGGCCTCGGGCGAGCCGGACGATCCGGGGCGGTTGATTGGGCGCGATCAGGCAGACCGTGTCCCCATCGGACCAGCAGTCTCCCGTCGGCATCGTTCGGAGAACTCCGCCGGTACGGCCGACCGGCCGTAATAACGGCCCGGAGCGCCCACGGCCGAACCGCCGCCGAGCCTCCGGGGGGGCCGGCGCACCTTCGCGCTCTCCGCCGTTCCACGAACTCGGGGGGCGCCGACCCGCGCGAGCCCGTGGTAGTTTGTGTTGGTCGGATAGGTGGCGCTCCCCGTCGACCCGAGCGGCGGACCTTCGGAACGCGGGCATAGTGTAGTTTCTACCCCATCTACTGAGACGAATATCGTCAGAACGGGTAGTGGCACGTTGATTCGGTCCGAAGCAATGCGGGGCGTAGTCGGGGCCCTGCCCTTTCGTCCCGCAATCCGTCCGGCGAGTAGATCGAGGGCCAGGGTCCCTGGCCCAAGTCGCTATGCCGGAGGCTGGGGAGGGGGTGGGAACCCGCCGCCGTCCTGGGGTAGGCCCACGGCCCCGGGCGGAGGAGGAACGGGGGAGCCACCGGTAGGCGGTCCCACGGATCCGGGCGGAGGGAGGGAGCCGGGGGCCGTCGGCGGCGTCCGGCGCCGTCGGGAGGCCAGCACGCCGAGCAGGATCGCCAGGAGCAGAATGAGCACGATCCCGCCGAACAGCGCGTACCCCTCGGTCGCCGGAAGCCCGAGGACCTTCGGCGCGTTCGACCCGTTGGACGGCGGGGGGGAGAACGCGGAGGTTGAGGTGAACGTGATCGACTCGGTGACGGCCCCGCCCTTCACGGTCACGGTGCCCGAGGCCGGGCTAATCTGGTACCCGCTGGCTGGCATCACCGTGAACGGGTAGGACCCGTTCGGTTCGGAGAAGCTGACCGTGGCGACCTCCGAAGTGCGGGGAGTCCCGTTGAGTGTGACAGCCCAACTGGATCCGGAGGACAATCCCGTTTGCGTGAAGGTGACCGCGTAGGTCGTCGCGGGCGGCGTCGTCGAGTTCGCGGTGAAGGTGACGGTGCGGTCGACCGGCGCCCCTGCGATCACCACCGATCCGGAGGAGGGGCTCGGCGAGTATCCCTGCGCGGCCCCGACCGTGTACGCGAGGCTGCCGTTCGATTCCTGGAAGTTGATCGTGCTTGCAGTCGCCGTGAGTGGGACGCCGCCGAGGGTGACGGACCAGTGTGTCCCTGCGGGCAGGCCCACCTCGGTGAAGGTCACCGGGTAGGTCGTCGCCGTCGGGGCCTGCGAAAGAATCGAGATCGTCCCACTCCCCATATTACTCACGTAGCACAGATCGCGCGCGGTGTCGCAGGAGCTATCGTAGGGCTGCACGCCCACCGCCACTTCGGACACGACCGAGTTGTTCGAGGGAGAGACGACAGCGACGAGGTCGGACCAGTATCCGGTGACGAGCATGTCGCCCGTAGTAGGGTCGTACGTGATTCCCCAAGGTTCGAACGAGACAGGGATCGTCGCGACCACCGAGTCGTTGGTGTCCGAGATCACGGTCAGGTTCTCCCCCACAAGGTCCGTCACGAACACCTCGTTAAGCGCCGGGTCGTATGCCGCGGCGTACGGGTCGTAGATGGAGACATTGGAGACGGTCGCCACGACCGTGTCGTTGACGGCCGAAATGACGCTCACAGCCTCGGAGATGGAGTCCGGGACGAACACTTCCTGGGTCCCGCTGTCATACGTCGGTGTCCCCGGTCTGACCATCACGGAGATGTTGGCCACCACGGTGTTGTTCGTGTCGGAGATGACGGTCACGCTGTCCGAGTCTTGGTCGGATACGAACAACTCCCCCGCGGACGGGTCGTAGGCGATTGCCGCCGGTCCGCTCCCGACCGATACGTTGGCGACCACGGAGTTGTTCGCGGCCGACACGACGGAGACGGTGTTGTTGTAGAAGTTGGCGACGTAGACGTCGCCGTTCGCTGAGTCGTAGGTGACGCCGAACGGACCCCCTCCCACGGGGATGGTAGCGACCACCTGGTTCGTAGCGTCCGAGATGACGCTCGTGCTGTTCTCCTCAAACTCGGCCACGAACGTCTCCCCCTGGGTCGGGTCGTAGGTGATTCCCGCGGGGTTCTCCTCGACCCAGAACGAGCCGGTGACGAGGAGCGTGAGGTCCGAGAAGACGGTCAAGTTGCCGCTCCCCTGATTCGCGACGTACACCAGGTCCTGGGAGCTGTCGAGGGCCATGCCGGACGGTCCGTAACCGACCTCGACCGAGCTGACGACCGTGTCGGTGGCCGACGAGATCACGGTGACGTTGTCCGTATCGTAGTTCGAGACGAACACGAGCGCTTCGAGGGGGTCATCCGTCACCCAGGTGGGATCTACGCCCACCGGGATGGTCGCCACTACCGTGAGGGTCGAGTCCGAGATGACGCTCACCGTACCGACGTTGGAATTCGTGACGAAGACCTCGTTGTCAACGGACGAGTAGGCGACTGCCACGGGATACACCCCCACATCGACCGTATGGAGGACCGTGTTGGTGGGGGGGCCGATGACGGAGACGTTGTCGGTCCCTTCGTTCGCCACGAAGATCTCGCCCACCCCGGAGTCGTAGGCAATCCCATTCGGGCCGACCCCGACCGAGACGCTGGCCACGACCACGTCGTCCGTGACGTTGATGACGCTCACGTTGTTCGAGAAGTAGTTGGTGACGAACACCTCCTCGTTCGGGGCGTCGTACGTGATCCCGTCCGGCTCGACTCCCACCGGGATCGTGGCGGTAACGCGGTCGCTCGTGAGGTTGATGACGCTCACGTTATCGGAAAAAACGTTCGTGACGAACAGTTCTTCCTGGGCCGGGTCGTCCACGATTCCGAGGGGGCCCTCCTGCACGGGGATTGACCGAAGAACCTGGTCCGTGGAGGCGTTGATGACGCTCACGTTGCCCGAGACCGTCTGCGTGACGAAGAGGTCCCCGTTGCTGTACGCGATCTGGCTCGGTACGCCGCCGTTGCCCCCGAGGGAGTTGCCGGGTTCGAGCGTGTTGTTGAGGAGGTTGAGCGTGTCTTCCACGTAGGTCGCGAGGGATCGAGTGGAGACCGGGACAGTGACCGGCGGGCGTGGGGGCGTTGAGAGAGCAAGGCGGGTTCCGGGGACCCCGGTCGTCGTCCGCTCGGATGCCGACAGACGGCCGTGGCCGCCCGACGATGCGACGAACCCTCCGACGGGTGAAAGGGCCACCAACAGGCATGCCGCGATCACGATGGTGGCGTGCGCGAGCGATGCTCTCTGATCCCCGACCGACACGACCGTTCCTCTGCGGCTTGTCGGGCGGCTATCGGGACGCTTCCTTAAGGCTATGGATTGTGGGGCGCGGTGGGCGATCGGCCTCGCGGCAGGGTGTAGGCGAGGTCGATGGGGGTACAGGAGGGCAGCCACCCTCGACGCTGATCCCCTCCGGGAAGATCGCCGCGCCTCGCGCAGCATGCCGGGGTCGGTTCCTTCCTTCCGACGCGGCGGGGCGTCCAATATTCGTCGAGGTCGAGGGCCATCCGCCGAAGATTCGAGCACTTGCCTAGGGGGCGGGCGCGCTTGCTTTCTTATAGGCGGGCCAGTTGGCGGGCGATGGTACCCCTAGGGGCGGCCCCCCACAGAAATCCGGGACCTCAGCAACAAGCGGGCATAGTGTAGTCTGGTATCACATAGGCTTGCCAAGCCTATAACCCGGGTTCAAATCCCGGTGCCCGCATCCCTCGGAAGGACTCCACGGGGGTTTCCCCGTTCGGGCGGCGTCGGAACGGGCTCGGGGCGTGGAGGTCAACCTCTAAGGCACCGGGCCGGGCGTCTCTCCCGTATGTCGGGTCCGCTCAGCGACACGGATTCCATCCTCATCCTGGCCGCTACCCTCGGGACCCTCGCCGTTCTCGCTGGGTTCTTCCTCCTCATGCTCGAGCGCCTCCGACGACACGGGGACCTACACCGGGGACTCATCCACGTCGTCTTCCTTCCCGAACGTCGGAGGGCGTTCCTCCGGTTGATCGCCCTCCTCGCCGTCTTTTTCATCCTCAGCGGATTGAACGAAGCGCTGGCCGCGATCGGCCTCCTCTCGACCCTTACGGTTGACGTGACCTCCACGGTCGCCTACATCGGGGGGGCGGCCTGTCTGCTCCTTCTGATCTGGGTGGGGTTGCGACCGGCCGAGATCACTCCCGACCGCCGGGCCGTTCTGGAACGCTCTTCCCAGGAAATGATCCTCCTGGCGTTCGCGCCCGCCGAAGTGCAGGAGAACCGCTCCCCGGGGAAGTAGGCGACCCCTCCTTTCCCGACGCGACCCGACCCGGGGAGGAGCATTGCTTTTCCCCCGAACGTGATACCTCGACCGATGGCCCGAGTGCGTCGTGTGGCGGTTCCCGGTCGAAGGTCCTTTGAGTACGTGTCCCAGGGGAAGGGCCCGGCGACCCTTCTCGTGCATCCGGGCGGGCCGGGACTCACCTACCACTACCTGCGGGGTCTGTTGCGACTCGCCAACTCGCACCTCCGTGTCATCCTGTTCAACCCGCGAGGGGTCGGCCACAGTTGGGCCCCCCGGCGCCCGTCCGAATACACCATCCCCCAGATGGCGGAGG
The DNA here is from genome assembly GCA_022750355.1 of Thermoplasmata archaeon. Lineage (GTDB taxonomy): Archaea > Thermoplasmatota > Thermoplasmata > Lutacidiplasmatales > UBA184 > Lutacidiplasma. The sequence continues at coordinate 11,144 of JAKIVW010000045.1, forward strand.
ATGTGGAAGCGATCCGCAAGGCCCTCAAGATCAAGGAACTCCACCTGCTCGGCTTCTCGGCGGGCGGGTTCGTGGCCCTCGAGTACGCCCATCGGTACCCCGGGCGCCTGACCTCGTTGCTCCTGTGCAGCACCGCCGGCAGCGCGGAGGAGGTCCTTCAGTCGAACCGGATGGTGTTGGCGACGGCCGCCCCCAAGCAGCGCGCCCGCCTTCGGGTGCTCACCCGAGCCAAGTTGTTCGATTCACCGGAATACAAGGCCCTCGCCGAGGAGATCTTCCAGCCGTTCCAGACCCGCTTCCTGACCGGAATCCACCCCGATTGGAAGGCGACGCGGGCAAGCCTGCCGGTCTACCGGGCGATGATGTGCCGGAAGGGGGACGAGTTCGCGGTCGACGGGACCATGGCTCGATGGGACGGCCGAAAGTACTATTCGAAGATCGACCTGCCGACCCTCGTCCTGGTCGGTCGGTACGACTTCTTCCTGAACGCGTCGGTCGAGATGGACCAGCGGATCGAGCCCGCCCACCTGCGCGTGCTCTCCCGCTCGAGCCACATGGCGATCCTGGAGCAGCCGAAGGAGTACCTCGGCGCCATCCGGGAGTTCCTGACCGACGTCACCGGCGACTGACGGGACCCGGTCCCCTCATTCGAGGGGTCGAAGGGCCCGGCGGACCAGGACGATCGCGATCGAGACCAGGACCGCGGTCCACGCGAACAGGCCGAGCAAGTAGATCCCCGGGGGGTACGGGTAGGCCCCGGACCCGAAGAACGTCTCCCGCAGCACGTTCACGGCGAGGGAGATCGGGTTGTACTGCGACACGTTCTGGAGCCAGGGAGGCATCGTCCCCCAGGGATACAGGGC
>JAKIVW010000176.1 GCA_022750355.1 Thermoplasmata archaeon
AAGCGTCCAGAACGCGTGTGATCGGCGTCATCGGCCCCTCCACCGGGTCGGTGGCGAGCCTAGCCCTTCCCCGGAGAGGCCATGGCCTCAGCGGGTGCATGTACCGACCGATCAGCATCGCCGTGGCGCGGCTCGGTGCCCACCTTTGTGTTCTATTTAACGGTCGTCGGGACGGCCCTTGGGCTCACTCCCAGGGAAGGGGTCACCGAGGGCCGGCCGAGGGCGCCTGGGGGGTACCTCCTCCCCTGTCTCACTTTCCTGCACGGACGAAGAAACGTCGGAACGCCTAATACTCGCATCGCACAGAATTTCCCGCGCCCAGGTCCTTGGATGGCGCGATTCTCATGGTCGGCGGTAACGCTCGTCTTCGTTGCCGTAGGGCTGCTCACCCTCCCCGGAGCCATGGCCTCCGGTGGGGCAAACGGCGGGGGACCGACCCCGCAAGCGGGTGCCCCCCCTCCCCCGGGAGCCAACATCAACGCGACGTTGAGCCTCCTGCCGGGGCACAATCTCTCCAACCTGTTCTGGGGGACCTCCGTCTCCCCGCGGGTCCATTTCGCCCCCAACGAGGGGGACCTCACGGCCGGAACCCCGGTCCATGTAGCCGTCTGGCCCGGGGCCTTCGCCGGAGATGATTTCGACCCCCTCTGGAACTCGGCCCGCGGCATCGTCTGGCAGTACGGGAATTCCCAGGTGAACCCGTCGAGCAACGAGAGCCAGTTCGTGGCGTGGTGCCGCTCGATCAACTGCACCGCCATCTTGCAAGTCCCCGGGGAGATCGACAGTCCGTCCATCGCCGCCGACATCGTCTCGTACACGGTGAACCAGACATACATCGGGCCGGTCTGGGAGGGAGGCGTCGAAGTCAACGTGACGATCCCGGGCCTAGACTTCCGCCCCGCGTACTGGGAGATCGGTAACGAACCCGCGCTCTGGGCCTACTGGAACGAACCTTGGGGCCAGTGGAACTCCTACCAGACGCCGACGGCGACGCAGTACGCTCAGGAGGAGTTCAATTACATTCAGGCGATGGACCGGGCCAACTCCTCCTACATCCCTAGGATCATCGGACTTCCCGGTATCGGCAAGGCGACCTCGCTCCAGAGTCCCGCCACGTGGATTAGCGCCGTGGTTTCCCTCAACGGGCCGAACTTGTCCGGGATCGCCACCCACGTCTATCCGGCGCGGAGCCTCCCCTCGGGGCTGAGCGGCCTGGTGCAGTTCTACAACCAGATCGAGGCGTTGGACCCGAGCTCGCTCGCTCAGCGCGTCACAACCCAGGAGCGGGCGCTGACCAACGCGTGCGCCATTTACAGCTGCGGCACGCATTCGAATGCGACCCTCCCCATCTACATCACCGAGGTCGGCACCTCGCTCTCGCACTCCTCGTTCGGAGGGTACAGTGAGACCTTCCCCGGCGTGATCGGCATGGCGATCGAGGGGATCCAGGCGATGCGCCTGCCGAACTCCACCGTCGCGTCGCTCGACCTCTACCAGTCGGTGGCCGACACGACCAACTCTTGGTTCAATACATCCGACGCAGCGCGGCCGACCTACACACTCTACACCCGAATCTTCACTCACCTCGGCTCGGATGTGTTCCCGATCAACGTCACCGGCGACAACAACCTGTCGGCGGCCGCGACCCTCGCCGCCAACGACGGGGGCCGCCGCGACCTCCTGGTCACCAACGACAACGTGACCACCAGCGCGACGTTCTCCACGAACTTCATCAACCGCTCCTCCTACGCCATCGGCACCGCCCCCGCGCCCGCCTTCGCGCCCAACGCTCCCGTCGAGATCTGGGAGTGGAATGGAACGACCCCGGCCTACAACGGGTCGATCGGCCTCACGACCTCCGACCCCGCTACTCCCGTGCCCGTCGCCCTGTACTACGACCACGGCCTGCCCGACAACTGGACCCTCCCGCCCCAATCCCTGGCCCTCTTCGAGACCTACAACGCGCCGGCCTACCCCGTCAACTTCACTGCCAACCTCAACGTGCCCGGGTTCGCGCCCGTCGCGCACTGGTACATCGCGGTCGACGGCTGGCGGACCTCCTCGACCGAGCCGAGCCTGACGCTGCTCCTGACCCCCGGCGCGTACTCCACCCAGGGATACCCGCTCCTCATGCCCCCGAAGGGGTCGGACCCCAAGTCCCGGTTGATGCCCTACCTTCCGCCCACGATCACGATCGGGAACGCGTGGGCTTGGGAGAACATCACCTTCGATGTCCAATGGGCCCTCAACCTCTCCTGGAACTCTAGTCGAGGCACGGTCCTCGCTCCCCAGCTCAGCGGTGGTTCGGGCCCTCTTTCCAACGGCGGGGAGACCTGGTGGAACAACTCCGAGAGCCTCGGCCTCCAATTCCGACCCGCGACGGGGTACGCCTTCGACCGCTGGGACGGGGAGGGGATCGGCAGCTTCAGCGGCTATAGCCTGACCGCGACGATCGTCCCGACCGGGCCGGTCGAGGAACAGGCGATCTTCCTTCCAGGGACCCCGGTCTCGTTCGACGAGACGGGCCTGACCGCCGGGACTCCGTGGAGCGTCTCGGTCCGTGGATTCGACGTCACCACGACCAACAGCTCCGTCGGTTTCTACGAGATCAACGGCACATGGTCCGACCAGGTGAACAACGTCTCGGGGTACCAGTTGATCACCGCGGGGGAGGGCGCCTGGTGGCAGAACACGCTCGTGGTCGGTACCACTCCCCTCGTGCTGCCGGTCAATTTCACCCCTCTCGACCAGGTCGGTCCGTACTACACGATCTCGTTCACCGAGACGGGATTGTTGACCGGCCATCACTGGGAGGTGGCCCTTCGCGGGGTCACGGAGTCCGCGAACTCCCCGGGTTCGATCCTCTTCTCCGAGCATCCGGGCGCGTTCGCTTTCGGCGCCGGCGCCGCCGGTGGGTACAACATCTCCACACCGCTTTCGTTCACCCTGGCGGGCGGACCGATCTCGATTA
>JAKIVW010000046.1:0-8015 GCA_022750355.1 Thermoplasmata archaeon
TGTCGCCCTGCTGGAAGATCTGGGTGCGGAGCTGGCTGTTGAGGAACTCGGGGTAGGCGGTATGGATCGCGGTCGCCTCGAAGATCATCCCGTCGAGGTAGACGGGGACCTTTGGGATCTTCCCCTCCCGCATCCGCTCCTCGAGCACGAGCATGACCTCCTGCGACCGGCCGACCGCGAACACCGGCACGATGAGCTTGCCGCCGCGGCCGACCACCCGCGTGGTGAGCGCGCTGAAATCGTCGGTCGCCTGCTGCCGGCTGGGCTGGATGTCCCGATAGCCTCCGTACGTCGACTCGAGCACGAGCGTCTCGAGGCGGGGGAAGCGGTTCGTCGCCGGGTTGAACAACCAGCTCCGCTCGAACTTGATGTCGCCGGAGTACGCGAGGTTGTGGTCCCCCTCGCCGAGGTGGAAGTGGCAGATCGAGGAGCCGAGGATGTGGCCCGCGTTGTGCATGGTCAGACGGATGTCCGGAGCCACGTCCGTCGTCTCGCCCCATCGGAGTGGGATGGTCCGGGTGACCAGCTCGCGGACGTGGGACGAATCGTAGAGGCCCTTCCGGGCTTCCTGATTGACGACCTTGATCGCGTCGAGAAGCATGAGCGTCATGAGGTCCCGGGTCGGAGCGGTGCAGTAGATCGGGCCTTTGTACCCGTACTTGAGCAGCACCGGGACGAGCCCGCAATGATCGAGATGAGCGTGGGTGACGACGACCGCGTCGAGCGAGTCGAGCGGGAGGAGTTCCGGCGCGTTGAAGTAGGGAGTCCGGTCGGAACCAGGATCGATCCCGCAATCGATCAGCACTTTGGAGTTCTGGGTCGTCAAAAGGTGGGCGCTCCGCCCCACCTCGCGGTATCCCCCGAGGGCGGTGTTCCGGGCCCACAATTTCTCGGGCAGCGGGTCGCGGGCGATCCGGATCCCGACTTTCTTGAGGAACGACCGTCGTTCGTCGAACGAATTCCGCAGGTGGATGCGTACCTCCTCGACCGTTTTGGACGGAATGGGGGGCGTCCGCACGACCGTCGGGATCCATCCGATCCGTCGCTTGAGGTCGTTGAGGACCGCGCCGCCGCGGCCGATCGCAGCCCCAGGGTTGGCGGCCTCGATCGTGACCTCGCCGGTCTCGGGTTCGAAGAACAGCTGGTTGATCTCCGCCTCGGGCGGGATCAACTCCCGGATCTGTTTTTCCGCCTCTTTCGGGTCGATGAGGATGGCGGGGTCGCTGCGCACCAACACCCGGCGTCGGAGTCGTTGGGCCACCTGGCGGAGGAGGTCTCCCCCCGAGAGGAAGGCGTCCAACTGTTTGGTGTAAAGGACGATGTGGGGGCCTTCCAGCTCGATGTCGGTGACTTCGATGTTGTCCGGCAGGACCTGTTTCAAGGTCTCCCGGGTCTCATTGATTAGCGAATCGAAACTCATTCTTGCGGGAAGAGGTTGGCGTGAAAGGGTTCGGCGGGCGCGGTCGGAAGACTAGGGCAGGACCGGAGGCAACGGAATCTTGAGTGCCTTCAGGCGTTTATTAATTTCGTCGTCCGTGAACTCGTGATATTCCTTCGGCGTGATGACGTTCACGAGGTAGCCGTCGCCGCTCGCACTGTCGCGCTTCATCGCGGCGGTGAGTCCGCGCAGGGCGAGGTCGACCGCGTCGCTCGTGGAGATCTCGCGGGTGTAGTTCTCCTCGAGCAGGCCGTAGGTGAAGGTCGAACCCGAGCCGACCGACACGAAGCGGTCCTCGATGCAACCCCCGGCGGGGTCGACCGAGAAGACATGGTTGCCTTTCGCGTCCACGCCTCCGACGATCAGCCAGGCGTAGTACGGGTAGTACCGGTTTCCGGAGAGGATGTTCGAGAGGAGCGTCGCGGCGCCTTCGGCGGTGAGGAGGGCGTTGCGTCGAAGTCGGTAGAGCGAGACCTCAGCCTTGAGGTACCGCGTGAGAACTTGGGCGTCCCCGACCAGTCCGGCGATGGTGATGCCGATGTTCTGGTCGATCTTGAACAGCTTCTGGGTCTGCTTGTTCGAGATCATCGTGCCGGCGGTCGCGCGGCGTTCGGTCGCGAGGACGACCCCGTCCTTCGCCGAAATTCCAATCGTGGTCGTGCCTTTGAGGAGGCGGCTCTCGTCCAACGCGCTAATTTGACCTTGCATCGCAGACCCCTGTAGACGACAGAGAACGGAGCGCCGACCCGGGCGCGATATATAAGGGCTCACGCGGCGATTACGCGCGCGACACCGAGGAACCCGAAGCGACCTCGTGGAGTCGAGTTCCATCGACCCCGAACGCGCGGCCGCACCCCGGTCCGGTGAGCGGGGCGCGGCGCCTTCCCACCGGTGGGGCGTGGAAAGCCGCACCCATTAAGCCCCGGCTGGGTTCGGGGCTTCCGAATGTTGAAGCACGAGGTCGTCGTTGTCGGCGCGGGGCTCGCCGGACAGCGCGCGGCGCTCGCGGCGATCGAGGCGGGACGCGAGGTCGCAGTCTTCTCCAAGCTCCATCCGCTGCGGTCGCACTCGGGCGCGGCCCAGGGCGGGATCAACGCCGCCGTGGGGAAGGAAGACTCGGTCGACACCCACATTTACGACACCGTGAAGGGGTCCGACTATCTCGGAGACCAGGACGCGATCGAATTCTTCTGTCAGGCGGCCGGCCCGACGGTTGTCGAGATGGAACATTTTGGGACGATCTTCAACCGGGGAGAGGACGGGTCTCTCGCGCGTCGTCCGTTCGGGGGGGCGGGGTTCCCCCGCACGATCTACGCCGCGGACCGGACCGGGCTCGCGCTCCTTCAAGCCCTTTGGGAGCGCCTCGGAACGGAGGAGTTCACGCTCTACGAGGAGTGGGACCTGACGAGCCTCGTCGTCCGGGACGGCGCCGTACAGGGGATCGTCGCGTTCGACCGGCGCAAGGGCGACTTCGCCCAGGTCGCGGCCAAGGCGGTGGTCATGGCCACGGGTCCGTTCGGCCGGGTGTACGGTCGGACCACCAACGCGCACAGTTGCACCGGGGACGGAGTGGCCGCGGCGTATGCCGCGGGGGCGGCGCTCAAGGACATGGAGTTCGTCCAATTCCACCCGACCGCGCTGATGGAGTCGGGGATCCTGATCACGGAGGGCGCCCGGGGCGAGGGCGGGATCCTCAAGAACGCGCTCGGGGAACGGATGATGGCGAAGTACGCGCCGCACGTCTTCGACCTGGCGTCGCGCGATGTCGTCTCCCGGGCGATCGTGACCGAAGTCCTGGAAGGACGGGGGTTCCCCGGCGACTACGTCCACCTGGAACTGATGCATCTCGGGAAGGAAAAGATCGAGAGCCGCCTGCAGGAGATTTGCGACTTTACCCGGAACTTTGCCGGGATCGATCCCGTGACCCAACCGATCCCGGTCTTTCCGGCCCAGCACTACATGATGGGTGGGATCAGCACCGACATTCACGGCGCGACAACCCTGCGGGGTCTGTTCGCCGCTGGCGAAGCCGCGTGTGTCTCGATCCACGGGGCCAACCGGCTCGGGGGAAACTCTCTGCTGGAGACCCTCGTCTTCGGCAAAGAGGCGGGAATCGCCGCCGCAGCCTACGCGGTGTCGGCGACGGCGCCGTCGCTCCCGGAGGGGGGCCTCGACGTCGCAACCGCCCCGATCCGCGCATGGTCGCGCCGCACGGAGGGGGAGGACCCTTCCGTCCTGCGCACCGAAATGCAGCGTGTGATGGACCGGTACGTCGGGATCTATCGGAACGAATCCGACCTGCTCGAAGGCATCCGTCGCGTACGGGAGTTGAAGAAGCGGTTCGCGCAGATCCGCGTCGTCGACCAGTCCCCGGTGTACAACCTGAACCTCAGCGATGCGCTCGAGGTCGGCCACATGCTCGAGTTGGCAGAGGCCATCGTGGTCGGAGCGTACGCCCGAACCGAGAGCCGGGGGGCCCACGCCCGACGTGATTATCCGGTGCGGGACGACGCGCGGTGGATGAAACACACCCTCGCGGTCCGGGGCCCCGACGGTCCGAAACTCTCCTACAGTCCCGTGGCCTACACCCGTTGGGAGCCGAAGGAACGGGTGTACTGATGGTCGAAGCGACCGTGCACGCGACCTTCGACGTCTACCGGTTCGAGCCCGGCACGGATGCCACTCCTCGCTACGACCGGTACGTGCTCGACCTTCCCCCGCATACGCCGGTCCTCAGCGCGCTCCTCAAGATCCGCGCCGAGATCGACCCGTCGCTGAGCCTCCGCTACTCGTGCCGGAGTGCGATCTGCGGTTCGTGCGCGATGCAGATCAATTCCAAGAGCCGCCTCGCCTGCGAGGCCCCGATCGGCCCCGAACTCGCGCGCGACGGTCGGATCGTCATCGAGCCGATGCGCAACCAGCCGGTCCTCCGCGATCTCGTGGTCGACCAGGACCCATTCTGGCAGAACTATCGAAAGATCGAACCGCATCTCATCCTGGACCCGCGCCATCCGATGCCCGAAGGGCGCGAGAATCCGATGACCCCCGCACAGGTGGACCGATTCAAGGAGACGCCGCGGTGCATCGCTTGCGCTGCCTGCTACTCGGCCTGCCCCGCGGTCGAGGCGGATCCGGCGTTCCCCGGTCCGATGGCTCTGGCCAAACTGTACCGGTTCGTCGTCGATCCCCGGGACACGGCCCGGCAGGACCGACTGGTGCGCATCCAGACGGACGGGCTCTGGCTCTGTCTCCGGTGCCATCTGTGTACGGAGGCCTGCCCGAAGGATGTCCGGCCCAGCGAACGGATCCGGGACCTGAAGGAGATGGCGATCGCCGCCCAGGGCGCGACCGAGCCCGGCAGCCGGCATGCGCTCGCCTTCAAGGAGAATATCCGGGACCGCGGGCCGCTCAACGAGATGAAACTCGCCCGCCAGTCGATGGGGCTGACGGAGCTGGTGGCACAGCTCCCCCAGGGGATCCGGATCTGGCGGAAGAAGCCCGAGCTCCTCCGGGCGCCGCACGCGATCGAGGGAGACGACGAGGTCGAGAAGATCTACGACGCGCTGGACGACCATCGGAGTTCGGAGGACCTTCCGTGAAGTTGGCCTACTATCCCGGCTGCGTGGCGCAGGAATCGGGCAAGGAGCTCGACATGGCGACCCGGTGGGTGGCGAAGGCCGTCGGGATCGAGCTCGTGTCGTTCCCGAGCTTCTCGTGCTGCGGCTCCGGTTTCATGGATGAGGCCAACGAGGTCCTGAATATCGCGCTCAACGCGCGCAATCTCGCGATCGCCGAGAAGGCCGGCCTCGACCTTCTCACGATCTGCTCCACCTGTCAAGGCATGCTCACGCTCGCGAACGTGCGGTTGGGCGACGCCAAGGTCAAGTCTCGGGTCGACGGCGCGCTCCGCCCGCTCGGGATCGAGTATCGGGGCACGACGAAGGTGAAGCACCTGCTCCAGGTCCTCACGCAGGACATCGGACTGGACTCGATCCGGGCGAAGGTGACCCGCCCGCTGGACGGCCTGAAGATCGGAGCCTTCTACGGTTGTCACCTGCTGCGACCGGCGGACGAGCTCGGCTGGGAGAGCGCGGAGGAACCCCACTCGTTCGAGGACCTGCTCGCCGCCCTCGGAGCCACTCCCGTCTACTATCGCGGCCGCGTCATGTGTTGTGGGTTCCCCATCCAGTTCGTGAAACCCGAGACCGCGAGCCGCATCGCGGGCCACCAGATCCTGGATGCGAAAGCGCACGGGGCCGAAGCGATGGCGACTCCCTGTCCGCTCTGCCACATCTCCCTCGACGCGTACCAGAACCGGGCGGAGAAGGCGGTCGGCGAACCGCTCGACATGCCCGTCCTCCACCTCCCTCAGGTGGTGGGGCTCGCGCTCGGGGCCTCGCCCGAGGAGCTCGGTCTTCCCCGGCACCTGGTCTCGACTGTGGCCCTGACGGCGAAGGTCGGGGCCCGAGCCTAGGCCGCCCTCTCCCGAATCCCGGTCCTTCCCCCCGACGCTGCTTTATTTCCCCGGCCCGGTCCGGGACCCATGGCGTCGACCGAAACACCGATGCGACGTCCGTCGGTCCCCGACGCCGACGCGTCCATCGGGGTCAAAGTTCCCGTGCTCTCGCACGGGTTCGTCGTTCTGGTCGATTACATGGGGAACGACGCCGCGATCGTCCAGGCCGCCCGGGTCTCCTACGGTCATGGAACGAAAACGGTTCGGGACGACCGTGGGCTCATTCGCTACCTGATGCGCCACCGCCACACCACCCCGTTCGAGATGGTGGAGTACAAGTTCCTCGTTCGACTGCCCATCTACGTCGCTCGCCAGTGGATCCGACACCGTACGGCGTCGGTGAACGAGTACAGCGCCCGGTACTCGATCGTGCCCGACGAGTTCGAAGTACCCCTGGCGGAAGAGGTCCGGCACCAATCCGAGCGGAACCGGCAGGGACGCGGCGACGCGCTTCCCCCGGAGGTCGTGGACCGGTTCCGTACCGACCTCGAGCGGATCTCGAAGGAGGCGTACGCGACGTACTCCGCAGCCCTCGACGCCGGGGTCGCGCGGGAAACGGCGCGGCTGGTCCTCCCCGTCGCCTACTACACTCAATGGTACTGGAAGACCAACCTGCACAACCTGTTCCATTTCCTGTCCCTGCGCCTCGACCCGCATGCCCAGGAGGAGATCCGACTGTTCGCCCGGGAGATCGACCGACTCGCCCGCGTCGTGGCGCCGGTCGCGTTCGAGGCGTTCGACGAGTTCCAACGCGAGGGGGTCTCCCTCGGTCGGAAGGAGCGGGTCGCGTTCCGCGCCCTCCTCGACGGCAAGACCCCCGAAGCGGCCTGCGAGGCGGCGGGTCTTCCCCTCTCCCGCGAGGATGGTCAGCGCATGAAGACCGGCGAGGGAGTGGAATTCCTGGAGAAGCTCGAGCGGCTGCGCGCGAGTGATTGAGCGATCGACGATCAGAACCGGGGATCGTCGCCCGCTTCGAGTGTGAATCCGGGACGAGGAGGAACGCTCGGGGTCCCCGGCGCGAACCGGGAGGGGAGGACCGGAGCAAGAGCGTCGCGCTCCGGACCCGGGCCCTCCCCCGCGGCCATCAGGTCAGCGAGCCGGCGAGCGACCCCGCCCGCCCGCATGACGCCGAATCCGTTGAACCCCGTCATGACCCACAACCCGGCCGCGTCGGGCAAAGGACCGACGAACGGCCGCCGGTCCGGGGTCGACGTACACACACCGGCCCAAGCGCGCACCAGCTCCGCCTCCGCCCATCCGGGGAAGCGGGTGGCAAAGCTCTCGGCGAGGTGAGTGAGGAAATGTTCGTCTCCGCCCCCCGAAGTTCGGTCCGGATCCACCTCCACCAACTCCGTGCCGTCGCCGGCGAGGATCCGTCCCTGATCCTCGGGCCGCACGTAGACGTCCAGGTCGATGTCGTGGACGGACGGGAACGGAGCCGGACCGCCCGGAGCGGGCCGCAGGACCGCGGCCTGGGTTCGGTAGGGGGCGAGCGGCAGCGGAAAATGGAGGCGGGCCAAGATCTTTTTGGACCAGGCGCCGCCGTCGCGCGAGAGCGACCCGAACGGAGTGCCGAAGTCCACGTCGACCCCCCGGGAGCGAGCTCCCTCCGCGTAGATCTCGGTCAGGGCGCTCGGGGTCACGACCGCGTCCTTGGGGCTGAAGATCGCCCCTTCGACATCCGCCAGACGAGCCCAGGGAACGAGCGCGGAAAGTTCATCGATCCCGATGGCCCGCACGTCCACGTTCCAACGGTGCAGCCGCTCGACGGTCGCCTCGAGGACCTTCGCCGCGTCCTTTCGTGCGGTGAACCGGGCGAAGCCGTTCGCGGTGAACGCGGTCGGGTCCCACCGCGCGGCGAGCTCGGCGTATTCGTTCTTCGATTCGCGGGCGACCTCCACATCCCACTCGTTCCAGAGCTGCTCCGTCACTACGCCCGCGGCCCGGCCCGTCGCTCCGGCGGCCGGCGTGCGGGGGTCGTAGAGAACGACCGCTCCGACCTTTCGCCCCGCCAGGTGGTAGGCGAGGGCACACCCCGCGATGCCCGCCCCGAGAACGATC
>JAKIVW010000046.1:8030-11912 GCA_022750355.1 Thermoplasmata archaeon
GGCTTCGCGCGCGAGTACGCTTCCTTGTGGGCCGTGGTGTCGACGTGCGTGTAGATCTGGGTGGTCGCGACCGAGGCGTGCCCGAGCAACTTCTGGATGTATCGGATATCGCACCCGCGCGAAAGGAGCGCCGTGGCGAGCGTGTGGCGGAGCATATGCGGGGTGACTCGGTGGCCGATCCCGGCGGTTTGGGCCGCCTTTCGAACGATCCGCTCCACCGTCACCGGGCCGACGGGGAAGAGACGGCTGCTCCCTTCGCCGACCAGGGTCCGTTCGGTGAGATACCGGTCGATCGCCACCCGAGTCCGATCTTCCAGAACGACCTCGCGATCCTTGTCGCCCTTGCCGGAACGAACGTGCAGGACGTTCCGTTCGAACTCGATGTCTTCGAGCTGAAGGTGGCACAGCTCGCCGACCCGGAGCCCGGCGAAGCCGAGGACGTGGACCATCGCGCTGTCGCGCGGCGAATCCTTGACGGCGGCAAAGAGCCGGTGCATCTCCTCTTCGGTCAGGTACCTCGGCAATCGCTCGGGCCGACGAGGGGGCTCCAACTGATCGGCGATCGAGTAACCGAAGCTACGGAATAGGCACGTGAGGCCTCGGACGGTCGTGTAGAGGGAGTTTTTCGAATAGTGCCGCTGGAGGACGAGGTACTCCCGGAACGCTTCCAGGTCGTGGAGGGTCACGTCCTCGAGGGGCTTCTGCGCGTATCCGAGGAAGGTCTTGGCGATGTGTCCGTACTGCTTGACCGTGCAGGGGCTCCGCTCCTTCGATTGGAGCATTCGTTGGAACCGACCGACCAACTCGTCGACCCGGAACGCCGGCCCGTCGACGGGGGACGGGGGTTCGGCACGGCCCCGCCGGGCGGTCGACGGAACAGGAACGATCGGGGCGGAGGCCATCGACGCTCGCTTTCTGGGATTCGCCTCTTAATCGTATGGACGGACAGGAACGACCCGGCGCTCCCGTTGCTAAATACCGGCTCGAGGTCTCGACCCTCGTGCAGTGCTCGACCTGCGACGAGGCGGCCGTGGTCGACCAACCCTATCGAGGGGGCCACGCGTGCCGACGTCACTTTCTCTCGTCGGTCGACGACCGGATACGGTCGGAGTTTCACCACCAGAACCCTCGATTCTCCCGCGGGACGGTGGGGGTGGCTCTCTCGGGGGGGAAGGATTCGGCGGTCGCGCTGCGCGCCACCCAACGATATTTTGGCCGGCGACCGGGGGTTCGGGTCGTCGCGCTGACGGTGGATGAGGGCATCGAGGGATATCGTTCGGCCACGATCACGGCCGCGCAACGCCTCACCGAGCAGCTGGGGGTCGAACACCGGGTGGTTCGAGCGGAGACCGAGCTCGGCACGACCACGGATCGGGCGGCCGCGGAGTTGCCCGACACGGTTCCGTGCTCGTTCTGCGGAGTGTGGCGTCGGCGCCTTCTCAACCAGGTCGCTCGCGATGTGGGTGCCGAGGTGCTCGTCCTCGGATTCAACCTGGACGATCTTGCGCAGACGATCCTCATGAACCTCGTCCGAGGCGACCTCGACCGCATCGGTCGGATGGCCCCGCACCGGGGGCGCCAGCCCGGACTCGTACCGAGGATCGCACCGCTCGCTCAGATCCCCGAACGAGAAGTGTTCCTCTACGCCCAACTCACGGGCCTTCCGTTCGATCACGGCGAGTGCCCCCACGCGGGACGCGCGGCTCGCAACGTGTTCCGGGAAGTGGTGTGGCAGCTGGAAGAAGCGCAACCCGGCACCCGCCAGGCGCTGCTGCGTACCCGAGAGCAACTCTTGGAACGGATCGCAGCGGGAGGGACCATGGGAGCCCCGAACCGATGTCGCGTCTGCGGGGAGGCCTCGACCGGGGAACTCTGCCGGTCGTGCATCTACCTTGCCAGTGTGCGGCTTCCGATGGCCCCCACCGAGGCTCACTGATGACGGCGAATGGCGAAGCGGAGAGTGACCCGAGGGATTCCGTCCGTACCCGGGTCCTGGTCGTCGGGGCCGGGATCATGGGCAGCGGAGTGGCCGCTCAGGCCGCGCTCGCGGGGTATCCCGTCACCTTGGTGGATGTGAGCGAAGAGTTCGCGCTCCGAGGCCGCGAGAACGCCAGCCGAGCCCTCGACCACGCCGTTCGGAAAGGGACGGTCACGCCGGCGGACCGGGAGTCGGCCCTCGGGCGGCTGGACATCGGGATCGGGCTCCGTCGGGCCGATTCGGCCCGGATCATTCTCGAAGCGGCGCCCGAGAACCTGGAACTGAAGCGCAAGGTGTTCGCGGAGATCGAGGCGAACGCCCCCCCCGATGCGCTCCTCGCTTCCAACACCTCGTCGCTGCCGATCACGGCGATCGGCGAGCATCTGAAGGACCCGACGCGCCTCGTCGGGATCCACTTCTTCAACCCCGTGCTGCAGATGCCGCTCGTCGAGCTGATCCCCGGCCACACGACCTCACCCGAGGTCGTGGAACGCGCTCGGGAGTTCGCCGTTCGGCTCGGCAAGACCGTCGTGGCTTCGAGGGATACGCCGGGGTTCGTGACGAGCCGTGCGATGGCCGTCCTCGTCAACGAGGCGGCGTGGATGCTCTACGAGGGAGTCGCTACCAAGGAGGATATCGACACGGCCTACAAGTTGGGGTTCCATCACCCGATGGGCCCGTTCGAACTGGTCGACCTGGTCGGTATCGACACGACCCTTTCCATCCTGGATGTCCTCTGGGACGGCTTCCGGGACGCGCGATACCGGGCGTGCCCGCTCCTCCGGACCATGGTCTCCGCGCACAAGCTCGGCCGCAAGACCGGTGAAGGATTCTATCGATACCCAGCGGCAGGCCCCCGACCATGAGCGACACCGACTCGTTCATCGACCTCCTCCTCCTCGTGGTGGTGGCGCTCCTCCCTGCGTTGATCTATCTCGCGTGGGTCCGCCGCTCGGCACGTTTCCAGCGCGAGACGTGGGGCCCCCTCCTCGGGGCCTTCCTCTACGGCGCGCTCTTCGCGACCGTCGCGGCGGGCTTGGTGGAGGTCGTTCTCGTTGCCCTCGGGACGGCCGCGAGCCAACAGTATCCGGGTCCCGAGTTCCTCTTCCTCAACGGCAATTCGACCTTGGGCGGATTCTTCCTCGTGCTGGTGATCGCGCCGTTTGTCGAGGAGGCGCTCAAAGCGTCCGGCGTTTACTCCTACCGGGACCGGTTCCGCAGCATCGCCGACGGTCCGGTGTTCGGGGCGTCCGTGGGACTCGGGTTCGGATTCTTCGAGACGTTCCTCTACGGCTTCGGGGCCTTCCTGGTCGGCGGTCTCGGCGCGGGCCTCGCCCTGATCCTCGTCCGGAGCGTCTCGAGCGTGGTCCTCCATGGGAGCTCGACCGGGATGTTCGGGTACGGGTTCGCCCGGAGTCGATTCCAGCAACCCGGCCCCGGTACCGGCTCGTACTATCTCCTCGCGGTCGCGATGCACGCCGGCTTCAACGCCCTCGCCTCCCTCGGGGTCATCCTCGTCTTCCTGGGGGTGTCGGGCCTCGCCTCGACCACGGCCTCCCTCGTGGCCCTGATCGCTGCCATCGCTTTTGCCTTCGGTGCGATCGAACACGTGCGGACGGTCATCGCCTCCGCCGACTTTCCGGCCGTCCAGCTCGGGTCGGATCGGTACCGCCCCAAGGGCAACCGTCGTCCGCCCTCCCCGCCGGGCGGGCCTTAGAGCTTCTTGCGGGGTGGGGCGCCCTCGCGTTGCCACTCGGATTCCCCGATCGAGCGGTACACCGATTCCGCCTCGTCCGTGGCGGGCGCGTCCCCGCCCTGCCCCACGTCGCGGATGCGGGTCTTCTTGAGCAGCCAGTAGTGGATCCGCCAGGTCTTGCCTCGGGAGACGGTCGCGTCCTCCTCCT
>JAKIVW010000047.1:0-301 GCA_022750355.1 Thermoplasmata archaeon
CGGCGACCTCGAGGTGGCGGAGTCGGGCGCTCTTCTTCGCCTGATGGGCCTCCATTCTCCGCAGGATGTTGTCCAGCACTTGGACCGCCTCGACCAGATGGGGTCCCTTGTTCAGCATCACACACTCCGCCCGGGCGCCCATCGCCGCGTCGGTGACCTCCGCACGGGAAGGCAATCCGATCTTCGTGAGCTCCTCCAGGACCTGGGTCGCCCACACGACCGGGACGTGGGCCGCCTCGCAGCAGATTCCAGAACCACAGAACGCGCTCGCATGGCCACCAGAAATCAGCAAATCGGGCAC
>JAKIVW010000047.1:311-11911 GCA_022750355.1 Thermoplasmata archaeon
CCTGGACCTCCGCGAGCCGTTCGTACCCGACCTCGACCGCGAGGTCGCCTCGGGCGATCATCACCCCCGTGACGGGGGCGTGCAGGGCGGCGAGGACGATCTCGGGCAGCAGCTCGAAGGCCCGCCCGGTCTCGATCTTGAGGACCAGGGCCCTCTCCGGTGCGGCCCGACGGGCGAGTTCCCTCCGCAGCGCCCGAACGTCGGCGGCAGACTGGACGAAGGAGTAACCGACCATGTCGGCGTGTGCGGCGACGAAATCCAGGTCCGAGAGGTCCTTCGGCGTGAGTGGGGGGATCGTCAGCGGGCTGTCGGGGAGGTTCAACCCCTTGTCCGCGCCGAGACGCACTCCCTCCGGGCGGACGTGCGTGACGCGCAGGAGGGCCTCTCCGGAGTGCACCCGAGTCGCCACCGCTCCGACCCGCCCCCCGTCGAACCACACCCGGTCGCCCACGCGGAGCGATCGGAGGGCCTCGGGAGGGAGGACCGGGAACACCGACGCGGAGCGGAGACGGCCCGCCTCGTCGCGGGTCTCGCGGTGACCCACCCCCGCACGCGACGTCAGGCGCACGGTTTCCCCCGGCCGGATCAGGGCGACCCCCGGTCGCGCCGGAACCGACGCGTTCGTGACGTCCCACCGTGCGCCCGGAGCCGGACGGGAACGCAGCTCCGTGGCCTGGGCGAGGTACGTGGTCTTCGATGTCGTGAGTAGGCGCGCTCCCCGCCGGATCGCCGCCACCCGGAACGTGCGCGAGGACCCGCGGGAGTCGGTGAGGACGATCGTCGCCCCGAGTCGTCGTCGCGCGAGCCACTCCCCGGGGACGTGGGCCGAGCGAACTCCTTCCTCGACCTCCGGGTCTGGGTCCCCGTCCCGGACGAGCCAAACGGCGCCCGGGCGAAGCACGCGCCCGAGCTCGTTCCGCGTCGGTCGGATCTTGAGGACGGCTGGCCCCGGGGCGAGCGGTCCGGTCCGTAGACGCGGGCCGCAGAGATCCATCTCCACCCGACACCGGCGGCCGGTACCGCGCTCGGCGCGACGCAGATTGGCGATCATCGCCGACCAAACCTCGACAGAGTCGTGGGCGCAGTTGATCCGCATGCAGTCCATCCCCGCGTCCAACAGCTCGCGCACGAGCGACGAGTTGGTCGCGAGCTCGCTCGGGACGGTCACCATGATCCGCGTCCGCCGTCCGGGTCGCGCCGGACCGAGCAACGCTCGGGCGTGTCGGTCGATGAGGTTCCGTCCGCTCTCGGGACCGAGGGAATCCGAGGGGGGCCGGACCGGGGCCGGCCGACCCGAGAGCAGGTACAGCTGACGGAGGACACTGTCGAGGTTGCCGCGGACGTGGCTTTCGGCGTGTCCCAACGAGGAGAGCCCCAGCCGTGCGAGGGTTTCCTGGATCCCTCGGGCGTCGAATCGCCGGAACGCCAGATAGTCGACCAGGTTGCGAGCGCTCGCTCGGCGGATCCCGAACGACCGGAGGGGCTGGCGTCGCTCGAGACCGACCACCTCCCCGCGGATCCGTTCCAACTCTCGGATCAGGTTCACGGCGGCCGCGACGTCCGCCGACCTTCCGCGCGCGCGCATGTTCACTCCGGGGCGGGACCGCATGAATAACCATGGTCAAGTGGGGCCGACGGGACCGTTGCCGGGGGAGGGCGCTCGGCCGAAAAGCGGGAACGCGTACCGCCCGGTGCGGAGACGGCATTATGAGCGCTCGTTTTCCTCTACGGCCGTGGTGAGCGAGGCCCCGGCGAATTCCCCGAAAATACCCCCCATTTCCGGAATCGCGCCGGGGATCTTCGACCCGGTGATCTCGATCTTGAAAGCCTCCTCCGCGCCGATCCGCCGACGCAAGCTCCTGGAGGAACTCGAACGGCGGGGCCATCGGATCTCGCTCGCCGGCCTCAACCGGGTCCTCCAGCATTGTGCCCAGTCGGGTCTCACCGTGGAGAGCCCCGAAGGGGTCCGGCTCCGCGCGGGCCGCGGCTGAACTTTCCACGAGCGACGGGACCCCAGCGGTTCCGGCCTCCCCCTTAGTACCTCGGGGGTCGGCCGCCGAACGTCGGCCCCGCGGCGGCGGGGTTGCCGTCCGTGACCGCGTCGCCCTCGGGCGGCCGACGGGTCCGCCGACGGGAGCTCAAATGGAGGGCCACGAACAACCCTCCGACGGCGGCGAGCGCGACCAGGATGAGCAACAACTCCAGGAAGGTCAGCCCCAGAATCGAGATCGCGGCCAGGCCGGTCGGGCTCGAGCCCGACGCGGTCTGGGTCAGGTTGACCAAGATGGTTCCGGCTCCATCCACCCGCAACGAACCCACCCACAGGGTTTCGTTCTGGACGGTGAAGTTGAGGGAGAGAAGAGGGCTTTCGGTGACGTTGGCGACCTGGAATCCCGGGCACGCGGCGATCCGGAACGAATAGGTTCCGTTCTGCACACCGGTAGCGAGCCCCGAGGTCAGGGTCGAACCCGCCAGCACGAGGTTCGCGCACGCCCCCGTTTCGACGGTCACGGACACTGCGTGGGTCGGGCCAAACCCCCAAAGGGTTCCGTTGACACAGGGGGTGGACGTGCACGCGGCGACGAGGATCAGGATCCCCGTGGCCGGGTCCTGCGCGAACCCGACGGTCCGGAGCACCAAGGAGGGGGACGTGCCGTTCCACTCCGTCCAGGTTCCGTTCTGGAAGGCCCACGTGTCGGTGTCGAGACTGCAATTGGACGGGCACGGCGCGCCCCCATACAGGACGACCGCGTGGAGCGAGGCATCCCACGTCATCGCGGGTTCGAACCGGGCCGGAGGCGAACCCTGGACGCTCTGTTCCGACCACGCATCGTGCGAGAATAGCCAGGTATCCCCCAGCTCGTTCCCCGAGCCGTTCTCTCCTCCGAAGAGGAGGGCGCCCGAGTCGACGTCGTCTTCTGCGAAACCCTCGTTCCAGCGGTAGGAGGGTTCCGGGCTCAGGGACAATTTCGTCCAACTTCCTCCGGCATAGGTCCACGTCCCGCAGCCGACCGTGCAACTATCGCTCCCAAAGAGGACCATGACCCGGTCGCTGGGGTCGTAGGTGAGGCCACCTTCCAGGGGGGGGGGGGGGGCCCCCCCGCGCCGCTCGGGATCACGGGGTTCCAAGTCCCGTTCTTGAAGGCCCAGGTATCGTTGAGCAGTCCCATCGCCCCCTGGCCTCCAAAGAGCAGGACGTACCCGTCGGCCGGGTCCCACGCCATCAACGAACCCACCCGAGCGCTGGGGGCCAGAGTGGGATGGATCTCCGACCAGGTTCCGTTCGAGTCGAGCCACGTTTGGTTGCTGCGCTCGCAGCTCCCCGGTCCCAGGCACCCTCCGAACATGACGAGGGCGTGGTCCGCGGGGTCGGAGGCAATGTTCGTCGACAACACCTCGGGAAACCCCGGCGAGATCTCCAGAGACTGCCATTCGGCCGAACGGAAGTCCGAGTCCACTCCGGTGGCGGCGGAGAGAAGGGAGGACCGCGACCAGGAGCCGACGGAAGGAGGGGGGGGCGTTCGGGGGGCGGGGACGACCCCCCAGTGCCCCCCGGGGACCGACAAGAGCAAAAGAACGGCAACGAACGACACCCCCCCCAGTCGCGTTCGACGGCGCACGGTGCCACCCCTCCAGGCCCATCCGTGCACTGGGCTTAGAGGTGACCGCCCGGTAATTTCGCCCCATCTCCGGGGTCGATCGTGGGGGGAGCCCGATCGAGTTCCGCAGTTCCCCGCGTCGGTCTCGACGAGGATAAAAGGCGGTTCGTCTCCCCCGCGCCGGCGCGACCGTGTCGAACTCCGTCACTCCCGAAAAAGCTCAGCTCGGCGAGTTTCCTTGGTCGCTTTCCGCGACGGAACTACGGGAGCGGGCGAGCCGGACGGTCGAGGAGGCCCAAGGCGAGCTGACACGGCTGCTCGCTTCGCCGGGGACGAAGACGGTCGACCAATTCCTTCGCCCGCTCGACCGGATCCTGCTGCGGGTGCGGGATGTCGGGAGCCACGGGAGCTTCGTCTTCGCGGTGCACCCGGAGGAAGCCAGCCGGACCGCCGGCCGAGAGGCCTCCGAAGGGGCGGATCGATTCTTCAACACGTTTCGGATCAACCCGGACGTTTTCCGATCGGTCCGGGACCTCGACCTCTCCCGGGCGGACGGAACGACGCGCCACGCCGTCGAGAAGCTGCTCCGAGACCTGCGTCGCGCGGGCGCCGAGAAGGAGGCTCCGGTTCGAGCCCGCCTTCTCGAGCTCAGCAACGAGATCGACCGGGTGAGCAACCAGTACAACGAGAACGTCGCCAAGCTCGAGCGCGGGGTGGACGTCACCGGACCGGGAGATCTCGTAGGGCTTCCTCCCGACTTCGTCGCGAGTCACCCCATCGGACCGAAAGGCACGATCCGGATCACGACCCGGTACCCCGACTTCCATCCGGTGATGGCGTACGCGGACGACCCCGAATTGCGGCGACGCCTCCTTTCCGAATTCATGAATCGGGCCCACCCCGAGAATCTCCCGGTGCTCGACCGTCTCCTCGACGCGCGATTCGAGCTCGCGACCACCCTCGGGTATCCCACCTACGCGACGTACGCGATCGAGGACAAGATGATGGAGCGGCCGGAGGCGGTCCGTACGTTCCTGGAGCGCGTTGCGAGCGTCCTCCGAGAGCCGGCGAGGGCCGATTTTGCACGGTTCCTCGCCCGAAAGCGGCGGGACCATCCGACCGCACCTCGATTGGATTTCTGGGACGCGGGCTTCTTTGGGGAGGGGTACTACGACGGGAAGCTGCGGACCGAGGAGTTCGGGGTCGACACGAAGCGGCTTCGGGCGTACCTGCCCTACCGCTCGGTCCGTGATGGATTGTTCGCCCTGTGCGAGGAGCTTTTCGGGATCCGATTCCACCGGGCGACCGACGGCGCACTTTGGCATCCATCGGTCGAAGCTTACGATGTAACCCTGGGCGACCGCACGCTCGGCCGTTTCTTCCTCGACCTCGTGCCCCGCGAAGGAAAATTCGGGCATGCCGCCTGCTTCGGCATCCGCGACGGGATCGCGGGGGTTCAACTCCCGCAGAGTGCCCTCGTGTGCAACTTCCTGGACCCGTCCGTCCCGGCCGAGACCGCCCGCATGCAATACTCGGACGTCGTCACGTTCTTCCACGAGTTCGGTCACCTCCTCCACGCGCTCTTCTCCGGCCACGGCCCGTGGCTGTACACGACCATGTCGTTCATCGAATGGGACTTCGTCGAGGCGCCCTCCCAGCTCTTCGAGGAGTGGGCCCGGGACCCGGCGACGCTCGCCCGTTTCGCTCGCGACCCGGATACGGGCGAGGCGATCCCCGCCGACCTTCTCGACCGGTTGCGCGGCGCGGAGGCGCTGGGCCGCTCCGTCCGATGGCTCCGACAGGTGAGCTTGGCCGCCATCTCTCTCGAGCTCTACGACCAGCCGCCCCAGGGAGTCGATACGACCGCGACGTTCCGCCAGGTGTTCGATCGCTACTTCACGGCGCCGCTCACGCCGGAATACCACCCCACCACGGCCTGGGGGCACCTCACGGGCTACTCGGCCTTCTACTACACGTACGTCTGGTCCCTGGTCATCGCCCGCGACCTGCTCAGTCCGTTCCACGCCAGGGGGTCGCTCACCGACCGGGAAACCGCGACCCGATACGCTCGGGAGATCCTCATGCCCGGCAGCACTCGACCGGCCGCAGAACTCGTCCGGTCCTACCTCGGGCGTGACTTCAACTTCGAGGCGTTCGAGGCGTGGACCCGAGAGGGGCTCGAACTGAGTCGCCCCACCACCGGCGCGATCCGATCCTCCCCCTAGGTCGAGAGTTTACGTCGCCTCGGCCCGGGAACCGAAGAATCCCGGTTGCTATGATAGCAAATATAGTCTAAATTGAAATTCTATATATTTCGACCACGGCGTCACATGCTCGATGACGAAGCGAACCACCGCCCGGCGAGTGGTGCCGGGACCCGCGCCCCCCGCCCGAGAGCCCGCCGCACCCGTCTCCGACGAAATTTCCGACCCGGAGGTCCCCTCCGGCTCCCCCCCGACCGGCGGAGACCATGTGAGCGCCGGGACCGCCTTCCTTTCCGTGGGCCTGCAAGAGCCCGCCGAGCACCTGTTCCGTCGCCTCCTCGGCGCGTACCTCGCGGGGGCACCCGAGTTCGTCGTTCGGGAGCGTCCGGCGATCTCCGCCGGGACTCGGGAGGTCGTGCGGACGTTTTGCCGCAGGACCCGGCAGCCCGAGATTCTCTCGGAGGAGCCCGAGACGATTCGACTCCACGACCTCTCGTTCGAAAGCCCCGTCTCGCTCGACCAGCGGGTGCAACGCATGGGACGGCTGGTCCTCGCATTCCATCGGGAGGCGGTCGACGGTTGGTCCCACCTTCCCCTGGGGGATGACGGGTACTGGGAACGCCGGGACGACGAGGTCGACCGGGAGGCCTGGTACATCCAGCGGATCGCGACCCTCCGCCTCGGCGCGCCGGGCCAAGCATCGGAGCTGCTCGGTTCCTGGACGGTCGCCCGAAGCCTCGAACGGATCGCCGATCACGCGGTCGTTCTCGGAACCACCGGCCCCCGCTTGGTCGCACTTCCCCAGGGACAGGGCCCCCTCGTCCCGCTCCGCCAGTTCCACGCTCAAGCGATGGATCACCTCGAAGGCGCGCTCGCCGCCCGGAACGGCGACCGCGCGAACGAACTGCTCGACACCGGCAACGCCCTCGCGGCGTCGGGTGAAGCGCTCGCCGACCGCCTCTTGCCCGGTGTGGGGGGCGGCGTGATGCCGCCGGCGACCGCCGCGACCGTAGCGCGAATCCTCGAATCGATCGGCCGCACGATCGCCTACGCGCAGGACATCGCCCAGGTCGCCCTGGACCGCTCGATTCCCGTCATTCCACTCGAGCCTTCCCGACCCGGGCGCGCCGCCGCGGGCGGGGGTCGGCGCGAGCGTTTTCTCCCCGTTCCGGCTCGCTAGGACCCCGACGGTCCCCCATGCAGCGTCGTTCTACGCGGTCGGTGCGGGTCATTGTCGTCCGCCACGGCCCAGCGGCCCTGCGCGACCCGGCGCGTTGGCCCAATGACGCCGTGCGCCCCCTGACCCCCAAGGGAGCGGAGCAGACCCGGACGGCGGCGAAGGGGCTGACCCGATTCCTCGGGGGCCGGGTCCGGCTCGCCTCCAGCCCGGCCGTCCGCTGCCGGGTGACGGCCGAATTCCTCCGGACCGCGCTCGACCCGACGCCCCGCCTCGATTTCTGGGAGGAACTCGCGCCCGGAGCGCTCTCCCCCCCGATCTTCGACCGGCTCGAGGCCGCGGGCCGTTCCGGTCAGGAGATCGTGCTCGTAGGTCACGAACCGACCTTGGCAGAGTTCGTCGGGCTCGCGCTCACGGGGGAGGGGACTCCTTTCGCCCGACTCGGAAAGCCGTCGGCGGCCTGCCTCGATTTCCACGCGGCGGTCCGACCGGGCGCGGCGCGGCTGCGCTGGTTGCTCACGCGGAAGCAGTTGGCCCGGGTGGCGTAGGCCGGGTCCCCCGTCGCGTCGACCGTTTCGGAACGGCACCGTAGAGGGGCTTCACCAAGTCCCGGACGTCGGCATGGACCTCCTCCGGTCGTCGATTCGCGTCCACCGTATGGAAGTCGTATTCGCGGGACATCCACTCGAACTCGCGGGAGAGGCGGTCCTGATAGAGGAAGAAACTCTCGAAGAAGTCCCGGGAGAGACAGAGGTCCATGCCGGACTCCCAGTAGTCCAGGCTCCCGTACTTCCCGATCGAGCGGTGCAGGAGGATCTCGGGGCGCGCATCCAGGAAGACGACGAGGTCCGGGCGGAAGGCGAACCCGTACAGCTTGCGGGCCCAGTCCCGGGAAGCTCCGCGGACGATCGCGCGGGCCATGAGCGTGTAGATGTACCGGTCGGCGAGCACCGTGCTCCCGGCCGATAGCGCCGGGACGATCTTGTTCTCGAGCTGGTCGCCAAAATCCGCCGCATACAGCAACGCCAGGGTCGTCGCGCCGAGGGTGTGACCCTGCTTCGCCTTGTCGATCTCCTCGCTCACGAGCGTCGAGCGGCGTAGGCCCGTGTCGACGACCGCATGGCCCTCGATCTCGAGCCACTCCTTGAGCCGGTCCACCTCGGTCGTCCGCCCGGAGCCGTCCGAGCCCTCGATCACGATCAACTTCCCGCCGAGTTCGCTCGGTCCGAGACCGGGCAGGCGGGTGCCGTACGTCCTATCGGTCATGCAACAACGTCTCCACCTTGGGGAATCCCTGCAACACCGGCCGGACCGCGCTCCGCAGCTCGGCCTGGATCGGCTCGACCGGCCGGGTCGAGTCGACGATCGTCATCCGGTCGGTGATGGCGATCTGGTCGTACTCCTTCTTGATCCGACCCTGGAACCGCTCGTAACTGTCGTGGAGGTCCTCCGAAAGGCCGAGATCCATCCCCGCCTCGTAGTAGTTGATCTTGAGCCGCGAGGCGATCTTGCGCTGCAGGGTGACCTTCACGGGGACACGGAAGTAGAAGGCGACGTCCGGGGTCGGGGCGAAGGAGTAGATGGTCCGCACCCAGCCGGGGTCGCACCCCCGTGCGGCGTCGCGGACGAACGCGGTGTAGGAATATCGGTCGCAGATGACGACGTACCCGGCCCGGAGGGGCGGGAGGATCGTTCGCTCGAACCGGTCGGCGAAATCGACCGCGTGCATCAGGGAGAACGTCGTGGGGGTGAGGAGGCCCTTCTTCTTTCCCCGTCGGATCGTGGAGGAGACGAGCTCGGAGGAGTTCCACTCCGTCCGAAAGACTCGATACCCCGAAGCGGCCAACCACTTTCCCAGCAACGCCGCCTGGGTGGATTTGCCGCTGCCGTCGAGCCCCTCGAACACGAACAGACGACCCGGATAGCCGTGCTTCGGGGAGGCATTCTCACGCATCACGGATCTTCACCTCGACGTCGAAGGCCCGTGGGATCGTCTTCGCCACTTTCTCCCCGATCCTTCCGGGAGGGGCGGTACTGGCGGACGATGAAAAGGATACCGTGACGGTCCGGCCGTCACCGGAACTCGAGAATCGTGGGTGGAACGGCTCCGTCAGCTCGGCGATCTCGAGGATCGCCCCGAGGCGACGGGCGATGTCGAGGTCGTCGTTGCGGAGGATCGGTTGGAACCCCTTCTTCCACTCCGACGGGAGGGGGCCTCCTTCATGGACGTACGCCGCCATGGACGCGAGAAGGGTCTCCCGCTGGTCCAGGCCCATCAGCGGATAGTTCTGGATGAGGTAGGCGGAATGGTGCGCATGCCGCCATAGGTCGATGGCGGTGCCGGAGTCGTGCATCCAACCGGCGACCCGGAGAGCGAGCTCCTCGCTCCGACCCCACTTGAACCGGTCAGCCAGCACCTCATACAGGTCGAGGGCCGTGGCCGCCACCGCCCGCCCGTGGTCGAGTCGGAAGGCGAACGACTCCGACGCGGCGACGACCGACCGCTCCGCGAGCGTCGCGGCCGGCGCGGGCAGTTTGGCGCCCACCGCCTCGAGGGCGATCCCTTCCCGTATCCCCGTCCCGGAGACGACGATATGGTCCGCCTTCGCGGCCCGGAGCAACTCCTGGAATACTACCACCCCCGCCAGGACGACATCCGCCCGGTCCGACCCGATCCCGGGGACGGACCGGCGCTTCTCCGCCGACATCTCCCCCAGGAGCTCCCCCAGGGCCTCGATGTCGTAGTCCCAGAGCGGGTATCCGTGGACGCGTCCGATCGGCCAGCTGCGGAATTCGATCGCCGCTCGGGCGAGCGCCCGGACGGTTCCTCCGATCCCGAACAACCGACGCGCCCGGTCGCCGAACGTCTCGAACACCGGGCCGAGGGCGTCGCCGACGTGCTCCCGGAGGTCGTCCATCTCCCGTTTCTTCGGAGGGTCATGCTCGAAGAATCGTTCGGAGAGCCGGAGGGCGCCGAGCGGCAGACTGACCGTACTTCGTAACTCACCGCGACGCACTTCGGCGAGCTGGAGCGAACCCCCGCCCATGTCCAAGACGATGTCGTGCTCGAGCTCCCACGCGCTGGCCACTCCGAGGTATCCGTACCGGGCTTCTTCGGCCCCGGACAGAATGCGCAACAGCACCCCGGTGCTCCGCTCGACGGCGCGCACGAACTCCCCCCCGTTGGGTGCGTCGCGGACGGCGCTGGTCGCGACGGCGAGCGTCCGCGGAACGTCGAGGGCGCGAACGAGCTTGGCGAACCGCTTGACGGCCACCGTGCCGCGGCGGATCGCCTCGTCGGAGAGTTGTCCGTCCGGACCGGTCGCCCCGCCGAGGCGGGGCACCTCCTTGTCCTCGTAGGTCGCCCGAACGGATCCGGCTGGCGACGTGTCAAAGATCACGAATCGGGCGGTGTTCGACCCGATGTCGATCACACCCAGGCGGTGCGGCGAACGGAAAGTCGAGCGTTCCTCCCGACCGCCGGCTTCTGCCGACCGGGAGCGCTCCACGGCTACCCATGTTTCGGGCTACTAATAGTAGTCGTTAGCAACGGCGTTGAAACGGTTGGGAAACGGTTTTCCCCCCCTCTGGGCTGCCGCGTTTTCCGGAGGTTCCATGGCTCGCCCTCGCTCGCCCCCACGCGCCGTCGCCGAGTTCGTAGGCGAGCTCGAACGCCGCCTGGACGCTACGTTGCACGAACTCGACCGCCTCGTCGCTGCTCCCCGGCCCGCCGCCTCGGCCCTCCACCGCCTCCATCGAGATCTTCGCCGTCTCCGGGTCGGGGTCTCGGTCTGGGCTCGTCTCCTTTCGAAGTCCCCCCGATCCGAGCTAAAGGGGTTCGACCGCCGGCTGAAGCGCCTCGCGCGGCTCGTCGGAGGGGTTCGCGACCGGGACGTCGCCTTGGGTCTCCTGGCCGACCGCTCCCTGCCCGGAGGCACGCGCGAGCGGGTCCGCCTGGTCCAGGTTCGGCGACGACTTGTGGATGACGCGCGCGTTGGGCGCGAGCTGCTGAGGGTGTTCCTGCGGGCCGAGCGGGATGCAGGACTTTTCGAGGGGATCCGCGCCGGTCTCCACGAGAACCCCCCACGGAACCGGGTGCAGCATTTGGAGGGGTATCTCAGCGAGATCCGGGATGAGGGCCGGCGAGAAGTTCAGCAGGCCCATCGTCGCGCCCGAAGGAATCCTTCGACGCGGCGCCTGCACAGCCTCCGGATCCGAATGCGGAACTGGCGACATCTCGCCGATCTCTCCACGACCCTCACCCCCGCAAGTTCCCCCCCGCCTCCGTCGCCCCCCCTCCGGGCGCTCCAACGTCGCCTCGGTCGGCTTCACGACCTCGAGGTCGCCGAAAATCTCGCCCGACCGGCACGAGGTACGCGATGGGCCCGGTCGCTCGAGGAGGAACAACAGCGGCAACGTCACCGCATTGTCCAACAGCTGCGCTCCCACCGGTCGCGCGAGGTCGTACCGCTGGCGGAAGCGGCGGCGTGAGCGGACGGCTACCGCCCTCAGCTGAGCTGACCGTCTCACGCGTCCCGACCATTCCCCCCGCGCTATCCGAGGCACTCGAGCGCGCCCTCGGGGAAACCGGGGCGCTCGGGGCGACAGTGAAGCAACTCG
>JAKIVW010000048.1:0-311 GCA_022750355.1 Thermoplasmata archaeon
GGCCGCCTTGACGACGACGGTGGAGGACGCGTGCGAGAGGGACGATTCGGCCGCGGTCGCTGAATCGGTCACGGAGAGGCGGAAGTTGTACTTGTCGCCCTTCGTCAGCGTGTTCGGCGCGATCACACAATGTTCCGTCGCGCCGCCCAGACCGCCAGAGCCGCTCATCGTGCCGCACTGGACCGCGTTCGTGTACGCGCCGTCGTTCACCGACACGAGCCACGCCCACGAGTAGGGTCCGGTCCCGGTGGTGGGCAAGTTCGAGCTCACGGTGAGCGGCTGGTTGAGGTCCAGTTTCGTCGCGCTCACGC
>JAKIVW010000048.1:321-10294 GCA_022750355.1 Thermoplasmata archaeon
GCTAGGCGTCGTGGCCCTACCCAGGGCCGAGCTGACGGTCACGACATTGGATGCGGTCGAGAGGGTTGACTCGGCGCTCGTCGCGCTGTCGGTCACTCCGAGCGCGAAAGTGTACTGGTGACCCGCCACGAGCGTGTTCGGGGAGATGACGCAGCTCACGGTCGACCCGCCGGAAGCCCCCGTACCGGTGTTCTGCGCGCATTGGGTCGCGGGGACGGACGGGTTGCCGTCCTCCGACACCCACCATACCCATGCGTATGGCGACGTGCCCGTGGTGGGGATCGTCCCGCTCACGGTCAGGATCTGGTCGACATCCAAGGCCGGGCGGTTCGCGGTCGGAGCGGACGGGGCCGTCAGTTCCGATGCCACGTTCACGGTGGCCGAAGCGGGCGAGGTCAAGGTCACGTTGCTTGTCGCGCTGTCGGTCACGGTCAGGGTGAACGTGTAGTAGTCACCGGCGGTCAATGTGGACGCGGGAATAGTGCAGGTGACGCTCTCGCCGGGAGCCGCGCCCGAGCCCGTGTCGGTCCCACACTGCGTCGCCAGGCCCGATCCTCCGCCGTTCACCGAGACCATCCAGGCCCAGGAGTACGTCGGAACACCGGTCGTCGGGATGGCGCCCACTACCGCGAGCGGCTGGTCCAGATCCAGCGCGGTTGCGCTGACCGACGGGGCCGCGGGGGCGGTTAGGGCAGGCATCCCTATCGCGGAGGCGAAGTAGGGCGGACCGGTAGTAATGTTCAGGACGGTCACGTACACGCTCGTGCTCAGGTAGGAGTTGGATCCGATGTACGCCAAGGTGCCGCTGTCGGAAGCATCGAGCACCTGGATCGACGAGGTCGCGATCGGTCCTTCCCCGGTGGGTTGACTCGCGCCGCTGCTCCCTCCGATGTTGGTGCCTTCGAACACGTTGTTCGTAATGGTGTAGGTCCCCTGGTCGACCATGAGCCCGACCGCTCCCGTGCCGGTGTTGTCCACCGTGTTACTCTCAACAGTCACGGTCGGAGTCGCGACCTCGGCCGTGGTTTGCTGGTTCAGCTCGAAGGCGATGCCGAACGCCTGGCTGTTCGTAACAATGTTGTCGGAGAGATCGATCGGCCCGGCGCTCACCGGCTCCACGTACGGCCAAGAGGGCGCGGGGAACGGACCGTACCCGGACGAGATGACAGCGATCCCTATCGCGCTGTCGAGGACTGAGTTGGATTGGACCTCGGCATTTCCCTCGGCCTGAAGGAAGATCCCGAACGCCTGGCTGTCCGGCCACCAGCCCGGTCCCGTCTCAAACGAGTAGCCTGAGACTGTATTCGCCGACAGGCTGGCCGTGTCCGCAAACACGTAAATCCCGCCCCCGCCAGTGACACTCACGGGCGAACTCGCCGCGTCGCCACTGACCTCGGCGTTGCCGGCGACGACCACGGCCAGCCCCTGCGAGAACCCGTCGAAGTTAGAGTTCTCAACGGTGGCCGAAGCTCCTGACACGTAGGTACCGAACGATACTTCGCTCACGGCGAGTGGAGAGGTGTTGGTGAACGTGTCCCCGGTGACTGTGAAAACCCCGCTGGGAAGGACACTGCTCGAACCGATCTGGAACGAACTGACGTCTCCGAGGAGGGCCCCACTGACGTTTGCGCTGCCTCGGTCGTCCAAGATGTCGGCGGTGTAGACATAGTTGAGGTCGTTCTCATCCTCGATGGAGACGTTCGACGGTCCGATCGTGTTCCCGGTGTACGTGACGTTGGCATCGTATCCGAGCATGCCGACGTTGGCGTTTTGGATCGTGTTCCCGCCGGCGAAGTCGGTGCCGAGCGCGTTGACGGGCCCGAACGCATCGGAGAAGCTGTAGTCGTTCGCAACCCCGAGGAGAGTACCGGAGATGAGGTTGTTCCAGATCTCGGCGGGGCTGGAGAGCGTCGTGACCCCGTACTGGTCGCCAGACGAAGTCGTCTCGGGACCAAAGTAACGACCCCCGTCTACGTTCCCCGGGAGGTAGACATTGCCCGCGACCGTGTTGTGCTGGATCGACCCGGCCGCATCCCAGAACTCCACCCCATTGGTGGCGGCGAAACCCGTGCCCTGGGGGGTCGTACTCACCGTGTCACGATTTACCTGGCAGGCGAGCCCGAGTCCGATGCACGAGACGCCATTCTTCCCGTAGTTCAGGACCGTGGAGTTCGTAATGTTGAAAGTCTGGTCGAGGACGGTGTGGGTTGTGAAGTACCCATTGTCCGAGCGGACGGCGTTCTGACCTTGGCATCCACTCGAAGTGTTGATCCCCAACACACTCGAACCGTTGACACCACCGGACGACTCGCCGTAGTACACTCCGACGAAATTCGTGCCGCACGAGAGGCCCAGGGCCGGTCCGGCATGCGTTCCGTTCAGCGTCAGTTCGTCGATCGTGAGGTTGTCGTCGTTCCAAGCTCCGATGAGGGCTGCGACGCCACTTCCCGTCTTGAGGTCAACACCGTTGCCCGAAACGGGCGACGGTGCGAGGATGGTGGACGTGTTTCCGGCGCCCACCAGAGAGAAGTCGACGGTGTCGTTGATTGTCAATTGTTCGGGAAAATTCCCGGGTCCGATGCAGAGGGTGATGGGCGAAGTTGTCGAAGACAGTGGACCGTAGGCGTTGATCGCGATCTGGACGGCGTGATTGCCCGGGGTCTCATGGTTGATCGTGATCGTACAAGAAGGGCCCGAAGAAGCCACGAGCGGAGACGTCGGCCCGAGGGTCGTCCTGCCAGTGTTCGACCCAGCCACGGCCAGTTCAACCCCGGCGAGGGTCGACAGGAGGAGGATTGCTCCCACCCCCATGATAATCCACCACTGCCCCCGTCGCCCTGACCCGTCGTTCGCTCGGTCGTTCATCGACTGCACCCGGTAGCGACCTGATGTCCTTCTGACTAATACGAGCGCGGGCCGGGATTCGACTTCGGCTACGACGTGTCATTTTCTGGCAAACGGCGCTATGGTTCGGCTCGATTCGGAACCTCCTCGGGCCCCCGGGAGGGAGGTTCGGCGTCCTAGTCGCCCAATTCTTCACGCACGGAGTCATGGGGGAGGGTCCAATGACGCCCGAACCGGCCACGAAGGGCGAGCGCCCACGACCTACGAATGACCCGAGTCGGGAGCGCATGGAATGAAGGTCGCCGTTACGCAGAACGGTCGTACGGTGTCAGTGGAAACGCGCCCCTCCGGATCCAAGTGATCCGGCCGAACGGAGAAGGGCATTTCTGGAATTGGGAGGAGACCCGGACCTTGCTGGAGGGGACAAGAAAGTCTCAGCGACGGCCCCCTGAGGGCCTCGCCCTTCAGGTCCCAGACCTCTTCCGATCCCCCGATCCCGAGCGGGTCGGATGTTCCAGCTCGAAAGCGAGCCTTGATACCGATAGCCCAATTAATTTGGCGGGTCCCCTCGGGCCCGTCGACCTCCGGCGCTCCCGCCCCGGGTCCTGCTCCCCTTACACCACCCATTCCATGTAACATGTAACATGAAGTTGGTCCAGACCGCGATCGGTGAGGAGGAGTACCAGCTGCTGAGGCACCGCGCGACCTCGGAGGGCAAGACGATCAAGGAAGTGGCTCGCGAAGCGCTCCGGGCCCACCCGCTTCCGGATCGGGTGAACTCCAAGGATCCGGTCTTCCACGCCTTCCCCCTCCTCCGGGCGAAGGGAAAGACCACCTGGGGCTCGCGGGACCAGGACGATCTACTCTACCGACGCTCGCGATGATCTTCATCGATTCCAGTGCCTGGTTCGCGCTGCTGGACCAGCGGGATGGGTTCCATCGGCCCGCTCGCGAGTTCCAGCGCGAGCTGGAGAGGGGTGTCCACGGCCGTCTTGTGACCACCGACTACGTCCTCGACGAAACCGTGACCTATCTGCGCCAACGCGGTCCGGTGCATTCGGTCGGAGAGTTTCGTACCGTCGTCACCGCGAGTGAGAGCGTTCAGATCGTCTGGACGACTCCCGATCGGTTCTGGGCGGCTTGGGAGACCCTGTTGGGTCGCCCGGATCAGCGGTGGAGCCTGACGGATTGTCTGAGTTTTGTACCCATGAAGTCGCTGGGGATCCGGCTCGCCTTTGGGTTTGACTCCGACTTCCGGCACGCCGGATTCGATCTGCTCCCCGGGCAAGAGTGACCCGAACGAAACCTCCAAGGACCCGGACGGGTTCGAATCCTCTCGGGCCCCTCGACCGACCACGAGGAGAGCAGCCGGGCGGGGGTCGCTGGCCGTCCTTACTTCCGAGGGGAGGACGAGCTCGCGTTCGCGAGTATCCCCTCGACGACCTCGGACTTGGCATCGGCGTAATTCTGGACAAACTTCCAGGTCCGGCGGGCGAGCGCTCGCTTGGTGGTTGCGTAGAGTTTCCGCGTCTCCGGGTTCGACCGCAGCACGTCCCGGAACGTGAGCATACGGTCGATCTCCATGGCCCCCCTGGAGAACACGTGCAGATTGAGGTTCGTGTCGGGGCCCTCGAAGAGGCGATGCTGGTGCCACTCGGGTTCGCGAATTCGGAGCACGTAACCCTCGGACTCCAGCGCCGAGACGTACGAGGACTCGTCCGCGGAGTCCGCCACGACGAGCAGGATATCGATGATCGGTTTGGCCACGAGGCCGGGTACCGACGTCGAACCGACATGCTCGAGACGAACCGCTCGATCCCCGAGCGTCTTTCGGATCCTCCGCTCCTCCCGCGAAAAGAGCTCGGGCCAGGTCGGGTCGTATTCACAAAGGGCGATGGGGGCATCGTGCCGTCGGGGTTCGCCGATCGTGACCCGACGAAGCTGCTCTTCGGTCGTGAGAACCGTGGGGTGGTCCGGGTCGGCCACTGGCGTATCGACCCGACCCCGTTCTCTCTTCTCCACGTTCCCGTCCGGCCTTTCATCGGATTACTACCGGACCACCGACAAATCCCATCGGGCCCGGACCGTACCGACCACCGCTCGCATCCGGGGCCAAATCGCCGGAGTGCGTGGGACGCGGACCACGAGCGTACTGGATCCTACGGTCCCTCGGCCCATTCCTCGGGCTCGGGTTCGGGCGGCGGCGGTGCTGGCTTCGGACGGCGGCGGACGACCAGGACGACGGCCGCAACGGCCACCAGCACGACCAGGGCCACCAGAAGGAGGTCGAACGTCGTCGCCGGCAGGCCGAGGACGGAGGTCGATGAGCTCGCGGTGACGTTCGCGTACGTCTGCGCGGTCGCGGAGACGCCGAACGAGTCGCGCACGGTGACGGTCACGAGGTAACTTCCGGTCGTCGTGGGCGTGCAGGTGAGCGTCGATGAGTTCCGGGAGTCGCAGCCGTTCGGCAGTCCGGTGTAGGAGTAGCCGAATCCCCCGCTTCCGAACGTCACGTTCGCCTGCAGGGTGAGCGAGTCCCCCACCGTCGTCGGCGAACCGCTAGTCACGAGCAGTGATACGGACGGGTCGTGGTGGACGACGAGCAGGCCCGAGCCGGCCATCACCTGGCCGAGCGCGTCCGTCACGGTCACGATCACCATGAAGTTGCCGGCCACGTGGGGCGTACAGGCGAACGACGAGGACGGCGTAACGTCGGCGCATCCCCTCGGAAGACCCGTGAACGCGAACGAGTACGGCGACGTTCCCCCGACGGGGGTCACGGTGATGGTCACGTTCTGACCGACGTCGACCGCGCCGGGCGTGGTCGCGACGGTCGGGAGCGACAGGGAGGGGTTGACAGTGAGAGTGAAGTTCTCGAAGATCGATAGTCCGGTTCCGTCGGTCGCATTGGCCTCAATGGTGAAATTCCCCGCTGCGGACGGAATGCAGCTGTTCGCGGAGGTGCTGCCGAGGAGGCAACCCGGGGGGCCACCCGTGTAAACAAACGAGAACGCGCCGGTTCCACCGGTGGCGTTCGCCCAGATGTTGACGGAGGTCCCGACGTCGACGGCACCCGGCGCGGCGACCCCCGAGGTGAACACCGGTTCCGCCGCGACGTGGACCGGGACCGAGCGGTTCGCGACCCAACCGTCCGCGTCGGTCGCCGTCAGCGTGACGAGCACGGACGCCGGTGTGGAGGGGCGGCACGTGAGCGTGGCGGAGTCGTTGGAGGCACAGCCGAGGGGAAGGCCGGTCCAGACGTACTGGATCGGTTGCGTCCCGCCGGTCAGGAGACCCACCAGGTGGAGGGTCTGGCCTGCGTCGAGCTTGGTCGGGGAGGCGGTCAGTTGGGAGACGGCGGGTTGGGCGTTGACATTGAGCGTCAGATTCGCGCTGACCAGGTAATGGGCCGCATCCGTGACGTTGACCCGGACCGTGTACGTTCCCGCCACGGCGGGGGTGCAGTTGAGGGTCGGCCGGTCCGCGGACGAACAACCGGCGGGGAGGCCGGAAAACCGGTAGCCGAGGGACGAGGTACCACCGCTCGCGCTGGTGTTGAGCACGACCGTCGTCCCGACCGTGACACTCCCGGCGGAGGGGGTGAACGAGGCGATCGTCGGGTCGGAATCCACGACGACCGTGGTGTTCTCGGTGCTCGGAACACCGCCGGAGTCGTTGCGGACGACGTCGATCGGGAACATGCCGATGGCGTTCGGCGTGCAGCTCAGCGCGGAAACGTTCGCCGAGACACAGCCCGGAGGGAGCGTCGTGTAGTTGTACGTGACATAACCGGGGTGACCGATCGGCAGCGCGTTGATCGTGACCGATTGGCCCAGGTCGATCGCCGCCGGAGCGACCGAAACCGCGCCCAGGATGGATGGGCCGAGCGCCCAGGTCTCGTTACTGTACGTCGCGTTCGAGTACTGGCCGCCGTAGGCGATCGTGTAGCCATCCAACGGGTCGAACGCCATCTCCAGGTACGCCAGTCTCGGCGGCGAAGTGGTCAACGAGCTCGTGAGGCTGGTCCAATTGCCGCCGGTGAAGTTCCAGGTGTCGGCGAGGGCCCCGGTCGCCGCGGTCGGGACGGTCGAGCCGCCGAAGAGGAGGACCGTCTGGGCGAGGGTGGAGTAGGATAAGCCGTAGTAGACGCGCGCGGCCGGATGCGTGGAGGGCGAGAGCGCCGCCCAGGTTCCGTTGGAATACTTCCACGTGCTCCCATCGGGCCCAGGGCAGGCGAACGAGGTACATCCGCCGAACACGATCGTGTAATTGTCGACCGGGTCGTACACCATGCTGGCCCGGAACCGCGGAGGCGGGCTCCCCGAAACCGTCAGGGCCGTCCAGTTCCCGTGGAGGAACTCCCAGGTGTCCGCGTACGTCGCGGTCGCGGTCGTCCCGCCGTACATGAGGACGTAACCGTCGCCCGCGTCGTACGTCATCAGGGGTCGCCACCGGGGCCCGGGGGTCTGGTTCGTCGAGCCGGTGAGGTTCGTCCACGCGCCGTGGATGTACGTCCACGTCTCATTGTTGACGACCGCGGAGGGGAGCGAATAGCCGCCGAACATCACCGCGTATCCGTCGGCCACGTCCCACGCGATGCCGGCGAGATACCGGCCGCCCGGGGAGATCGATGGGTTCAACTCGGTCCACTGGCCGTGCGCGAACGACCATGTATCCGAGAGGGACCCCGAGGCGTCGGCGCCCCCGAACAAGAGGACGTACCCGTCCAGGGGGTCGAACACCATCATCGATAGGTAGCGCGCCGACGGGGCGTTGGTCTCGACGTTGGTGAGGTCCGTCCACGTCTTCGGATTCACTCCCGTGGCGGAGGGATGGGCGGTGGGCGTGAGGGTGCGAAGCGCGCAAGATTCCCCGAGCATCTTCGAGGCTTGGCACGTGAGGTTGGCGGTGGACTGCAATACCGGCCGGGCCGTCTCGACGACCGGCGCGGCGATCGATGCGCGGTCCCCCGAGTGGGGGGTCATGGGGGAGAAGGGCGGCAGCCCTCCCACCAGGACGACGAGCATCGCGACCCACAGGGGCAGGCTGGCGCTCAGGACGGGTCGAACCGACGACGACGCTCGGCGGGGCCGGGGGCGGGCCGCGGTCACTCTGGGGGGGAGCGGTACGACGTTCTTGTAAGTTTGCTATGGCGCTATCCGGGATCGATGGGGGGGCTCCCCGATGGGGAGCGTGTGCCGTTGGGTTCGACTCGGAAATCATTTCGGCCGGATCGGAACGGATCCCGGACACCGGCGGTTGGGGATTCGGTCGACGTGGGGGGCCGAGAGGCCCAACCGACTTTCGCTAGTTTCATCTCCCCGGCTGCGTTCCCACCCTCGCGGTGAGATCCGATTGACGCCGACCTCCACAAGCAAGGGAATGCCGAAAGCGGCCGGTCCCAACGTTCGAGCCGGGGCTAGCGGAATGAAGATCGTCGTGACGAAGAACGGGCCGTACGTCGTCTCGGGCCACGTTCCGCTCTCGGTCCAGGTCATCCGTCCCAACGAAGAAGGACTCTCGTGGAACTGGGAGGAGACGAAGACGTTCGACGTGGGGGCCGAGTACGAGCTGTGCCGGTGCGGCCATTCGAAGAACAAACCGTTCTGCGACCAAAGTCACCTTCGGGCGCGTTTTGACGGAACCGAGACCGCGACCCGCCAACCCTACGCCCGGCAGGCAGAGACGATCGATGGCCCTACGCTCCTGTTGGAAGACACGGAAGTCCTGTGTGCGTTCGCCCGATTTTGTGACCCCGGTGGCAAGATCTGGAACCTCGTCGGCCAGTCGGGCGACCCCGCGGCGCGGAAGCTCGCAATCCGGGAAGGGATGAGCTGCCCCGGAGGTCGGCTGGTGCTGCACGACAAACAATCCAAGAAGACGATCGAGCCGGAACTCCCGCCTTCCATCGGTTTGGTGGAAGACCCTGCCTTGGGCGTAAGTGGGCCGCTCTGGGTCCGGGGCGGGATCCGGATCGAATCCGAGGACGGGAAACCGTACGAGATCCGCAACCGGGTCGCCCTCTGCCGGTGCGGTGCCTCGGTCAACAAGCCGTTCTGCAACGGCAGCCACGCGAGCATCCAGTTCAACGACGGGATGGTCTGAGCGGGATCCGGATCCCTCCGGAGAGGACGGGGATCCGGCTCGGGTTCGTCCTCGGACCGGAATCGAAGGTTAGGGGGCTCCGCCCGTCGGCTTTGTCCCCTTCGGGAGACGACCGGAGATGAAGAAACTCAGGATCAGACCGATGACCATCAGGACCAGCATCACCTGGAACACCTCGATGAACGACGTGGAACTGGCGTTCAGCACGGCCTGGCCGTAGCCGAGGCACGCCGCGCTGGGCGGGGGAGCGCAGCCGCCCGAAGGCGGCGCGGGGGAGAGCGCAATGAACCGCGACTGTTGGAACGACGAAAGGAGCGTGAGCCCGATCGAGCCTCCCAGCGACTGGAGGAACTGGACGAGGCCGCTCGCCGCCCCGACCTCCGCCTCGGGCACCTGGTTCTGGACGGCGAGGAGGAAGACCGGGAACGTCATCCCGACCCCGAACCCCAACGGGATCAACGGGGCCACCACCCCTCCGATGGGGAAGAACCCGAAGGCAAACTTCCACGTCGGGGTGGTCGCGTCCACCGTCGTCAGCCAGAGGAGACCGATGGTCGAGATGAGGAGCCCGACCACGACCACGGGGCGGTAAGCGACCCGCGTGAGCAGGTTCCCTCCGAGGGCGGCTCCGAAGACGAGGGGGATCACCAGGAAGTAGAGCACGTCCCGTATCGTGTTGGCCGCGTTCCCGTTGCCCGCGAGCGTGACGTAGGTGATGAACAGCGTTAGGAACGTAGCGAGCGGGAAGAGCACCATCCCGACGATGAACGTCCCGCCCCCGCACGCACTGACGATCCGCCGCGAGAACAGTCGCAAGGGAACCAGCGGGTCACGGGCCCGGAGCGTTTCCCACCAGATGAAGATCGCGACGAGGACCACGGCCGCGGTCAGCAGGCCGATGACCCGGAGGTCGGTCCATGCCCATCCCCCCTCCGAGACCTCGATGAGCGCGAACATGAGGGAACCGACCCAGCCGGCGAGCATCGCCGCTCCGGGAATGTCGAACGACCCCTTCTTTTCGGGG
>JAKIVW010000048.1:10304-11857 GCA_022750355.1 Thermoplasmata archaeon
GGATGAGTGCCTGGGCGGATCGGGCCGAGCGCCACGAGCAAGAGGATGAGGCCGACGAGTCCGACCGGGATGTTCACGTAGAACACCCATCGCCAGGTGTAGGAATCCACGATGAACGCGCCCAGGAGCGGACCCGCGACCGTCGCGATCCCGAAGACCCCCGAAAGGAACCCGGTGACCCGGGCGCGCGTCTCGGGAGGGAAGATGACGGCGACGATCGAAAGTCCGACCGGGAAGAAGTCCCCGCTTCCAAACCCTTGGACGGCCCGGAAGAAGAC
Source organism: Thermoplasmata archaeon (assembly GCA_022750355.1). GTDB lineage: Archaea > Thermoplasmatota > Thermoplasmata > Lutacidiplasmatales > UBA184 > Lutacidiplasma. The sequence goes on from JAKIVW010000048.1 coordinate 10,583, forward strand.
GAGCTCATTGAACGTCTGACTGACCCCGGAGAGGATCGAACCGCCGATGAAGATCAGGAGCCCCGCGAGGAGGACCCGCTTCCGGTCGAACAGGTCGGAGAGCTTGGCAAAGATCGGGATCGCGACCGTGGAGCTGATCAGGTAGGCGCTGACGACGAACGTCTCGCCGCCCGTGGGAGCGTGGAGGTCCGATAGGATGTTCGGGAGGGCGGTGAGCACGACGAAATTGTCGAGCGCTCCCATCAGGAGGCACAGCATGATCCCCAGCACGACCGCGAAGGCCAGCGCCGGGCGTCGGAGGCCGGTTCGCGCCTCCCGATGGGCGTCCGTCTCGGGGGCGGGGTCGGCAGGAATGGGCGGGTTCGCCGGCGCGTTCATCGAACCGGTCCGTGGGGCGCGGCCGCCGGGAATGGGCCTCCGATGGACCGGCCGGACGAGGGTGTTCGCCTCATGGCTCGACCCTCCGCGCATCCCGGGGGGTCTTAGCCTAGCGCCCGAAGTTACCCTCGGGTTAGGCGCGCACCTCGACATCCCCCCCTTCCGCGATTCTGGGGTCGGAACCCCTCGACGCTCGAAATGCGTGCAAGCCAACATTCTTCCCACATTCGGTCCCTCCTTCTAGGACGTGAGCTCTCGCGCCCGCGCTTTTGGCCCGGTGCCGGCGAACGTCCTGGCCATCCTGGTGGGCATCTTGGTCGGGGCTTCTTCGGTCGGAGCGGCCTTCGTCCTCGAGACCCACTTACCCCGTTCGACGACGCCCCCGGGGTCGCCCCCGTCCAACGGTTGTTCGGCGTCGGACCCGGCCGTCGCGGATCCCTCCGCTCCGCACGGGGCCTTCATCCTCGACCCACCGACCGACCGACACGACGCCTACTACGCCGACCTCCAAACCTATCTGTTGAACAATCCGGTCCTGTGCGGGGCTGACTTCTGGGTGCCTTGGAATACGGTCGACGCCGGCCCGCAGGCCCAACCCGAGTACAACTTCAGCGCGGTCGACGCAGAGGCCGCGCCCTGGACCGCGGTGGGAAAGGAGGTCAATCTGATCTTCGAGTTGGAGGGGACGTCGTCCGGTTCCCAGTTCGTCCCGAGCTCCATCCTCGCCGAGGTGCCCACGCTCCAATGCGGGAACTCGGCCGTGACCCCCGCCGAGTGGAACGGCACGCTCACCACGGCGTATCGCGCGTTCATCGCCGCCGCCGTACACCACTACGACACTCTTCCGGGGATCGGCTACCTTCGTTTCGGATTCGGGGTGGCGGGAGAGACGGCCCC
>JAKIVW010000049.1:0-5366 GCA_022750355.1 Thermoplasmata archaeon
ACTGTTCAGCCCCCTTACCCTCCAAACTCGTCGTGTGTGTGTTGTGGCTTGCACCCAGTCCCGCGTCGAAGCGGATCTTTGTGGAGACAATCGCGATGTCGGGGTCGCGCGGTCGAAGGCGGAGTGCGAAGCATGCCAAGGGCTTTACAGTGTGAGCGCGGGCTCCTGTCCCACTCGAAGAAGAATCACTAGAACGCTAGTGCCTAACAGAATCAGCCCGGCAGTCAGGGTGCCCACGACCCAATCTACCGGCAGGGGTATGCCTGAGAGCCATTGGACCGTGAGAAACGCCACTCCGGCCAAAAAGTAGGTCAGAGCCGCAAGCCCCACGAACAGGGTCGCATACCAGACGAACCGCGATCGGCTTTCGAGTCCTTCGGCCAACAATCACCTAAGGGACTCCGCGGGCTATAGTTTCTCAGCGCCTATCGGCATGAGGGCTGACTTCATGAGGGCGGTCGAGAGCGGGGGATTTTCAGGTCATACCTCTGACGGAAGGTACGCCGAGTTGGGGGGCGAATTCCCAATCTCGTCCTAGTCGCCGGGCCGGATTGCGCGGGCCTCTTCGAAAAGCCGGTTGCTCGAGGAATGGGTGCAATCTCGCTTGCAACAATTTCGCCTGAGCGGGCTCAACGGCGCGAAAGATTCGACCCCCAAGACAACCGAGAGAGAGGGAGCGGGTAGATTTTCGGCGACAGAATCAAGTGCAGCGCTGAAGGAGGCTTCGTCGGACCCCGAAAAGAGCTTTTGGTCGCGGGGGGAGTCACTCAACGTGGACGACCTCGACCTCACCATTCTTAGGTGGATGTACCCCGGAGGGGTCTATTCGATGTACGGGATTGACCCAAGAATCTCCACATCCGAAATCGCTTCCCATGTCGGGCTCACGCGCACCGCAGTTTGGGCCAGAATTCGACAGTGGCAACGGGAAGGATTTTGGAATGGCGTGAGGGTGCATCCGAACCCCGGAATTTTCGGAGAAAAGTTATTTCGCGTCGAAATCCCGGTTTCTGATACGGTCGAAGGTGGAATCCTGGTCGACGAACTTGAAATCGTCGACGGGATTCTCGGCGCGAGCGTCGCCCAGGGCGATGCGGTCTCTGGAAAGGACATTCTGACCGTGATGCTCCGCTTCGCCGCAGGGGATGCGGAGGACGTGGACCGTCGGATGCGGGTTCTCCGCCACCTCTCCCCATCGGGCAAGGTCGACGGACCTTGGATAGACGAGGTACCCGATGTGGGTCGGAAGTTGACCCCCCTCGATCGTCGAATCATCGGAGTCGTGATCAACAATCCTATGGCTTCACTCGGCCAACTAGCTCGACTCGTGGGCGTGACCCACAAGACGTTCGCGCGCCGACACTCGGCGTTGCTCAGTAATCACGCGCTATTCTATCGCCCGAACGTCGATTGGTCCAAGCACCCGAGCATACTACTCTACTTCTTCTGTGAACATTCGTCGGACGTGCCCCACGTCCGAACAGCAGTCGAGGCCCGCTTCCCTCATTTTTCCTTAATTCCGCGTGGAGGGGTTGGCTACCTGGGGGAAGCGTACGTCCCCTCCGACTGGTTCGTGGGAAGAGTCCCCTGCCAGACTCCGAGTGAGGGGCTGGCCCTGGTTTTGGAACTCTCCCGACTGCCGGGAGTTCGTTCGGTTCGACCGGAAGTCTGGGGGCCCGGTCGTTCGTTTCACCAGTGGGCGAAGCAACGGGCGGCTGAACTTCTTACTCCGGCGGAGAAGGTCCGACCCAAAATGGAGCGGAGGGAACCCCCTTCCTCCACTGGCCCCTGGGGCCTCGTCTCGGCCACGAGCCGGCGTTGAAGGGCCGGGGGGTCTGGCGGCCGCCCCAAATCTCCAAGCTCTCCTCAAACTTCGTGTCACGTTCCCATTGAGCGTCGATTTCCGGCGATAGGCCAGAGATGCCTAGTTTGTTGCGCACCGCTAAACCGTGGGTGAACTACTTCCAGCGTGTTCGCCGCTCGGGGTGGTTCGAGTGCAAACTCAACTTCGAGTACAGTCTGTCCACAAGCCGCAACGTAGAATGTACGCAATGGGTTCGATCGCCCTTGTCGTCCTCTTGGCGGGGATGATGTTCCTGCCGACGGCGAAGGCAGAAGGATCGAACTCGGGCGTCGTGTGTCCATCGCTTACGGTGGCACAAGTCCTGAACGAGGTGTCGGGCATCCCACACGGCTCCCACCCGGTCCTATCGATGTGGTGGACGTTTAGCCATTACGAGGATGGCGAATTCTTCGGGTACTTCGCCCTAGATTCTGGTCTCTTCTTCTTCACGGCATGGCAGGCGCCGGACGGTTCGTTCTTTGCGCTCGAAGTCCAGCTGGCGGTTTATCAGACCTACCAAAACGTTCCAAGTGCGGTAGCAGGAACCCCGGAGCCGACCAACGGCGCGGGACCGTTCATCCAGGTCAATTTCTTCCACATAATCGGATCGTTTACCCCCGGGGCGATGCCGACGCACGGTTACATCGGCTCGATAAATGCCGGAGGCACGAAAACCGACGTCCAGAACGGGACCTATGCCAACCAAGTGGGAAACGCGAGGGGAATCGACCTCTCCTTCCCTTACTTCAACAACTATACCGGTACGAACTACGCTGACTTGCACGACGACCTCGCGTGGGACTACCACTACTCTCCGAACGGGGCTGAGTACTGTGGCTACGACAACCTGATCACGAACCAGTTGACGGTGGCGGGGGACATCGTAACCTAGGCTCCCGGGGTCCTCGTTGCAGCTGGGCTTCGGCTGAACCCCTTCCAGCGCTCGCCAGGCTACCTCCGTTTCCCACTTCCAAAGTCATGCCCTACCGGAATCGGAGCCGCCGCGGAGTTGTTGCCCGGGGCGCGCGAGATCGGGTCGCCGGCACCCTTGATACTGCCCGGGGAGTAACCTCGGGGGACCCGCATGTACGGGAAATGGGTGTACGGAACTTTTTCCATCGCAGCGGTGGACCCCGAACTCAAATTCTGGGGGGTCGCCGTGGCCACGAAACCGAGCAGCGTCGGTGCGACCGTTCCATGGACCGAATGGAGAGTGGGAGCCGTCGCGACTCAGGCGATGTCGAACTATTACTACGGGCCGAAAGGACTCGACTTGCTTCGTCGCGGGTTCGCAGCCGACGAAGTCGTGCGTAAGTTGACTCGAGCGGATCGCCAACGAGATCACCGGCAACTCGGTGTGGTCGACCGACGAGGTCACTCGGCGGCGTGGACTGGTTCGAAATGTCTTGAGCACGCGCTCCACCAGACGGGAGACGGGTACACCTGCCAAGGAAACATCCTCGCAGTCGCCAGCGTGGTGCCCGCCATGGCCAAGGCGTTTGAATCTACCAGAGGGACACTCGGGTCTCGGATGCTGGCCGCCCTCAGAGCGGGCGCCCGGGAAGGGGGCGACAGCCGCGGCCTCTCCTCCGCGGCGCTCGTCGTGACTCATCGGGAACCATGGTACCAAACTGGTTGGTCCGACAACTGGACCAACATTCGGGTGGATCTCCATCGACGTCCGATCGCGGAACTCGAACGAATCCTTCGTGTCGATGAAAAGGAGACCCGTCGATTCCTCGCGCAGAGGGCCGCCCGGCTCCGACGTGCGAAAGCCGCGGGCCGATGAGGGGATCCCAGTCGACCGGATCGGGTTGCGAACCCGGACTCGCCCCGCGAGCCTGAAATACGGTAACCCGGTCGTCGTTCTCGCCCCATGACGACCTTGCGTTTCGTCCCGTTGGCGCAGCCCGAGTATGATCGATGGTGGGCCTCTTCCATCCGCGAGTATGCGGAAGAGCACGTCAAGTCGGGCAATTGGACGGCGGAAGAGGCCGCCGCGAAATCCGAGGGCGAATTTCGAAAATTGCTCCCGCAGGGTACGGCGACCCCCGGTCACTACTTGTTCGGAGTCGAAGATCCGGCCGAGCACAACCTAGTGGGTGTGGTCTGGTTCCGCGCGGACCGGGGGCCGGAGGCACCGCTCCCGCCGGTGTTGTTCATTTACGACCTCATCGTCTTCGAGGCCCATCGCGGGAAGGGTTACGGGACCCAAGCCATGGGACTGATCGAGGACCAGGCCCGCCTACTCGGCTTCGACACGATCTCGCTCCACGTTTTTGGACACAATACCGTCGCACTGTCGCTCTATCGCAAGTTGGGCTACGCAGCGACGAACCTCCTGATGTCCAAAAAACTTGATACGAAATCGGCTCCCAACCCCTGAAGGAACCTCGCCTGAGAGGATTGTCTGAGGCAGGATGCCCTCGAGGGCCGGCCGAAGGCTAGTACTGGACTTCCCGAAGTTCCTTCATCACGACCGACCCGACCAGCATCGAGCCCACGACGAAAACCCCCGAGACCACGAGCACCGTTCCGACCGAGGTCGCCGAAGCAAAAGCTCCGGCGAAAAACGCCCCGAGGGGTCCGCTGGCGGTGATGAAGCTGAGGAACGCGGCCATCACCCGGCCGAGCAGGCGTCCGGGGACCTTCGCTTGGATCAGGACGAAGAGGGGGATGTTGGTGATCGAGATCACAACCCCGAGCAGCAGTACTTCCGCGAACGCCAACGGAACGAAAGTGGTGAGTCCGAGACCGACGAAAACGAGTCCGATCCCGACCCCTCCACTGAGCAAGTACTTGCCGGCGGATCGGCGAGTGTTGAGCTTCCCCACCACGGCGGCCCCGACGATCGCGCCGATCGCCACCGCAGCGCCCAGGAACCCATAGGTCGCGGGCCCGCCGCGGAGGGTGATCTTGGCATAGGGAGCGAAGAGGGCACTGACCGCGCTGCCGAAGAAATTGACGATGATCCCGAGTAGGATCAGCTCGACGAGGAACCCGTTCTCTCGGATGAATCGCAATCCCTCGCGGAACTCCACGAAGAAGCTGGACGCGAGGCGGTTCACCGTCTCTCGAACCTGGGTAACGCTCCGAGAAATGGCCGCGACAATCAAAGCAGCTGCGATGAAGGAGAAGGCATCATACTCGATGGGTAGGTTGACGCCGAACAGGGCCACGACGACGCCGCCGACGGACAAACCGACGATCTGGTTGACCGAACTCGAGAACGTGAGGAGACTATTCGCCGGGGGAAGGTCGTCCGTGGCCACCAACTGGGGCACCATCGCCGACGACGTGGTTCGGACTAATTGGGCGCCGGTTCCCAGGGCGAAGACGATCACCAGGATTACCGTGAGACCGACCTGGTGCGCCAACACCAATCCCGAGAGGGAGGCCACCACCACCGCCTCGGCGACGTTGGTCCCGATCAGGATCGTCCGTCGATCCCATCGGTCGACGTAGACACCGAGGAATGGTCCGAGGAGGACCCCGGGAAGCGCGATGACAGCGACGACCACCC
>JAKIVW010000049.1:5376-11702 GCA_022750355.1 Thermoplasmata archaeon
GAAGACCGAACCGGTCGTCTCGAGAACCAACCAAAGCAATGCCACGTCAAAAACGAAGTCTCCCGATTGGGAGACCAACTGGGAGAGCCAGAGCAGGAAAAACGGTCGATTGCGGAGCACCCGCCCGAAGCTGGGGCGTGGCGGCGGGGGAGTCTCGACCGTCAACTCGAGGCACCCTCAGTGGTTGCAGAGCGAAGGCTGGAACCCATCGACCGGCGCTCCCAACGACCGGGCGGCATCGCGTCGCGACTTGAAGTTGGAGGCGTCGGTCTCACGGCGCTCTGAACCAGCCCGCGGGCTGTATTCGGAAGGGGCGGACTTGGGTCCCCCGAACAGCCGGCGGCGCGCGGAGCCTATGAACCCTTGGTTTTTTGGTGGGGCCATGCCCGAGGCCGCCCACCCGGAATGGAGAAAGCTCACCCGAGCGGAGGAGCGAGTCATCGTCCACCAGGGGACGGAGATGCCGTTCCTCGGAGAGTACGAGCACAACACCCGCGTCGGCACCTACGTGTGCAAACGATGTGGTGCGCCGCTCTATCGTTCTGACGCCAAATTTGACTCCGGATGCGGGTGGCCCAGCTTCGACCAAGAGCTGCCGGGGGCGGTTCGGCGGATCGGTGACCGAGACGGGTCCCGGGTGGAGATTCGATGTGCGAAATGTGACGGACATCTGGGTCACGTGTTCCTCGGGGAGCGGTTCACCCCGAAGAACACCCGACATTGTGTGAATTCGATCTCGCTCCTCTTTGTCCCCGCGGGGCCGGAATCGCCCTCCCCCTGAGGGACGAGCCCCCGTAAACGGTATACCCCCCTCCCCCCTGGGGGGGGTAGGGCTATGGCCGCCGACAGCCGAGGAGCCGTTGCGAGTCGCCTCGCCACGATCGAGGGCCATTTCCACGCCCTCCACCGGATGGTCGACGAGGGTCGGTCGTATCGGGAGATCGTCCAGCAACTCGTCGCCGTCCGATCTTCGATCGATTCGGTCGTCCAAGTCATCGTCGCCGACCTCGCGGCCGACTGTGTCCAATCCGTCCGTGGCAGCTCCGCCGCCAAATCGACGGTGCTCGAGCTCAGGGACGTCGTGGCCAGCGCCCTGTAGGGAGCGGGCCGACCCGGTGCGAGTGCGATGTCCGAGCTGGCTCACGGGGAGAACGAGGCCGAGATCCGGGTCCTTCGGGGGCTCCGGTTGGCGCTCGAGCTCTCCTTCGTCATCTTGGTCGTCGAGTTGATCGGAGCCTACTATTCCCGGAGCCTTTCGGTCACCGTGGACGCGGTCCACAACATTCCCGACCTCCTCGCCTTCGCGGTCTCGTGGACCGCGCTGCGCGCGTGCGAGACCGGTGCGAGTGGAAAATACACCTTCGGGACGCATCGGTTCGAAGTGTTTGCGGGCCTCCTGAATGCGGTCCTCGTCCTCGGGACGGGCGTCGCCTTCGGGTACGAGGCCCTCTCCGGTCTGGTGCGGGGAGCCCCCTTCGCGGGGTCGGTCGACGCGGTCTGGCTGATCGTCGTCGCGCTACCGGTGCTCGCCCTTCGAGCCGTGAATCTTTCGGTCCTCGGACGGATACCGCGCCGAGCGCGCGACCTCAACCTCTCGAGCGTCGTCCTCCATCTTGCCAGTGACCTCGCCATCACGGGCGCCATCCTGGCCGCCGGGGTTGTGCTTCTACTTCGCCCTCAGTTCTGGTGGGCCGACGCCGGCGCCGCGCTCGTCATTGCCGGAATCCTGGCATACGAATCCTTCCCGCTCTTCCGCGAAGCGTGGGAGGTCCTCACCGAGCGAACCCCCCGCAATCTCTCGACCGACCGGATCCTCCGCTCGGCCATGGAAGTCCCCGGAGTTTCGGAGATCCACGACCTGCACGTGTGGGCCGTATGCCCGACGCTCGTCTGCATGACGGCCCACGTTCAGCTCCGGGAGATGCCGCTCAGCGAATGCGCTGAAGTGGTTTCCCGCCTGAGGACCCGCATGGAAGAGGAGTTCGGGATCCTCCACTCCGTTTTCGAGGTCGAGCCCCTCACTGCGAGCTAGTTCGGGGGCGCTTCCCCCCCACGGCCCGGTCCGCGCCCCACGAGGCGCAAAGTTCTTGGGCGATCATTCCCCCCGAGCCGCACGAGATGAGCGCCGACCCGGCTCCCGCGGACCGCCGAGGCTCGGGTGGGGCGATCCTCCCGCACTTGCGGGCGGCGCGGGAAACTGATGTCAGCGCGATCGCGGAAATCTACAACGAGGCCGTGCGGACGACGGTGGCTACCTTCGATACGGAGCCCCGTTCTCCTGAGGCCCAACAGGAATGGCTTCGGCACCACGGCCCCCTCCATCCGGTGCTGGTTGCCGAGCACCACGGGGAAGTCGTTGGTTGGGCCTCACTGAGTGCCTGGTCTGATCGGCCAGCCTACGACGGCACGGCCGAGGTTTCCTTCTACGTCCGATCCGAATATCGGGGACGCGGCATCGGTCGCGCACTCCTCACTTCCCTGATCGCCGCGGCGGATGGGTTGGGACTGCATGCCCTGCTGGCCCGGATTGCCGACGGGAACGCGGTGAGCGTCCACCTGCACGAGGCGCTCGGGTTCCGCCGGGTCGGTGTGATGAAGGAGGTCGGATTCAAGTTCGACCGCTGGATCGATGTCCACCTGCTGGAGCGGACGGTCCCGTAGCCGATCCAGGGGCGGCTTCCGGGGCCCGAGGCCCCGGCAGGGGTATCACTGGTGCAGAAGCTTGAAGGCGATACCCCAGTTTCCGCCCGTGATCCCGAGCGTCACCCAGAGCACGCACATCGGTTCGAGGAGACGAGCGCCCTCGATGCCCCCGACGTCCAGCGGATTCCAGCCGAACTTCTTCAGCCATTCGTGCACCGTCTTCTTGGCCCCGGCGTCGTTCCCGCAATAGAACATGTCGGGCGGGCCACCGGCGAACTTGGGTTGGAACATATGGGGGCTGCCCACCGTATTGAATGCCTTTACGACGTGGGCGTCCGGGAGCGCTTTCTGCACCCGCTCGCCCGCCGAATCCGACCACCCGTAGGCGAGCTTCGGCATGTGGTCGGCCCCGAACTCGAGGGGGTTGGTCGTATCGATCACGACCTTGCCGGAGAAGTGCTTGGGGCCAGCTTGCCGGATCGCCTCCTCGGTGTTCACCCCGTGCGTGGAAAGAACGAGGAGCTCACCGAAAGCGGCGGCGTCGGCGGTCGTGCCCGTGGTGGCGTGGGCGCCTCCCTGCTTCTTCCAGGCGACCAATCCCTCGCTTTCCGGAGTCCGCGAGCCGAGCTTGACCTCATGACCCAGCGCCAGGAACCCAGCCCCGAGCGCCTTCGCGACGTCTCCCGATCCGACGATACCGACCTTCATGGACCTTCGAGGGCAAAACCTCTCGCGGTTACTTAACGGTCGTTCCGTCGGTTACCCCGGGGCCAGTGACGGACGTTGGACTCTCCCGCACAGGATTCCCCCGATGCGGCGAGTCTACACCCAGTGGAAGGAGCGCCGTTCGAGTATTGGCTGGCGCACCGGAAGGGTCGTCCCTGCCCCTGCGTTGGAGCGGCCACCCCCCGACCAAGCCGCTCGGCGGAGGGTTCCGTAGCACGGCGGGTTCGTAGCGCTGGCCCCGGAGACCGACTGCCTCAATCGGGCCGGCCCGCGGGTCGGGGCCAAGGGTCGCTTAGAACGCCCTAACGCGGCCGACCCACGAGCGAAGCGACGGGTATCGAGCGGGGATCTTCTCGCCCACCGTGAGCCAGGGAGAGAGGCCACCATAGATGCCAAAATCGGCGAGCGAGGGAGTTCCCAAGATCCACTCCCGATCCCGGACCATCTCTTCGACCAAACCGAAGTACTCCTGAAGATCTCGGACGAACTCCGGCCGGCGAGCTTGGAGGATGTGCCAGGGTCCTCGGGCCCTCGTTTGCATCTCCTCGAAGATCCACCGTTCGCCCGCGTTCTTGAAGCTCTTCGGCATTTGGGTAACGACCGCACGCCAGACCCGCTCCTCCAGGACCTGGTGTCCCCAATTCTCCAGGCTGCGGGCGAGCCCCTCCTGGCCTGGGGGGAGCAGAGGTGGCTCAGGGCGTACCTGGTCGAGAAACCCGGGGATCGCCTGCCAGGTCACGGCCTTCCCGTTCCATATCAGGGTCGGGACGTAGTCCTGACCGGTCCGGCGGAGCAGCTCCTGGCGGTCGTTGTAGGGCGCGTAGATCGTCTTGAACCGGATCCCCTTGAATGCGAGCATCCGCTCGACGGAGACGCAGTAATGGCTCGGCGGCAGGAAGTACAGCTCGACCCGCTCGGTCATGGCCGCACGAAGAACGACGGGGGCAAGAGCGTTCCCTCGTCGCACGACGGGTCGGGGTCGCGTCCCTTACCCCTCAGCCAGCCACGATCGTCGCGGGCGGGCGACGGGCGCCCCCATACGCGAGCGCGGGGGCTACGAGGGCGAGGATCGGGGCGAGCAGGAGCAAATACTGGGCGCCCGGGACTGGATAGATCAGACCGACAAAAGGACCCACGAGCGCCAGCAGGAGGATCGCATAGAGGGCGGCCGACCCATACAGTATCCCTCGAGAGAACCGCCGTCCGGCCGATGCCAGCCCTAGGACGATGCCCACCCCGCCGAGCCAACCGAGCCAGAAACCCACGAGGGCCGTGTACGCGCCGAGCGGTTGACCGGAGCGGAGGCACGAGAGCGCGTGGGACGGTTGGCCCTGGATGCAGGTCAGGAGGGAGCCGGTAGAGCCGAGGATGACGACCACGGCCACGAGGATGAGCAGAAAACCGAGCGAACCGACCAGGCACAGCGCCGAGGCGACCGTGAAACGTCGGTCCACTCCCCGCAGGACCGCGAAGCCGCGGCGATAGAGGAACAACGAGAGCAGGAACAGGATCGCCCCCGCGAGGACCAGAAGGGTGATCGTCTGTACCAGAAGGGTGTTGAGCCGAAAGAATCCCCCCGGATTGTACAGCGCCAGCCAGAGCAGCGTGACGGGGAGAAGGAGAGTGAGGGCGGCCGCGGCCACGCCGAGTCCGGCCCCGATGGCGAGCCGGTGGGACCCTTTGACGTCCTCGACTCGCACGGTGACGGTGGGGGCTGCCATCTCGAACCCTCCGTGGGGTCTAGGCGTTGATAAACCTCGGCTTCGGGGGGAAACCGGTCCGGCCGCGCGCCGGGATTAAAGGCGGGCCCGCGCTGGGCGGGCTCGGTGCACTTCTTCGACCGGGCCTACGAGGGAACGCCCCCCTGGGAGATCGGCCGCCCCCAGAACGAATTCGTTCAACTCGAGGAACGCGGTGAGATCCGGGGGCGGGTGCTCGACGTGGGTTGTGGGACGGGGGAGAACGCGTTCTTCTACGCTCAGCGCGGGCACGATACCTGGGCGATCGATTTCTCCCCGCGGGCGATCGGGCTGGCCCGAGAAAGGGCCGCGACGCGCAAGGCCCCGGTTCACTTGCAGGTCGCCTCCGCTCTCGAACTGGGTCGCCTCGGGGAGACGTTCGACACCGTCACCGACTGCGGGATGTTCCACACCTTCCTGGACGAACACCGCCCGGTGTACGCGGCCAGCGTAGCCGAGGTCCTTCGGCCCGGAGGACGTCTCTTCATCCTCTGCTTCTCGGAAAAGGAACCCACAGATTGGGGCGGCCCACGCCGCGTCACCGAATCCGAGATCCGGACCACGTTTGCAGCGCCATGGACCATCCGTTGGGTCCGGGCCGCGCGGTTCGAGACGAGAGTGCCGGAGGTGACGGGCTATGCCTGGCTGGCAGCGCTGGAGCGTCCCACCGCCCGACCGTCACCCGCTCTGCCGTGACTCGACGCCGTGAGGCCCACGGGGGCGCACGGCCTCGTTCCCGGAGACCCCCTCGAGCCGCCGATATCACGAAACCGGTGGGACTCGCCGTTGTCTCGCGGGCAGGGGTCATCGTCATCCCTCTGCGCGCGCTCTCTTCCCGCGTATGACCGCCACGGCATCGATCCCTTCGTCAGGGACCACGGAGCAAGCGACCATCGGGGGCGGATGCTTTTGGTGCACGGAGGCCGTATTCTCCGAACTGCGCGGCGTCGTGAGCGTCTTCCCGGGGTACGCCGGGGGTGCTCTTCCCAATCCGACCTACGAACAGGTGTGCGGCGGGCGGACCGGCCACGCCGAGGTCGTGCAGGTGACGTTCCGTCCGTCCGAATTGAGCTACCACGACCTGCTGACGATCTTCATGACCACGCACGACCCGACCACCCTCAACCAGCAAGGGAACGACCACGGGCCGCAGTATCGGTCGATCATCCTCTACCACACCCCGGAGCAACGAGCGACCGCCGCGGCGACCCTCCGAGA
>JAKIVW010000002.1:0-12044 GCA_022750355.1 Thermoplasmata archaeon
GGCGGGTCGCGGGCCCGGTCGAGGGAGAAGGGGATGGCAGGCGGGCCAACCACGAAGGACCGGTTCACGGCCCTCGACACGCTGGCCGTCGTTCGCGAGGTCCGGGCGCTCGACCGAACGCACGTCGACAAGGCGTTCGACCTCGCCGAGGCGGGTTGGTCGCTGGCCCTGCGAACCCGAGGAGAGGGGAAGCGGGAACTCCTGCTGGTGCCGGGGCGGTATGCGGCCCTCCTCCCGTTCGGTTCCGAACGGTCCGAGGAACTCTCCCCCTTCGCCCGCGAACTTCGCCGACTCCTCACCGGCGCGGCGGTCGACCGGGTCGCCGAGCCGGCGGGCGAGAGATTTCTCGAGATCGCGTTCACGCGGGGGGATACCTCGTCCGAACTGTTGCTCTCGTTGGAGATGTTCGGCACCGGCAACGTGACGGTCGCGCTCGGCGGGAAGATCGCGGCCGTCGCCTTTACTCGGCGCTGGGCCCACCGACTGGTCCGCGTGGGGGCCGAGTACGCTCGCCCCCCGACCAGGACCGACCCCTGGGAACTCGCGGAGCCGTCGATCGAGGAGATCCTCACCCGCTCCCGAACCGACCTCACCAGCACCTTGGCGGCGCGTTTCGGCCTGGGGGGTCCGCTGGCCGAGGAGCTCATCGCTCGAATGCAGGTCGATGGCGCCGAGCCTTCGACCGCGGCTCCGGCGGAGCGCGCCCGTTCCCTTCGCACCGTGTTGGCCGAGCTTCGAGGAGAACTCGGGGACCGACCGGCGGGATTCTTGTACCTTCGGGACGGGGCCTTCGTGGATGCGACGCCGTACCCTTCGCGGCGGTGGGTAGGGGTGGCCGGCGTCACCGAGGAACGACGGCCGACATTCTCGGAGGCGTCCCGGGAATACTTCCGGGGCATCGTAATCATCCCGCCGACCGCACGAGAAGCGGAGGTGAGCTCCGAAAAGAAGGAGATCGAGCGCATGCTCGAGCGTCAGAACCAGGCGATCGTCGAACTGACCGCGGAGATCGAGGGGCTTCAGGCGGGTGCGGAGACGATCCTGGCCCACTACACCGAAGCGCAAGTCGCGCTCGAGCAGGCCCGCGCGGCCGGAACTTCGGAACGTCACGTGAAGGTCGAGTTGGGCGGACGTCCGATCGTACTCGAGATCACGGCCTCTCCCCGAGAGTCAGCACAGAAGTTGTTCGAAGAAGCCAAGCGGCGGTCCGGCAAGCTCGCCGGCGCCCGTGCGGCGCTCGCCGATACGGCCGCCCGCACCGTGGCCCCCGCGCCGCCCCGGACCCCGAGCGCCACCGGCCCGTCCGGCGTCCTCTTGCCGGTCAAGAAACCATTCTGGTTCGAGAAGTTCCGATGGTTCATCAGTACCGAAGGGGCGATCGTGATCGCCGGCCGGGACGCCCCATCCAACGACCTCATCGTCCGCCGGAACCTCAAGGACGGGGACTTCTACCTGCACGCCGACCTCCACGGGGCGGCCAGCGTGATCGTGAAACGACCGACCGGAACGATCGTGGTCGGGGAACCGACGCTGCGAGAAGCGGCCCAGTGGGCGGTCTCGTTCTCCAAAGCGTGGCGGGCCGGGTTCGCCTCGGGAACGGCTTTCTGGGTCAACCCCGACCAAGTCTCGAAGGCCGCCGCGTCCGGCGAGTTCGTCCCCCGCGGAGCCTGGGTGATCCACGGGACCAAGAATTTCGTTCGGGACGTGCCACTCGAGATCGCCCTCGGGATCGTCACCTACGAGGGGGGCCAACGTTGGACCGCTGCTCCGGAATCCGCCGTCCGGTCCCGCGGAGAGGTCCGCGCGGTGCTCCGACCGGGCGAGGAACGCGACCGGGCGACCATCGAGCGCTCGCTCGCGGAGTCCCTGGGAGTCTCCCGATCGTTGCTCCAATCCCTGTTGCCGGCCGGGGGCATCTCGGTCCTGCGGACGTAGAGTCGCTCCACGTCTTCCGCCGCGAACGCGTCGCCCCGGATCCGCGAGGTGTGCCCCCGGGCCCGCACGGCGGAGATCCATAGGGGACGGCCTTCGACCAGCACTTGCGTACCGACTTCGAACCGCGTGCCCGGGCTGTATTGCAAACGCGTGGCGCGCGTGAGACGACCGACCACGATGGAGACCTTCACCGAGGGGGGGCCTTCGTGGGTGGCCCAGAGGGTGGCGATATCCTCCGTCCTCGCGTCGGGAGCTCGCCGACCGTTCCGGAGGTCGATGCGGCGGACACGCAGGGCAGGATCCATTGACGGCAGTCCCGACCCGACCAGGAGCCGCCGGTGCCGCGGGAACGCGACGGTGGACCGAACCGAGCGGTCGTGCTCGGAGACGACGAGCTGGACCGGGACGGTCGCCTCGGGGAGCGACTCGAACGGGTGGGTCAGGTGGCATTCTCGACACCGGGCGATCCCGCGGACCGCGCCGGTTCCGGGTCGGCTCGGGAGGACGCGGAGGACCCGATGAGCGGTCTCCCGACGACAGCCGTCACAGAAGATCTGGGCGGCGGCGATGTGGGAGCTGGCCGCGGCGGGTGCTTCGGCAGGTGGGTCGTTGGGTTCGGTCATCCGATGATTCCCGGCTAGCGCCGGCTCCCTATCTCGACTCCGATGCGCCCGAAGGGGTCGACGCGGTCGGAGGCTCGGGGGGCCGAGCGGTGACGTCCCGGTCGACGATCTCCTGACCGTCGCGGGCGAAGAATCCCTGCACGTACGCCAGAAGTCCCAACACGAGGCCAGCGCCCAACCGGGCGGGTGTCCGTCGAGTCAGCCAAAGGAGTCGCCCGTATTCGGTGTACCGGAACCCCATGACCCGAAATCGTCGCGCCGCCCACATCGTGTGTACCGCACGGCCCCACGGCGAGAAATTGGGCGCGAATCCCGCGGGCCGGGGCTTCAGGTCCGCGGCCAAGTTCGGTAGGACGAACCGTTCGATCTCGAACCCGGCTCGGAAGGCCCGTAAGAGCAGCGGGGGATCTTCCCGTTCCTGAACGTCCGGATAGCCTCCCGTCCGCTCAAAGGCGGGCCGGCGCCACGCGTAGAATCGAGTGAGCGAGGGGTCCCGATCCAACATCCCCACGGTGAAGATGAGACCGACACTCGGCCGGGTCCGGAGCCGCTCGGCAACGACCAGGATGGCCCCGGGGGCGTACCGGTTGTCGCCATCCACCTGGGTGAGAACGATGGGGGATCGCGCGGTCGCCACCGCCAAGTTTCGACCGATCCCTCGATTGCACCGCCGGCTCACGACGACCAGTTCGGGAGACTCGGCCGCCGTCCGGTCCAGGAATTCCTTGGTCCCGTCCGTGGAGAGGGCGTCGACGACCACGACTTCTCCCCCGGAACCCGCCAGGGGGAGGATCGATCCGAGGGACTCGGCGATCGTGTCGATGTTGTTCCGCACCGTCATCGTGACGGAAAACCAGGGGGTCGACGACGAAGGGTCGCCCGCCCCTGCGGATTCCTGGACCAGTTCCCCCATGGCGCACCTAGCCCGCAGAGGGAGGACGGAGCAGTTCCCGGATCGTGTCGTCCACACGATGGCCGATGGGCAGCCCGAGCGTTCGAGCCGTCCGTTCCCGGGCCACGGAAAACTCCGGGTCGATCAGCTCGATCGCAGCCCTCGGGTTGGGTACGACCTCGACCCGAAGGTCCGCCGCCCCGGGGTGCGTCTCCCTCCAGATGCGGACGAACTTGTCCGCCACTTCGAGGACCGAGTAGGCCTCGTCCCCCGCGCAGTTGAACAGGTAGGTTTGCACGGAGGGATGGGCCCGGACGAACCGGGCGGTCGCGAGCCAATGGGCGAGCACGTCCTCGATGTGAATGAAATTCCGGCGCTGGGTCCCGGGGGCGTTGACGAGCAGTCGTCCTTCGGCCGCTTGCCGTGAGAACAGGTTGATGACGTTCCCCTTCCCGATCGTCCGATCGTTAGCGGTGTACGAGCCGTAGACGTTGCTCATCCGGATGACGACGTTAGTGGCGGTCCTCCCCTCCTCGGGGCCGAAGACGATCTGCTCCCCGTCGGCCTTCTGCCGAGCGTACTCGTGCGTGGGTCGGGCGGGCGTGTCCTCCGTGACCGGCAGAACGGCCGGATGGCCCACGACCGCAAAACTGCTGGCGAATACGAGCGGGACCCGATGAGCGCGCATCGCCTCCACCAATCGGCGGGTGCCGGCGATGTTGACCCTCTGGCTGCCCTCCGGGTCGGCGGCGCATGCCATGACGCCGGAGACCGCTCCGAGGTGAAGGACCAGGTCGGACCCGGCCAGAAGTCCGAGAGCTTCGGGGCTGGCGAAATCGAGTTCCCGAACCGGCCAGGCGTCGTATTCGATCCGGAGCGGGCCTGAGTGATCGTCGACCAAGATGAGTTCGTGCCCCTCAGCGGCGAGGCGGGGAATGAGGGCCCCACCGATGAATCCGGAGGCGCCGGTCACGCCGATCTTGGCCATCGTCGGCGCTATCGAGGGCCTGTTAAAGCGTTCATGGGTGCGAGGCTACCCCAGTCGCCAGCGACGTTCGCTGGACCGGAACAGGAGGCGGCGGGCGAGCGCCGGAGACCCCGTGGCTACGAGGGCGGTCAGCAAGACTCCCCGATCCCGTCGCCCGGCATGACGCCGAAGCGCCCGGATCGCCGCGCTTCGGGGCTGTCGACCGGCCTCCAGGTCGGCGAAGAATCGGAACCCTTCGGTCGCTTCCGTCAGGTAGACCGACATCGGAGCGGAGGGACCGAATCGTTCGACCGAGAGACGAGCCAGCGTGCCGTTCGATTGGGCGAACCGCTCGCAGGTCGTCTGGTGACGGGCCCGGAACTCCGCCGGCGACGTCCCACGGGTGTGAGACATGTTGGCCCCGTGGAGGCGGAGCATCGTGAGTGGATCGGCACCGAGCAGGATGGGGCGGCGGCTGAGCAGCGCGACGACCAACCAGAACAGGTCGGCGGACCACCCCGCCTCCCGGAACGGAACCAACCACTCGGTCGCCCAAGTTCGGCGGACGACCGTGGATGAGTTGTTTCCGGGCCACAACGTGCGGACGAGGGATTCGAAGTCCTTTCCATCCCACCGATCGAACGCTTCCGGATGTTTGTCGGCGAGCTCCCGGTGACTGGCCGCCACCGGCTGGCCCAGGGCGTCGATCGGTCGATGGGCGTTGCAAAAGTAGACGAGGTCGGGATCTGCACCGAACAGCGCCCGCAAGCGGGGGACCTTCTCGGGCGCCCAAAGGTCGTCATCGTCGAGGAACCCGACGACGTCGGATTGACTCGCCTCGAGCCCGCAGGCTTCCTTCTCGTTCGTGTCGGGGGTCGCACACGGGATGTCCTTGTACCGCCCCTCACATCCTTCGATCGGACCCGCAAAATTTCGGACGACCAGCACCTCATCCGCACCCCCGTCCAGGGCCGATCGGACGGCGAACGGTAGGAATTCGCGACGGTCGTGGGCCGTGACGACGGCGGCCACTCGGATCGGCGTCACCGGAAGCGTCCTCCGGTCTCGAGAAGGGTCGTCAGGACGGCCCGACCTCGAGCGCGTCGGCGATCGGTCGGAGCGCGCCGTGTCCCACCGGATGGGGCTGCCCGAATTTGAATCGGGGTCCCGAGCTCCCAAAGCTCGAAGGATGGACCAATAGAGCGGACCGAGGTGAGCGCCTCGGGCCCGTAGCTACCCCACAGCCCCGCATCGGCGACTAGACCGCGTCCACCCGTTTCAACGTTCGGCCGATCAGGCACTCGGCCGGGCCCGGGTCGACCCGTTCGATGCGGTACCGTTGTTTGGGTGGGAGCGCGGGACCCGCGCAGACCCACCAGTTGGGGCAATCGAGGCGTCGGCAGGAATATCGCCCGGTCTCGACGGAGCTCCCGACCACGGCGCTTCGGGCCTCGACGACCAGCGTGCGGGGGACCGCCTTGACCTCGACGACATTCGCTTCGGTCTCCTGGAGGGCACAGGGATGCTTGACGGTCCGAACCTTTGTGACGGAGTACCGACGGCCCACGTCCAGCGTCAGGCAGGCGTGGCGGTACGGGCAGGTCCGACAGATCGGTGCCCCACCCTCGTAGACGAATTCGAACCCCTCGTGCGCTTCCGCGATCGCCAGCAGCGTGATCTCCGCCATGTTAACCCAACACTCCCGTGACGTTGGCCAACCGCTCCGCCGCTTCGCGGCTGAGGCCGTTGTCCCCGAGAATCGTGTATCGCTCCGGACGGATCGAGTGGGCGAGGACGAGCGCCTTGACGATCTCTTCCGGGCGGACCCCGAGCTCCCGAGCGGTCGTGGGAGCCCCGATCGTGTGCAGTGCGTTCCGAAGGCGGTGCCAGTCGCCTCCGTGCAAGTACATCATCATGATCGCGCCGACCCCGCACTGCTCGCCGTGCAGGCTCGGGTGCTCGCTCACGCGGTCGAGCGCGTGGCTGAACAGGTGCTCGCTTCCGGAGCACGGACGGGAGGATCCGGCGACGCTCATGGAGATACCCGCGACCAGGATCGGGCGGATCGCGATCCACACCGATTCCTCGAGGTTGGGCTTGATCGACGAGGCGTGGTCGATGATCTCCTGGGCCGCATACTCGCTGAGCGTCGCGGCGGTGCTCGAGTACTCCTCGTTGCGCAGTCGCACCGCGAGGCGCCAGTCGAGGACGGCGGTGACGTTGGAGATGACGTCGGCGCACCCGGAAGCGAGGAGTCGGAACGGCGCCTTGACGATGAGTTCCGTATCGGCGATCACGCCGACCGGCACCGCGGCCTCCGTGCTGACCGTCCGTTCGATCCCGTGGATGGACGCTCGCGGGGAGGATATCCCGTCGTGGGCGGCGGAGGTCGGAAGGCTGACGAACGGGATGGTGAGTCGGGAGGCGATGACCTTGGTGATGTCGATCTTGCTTCCTCCACCCACGCCGACCAGGAAATGGGCGCCCAGCGCCCGAACCTCCCGTTCCACCCGGGCGACCTCCTCTTCGGTGGCTTCCCCGGCGATGACCGTGACCGCTTCGAAACCCGATTCTCGAAGGATGACGGTCGCCCGATTCCCGGCCAGTTCCGCGGTCCGGGGCCCGGTGACCACGACCCCCTGTTTCTGGAAGCCGAACTGATGGCACGTCGTGCCCAGATCGGCGAGCACTCCGTGCCCGACGAGCACGATCCGGGGGAAGACCATCCCGCGGGCCTTTCCGAACGGAAAGTCCGCGCCGCTCATCGAGTGGTGAGAACGCGCGGCATCCCCCGACATCGCCGAGGGGGCGGACGGGGGGAGGCCCCTCTTTAGGCTATCGCGGCCGCCGCTCGGACTCCTTCGGACAGGGCTACCGGCCGGGGGTGTCTCCCCACAGAACCTTGTGCTCCTGGAGCATCACGCGGACGTCGAGCCGGTCCTTGAGGACCCAATCGGCGAGCCGTCCCGCGTCGGTCCCCCAAACGGGCTGGAAGACGACCGTTGCCGGACCGTGGTACTCCCGCAGGACCTTCTTCGCGTACGTGTAGTCGATCCGGTCGGCCACGACGAACTTCATCACGTCCGTCGCCCGGAGAAGAGGGAGATTCTCCCAGTGGTTTCGACCCTCCATGTGCGAGCTCGGGCACTTCACGTCGACACTGAGAATGACGTGGGGGAGGTCGAGGTAGGGTCCGACATCGAGCGATCCCCCGGTCTCGATCACGGTCGTGATCTCGCGCTCGGAAAGCCGACGGACGAGCTCGACCGACTCCCGCTGTAGGAGCGGCTCCCCGCCCGTGAGGCAGACGTTCCGAGTACGATGCCGGGTCACGTCCCCCAGCAAGGAGCGGATCGTCCGTTCCTGGCCCGCCCCAAACGAGTAGGTGGTATCGCACCAAGTGCACCGCAGGTTGCAACGGGCCGTCCGGATGAAGGTAGTACGAACTCCGGTGAGGGGCCCCTCCCCTTGAACCGAGTGGAAGACCTCGATGATCCGCATCGATCGCCCATTCCCCATCGACGCTAAAGGCGGTTGCCCTGACCGCCCGCAGCGTCTCCTCGCGACCCCTCAAATACCGACCCTGGGTCTTGGGCGGTACATGGACCCCTCGCGCGTCGCCCACTGGCAAGAAGCCTGGGCCGGGGCGGGCCTCGCGCGCGGGCGGCGAGTTCCGGGACACCGGAAATTCTACGCTCTGGTCGCGTATCCGGGGTCGAGCGGCTTCCTCCACGTAGGCCACCTGCGGGGGTACGCCTACGCCGACCCTCTCCACCGTTACCACCGGATGCTCGGGGAAGAGGTGCTGCTTCCGTTCGGCGTCCACGCGTCGGGCCTCCCCGCGGTCACCTGGTCCCGCAGATTCGTGGACGGCGACCCGGCCCTCCTGGAGGGCCTGGCCGAACGAGGGGTGGACGCGGCCGCGCGCGCCCGGCTCGGCGACCCCGAGGAGGCCGCCCGATTCCTGGGTCGCGAGTATCTGCGGGTCTTCCGTCGTTTCGGAGCCCTGGTCGACGAGTCCACCTTCCTCACCACCGTCGACGAGGATTATCGGGCTTTCATCCGATGGCAGTTTCACGCCCTGCAGGCGGCCGGCGCGCTCGTCAAGGCGAGTTACTTTTCGTCCGTCTGCCCCGTTTGCGGCCCCGTCGCCGTCGACGCGAGCGAGACCGACCTGCAGTCGGGGGGCGACGCCGAGATCGTCCGGTTCACCACCGTCCCGTTTCGACTGGACGACGGGCGAACCTTGCTCGCCGCGACGCTTCGACCCGAGACGGTGTTCGGAGTAACGAACCTCTGGGTGGCACCGGGAGCGACGCTCGTCGTCTGGCACCACGATTCGGGCACGTATCTCGTCGCGCGCTCCGGCGCGGAACGGCTGGTCGAGCAGCACGGCGGGCGCATCGGTCATGAGGTCCTCGCATCCGACCTCCGGAATCACGCGGTCACCACACCCTTCCTCGGTAGGAAGGTCCCCATCCTCGAGAACACCCTGGTCGAGCCGTCTCTGGGAACGGGTGTCGTCATGTCCGTACCCGCTCATGCCCCGGCGGACGCAGCGGCCCTCGCAGGACTGACCGCCGAGGATCGGGACCGCTTGGGGACCCCACCGCTACTGATCGAGATCGACTCCCAAGCAGCGCTCACCAGTTCGGAGGAGGAACTCCGCGCGGGTGAGGGGCTGCCGGCCGAGCGGGCGCTCCGCGCGGTGGCCGGTGGTGGTCCACTCGACGCGACCACGATCGAGACGGCGACCGAGCGTCTCTACCGCCTCGAGTTCGTTCGGGGGCGAATGACCGTACCCCCGTTTGCCGGGACTCCCGTCAAGCAGGCCCGCGAGCAGGTCGCTGCCCAGCTTCTCGCGGCCGGCGCGAGCTTCGAGCTCCAAGAGTTCACGAAGCCGGTCATCTGCCGGAACGGGCATACCGTAGTGATCCGGCGCATCCCGGAGCAATGGTTCCTGCACTACAGCGATCCGGCGTGGAAGGCCGAGACCCAGGAGCTCGTCTCCCGGATCACGACGTGGCCGGCCGATTACGGCCGGGAGCTTCCGTCGATCCTCGACTGGTTTGGGGACCGGCCCTGCACCCGACGAGGGGTGTGGTTGGGCACACGGTTTCCGATCGACCCCGAGTGGATCATCGAGCCCATCGCCGATTCGACGTTTTACATGGCGTACTTCGTCGTGCGCCGCTTTGTCCACGACGGACGGTTGCGCGCGGAGGACCTCACGGACGAATTCTTCGAGTACGTCTTCCGGGGACGCGGCGAGGGCGAGCGACGGGTCGACCGGACGCTCCAGGACGAGGTGCGGGCGGAGTTCCTTTATTGGTATCCCCTCGACTTCAATATCGGAGGGAAGGAACACAAACGGGTGCACTTTCCCGTGTTCCTCTACACCCACACGCGACTTCTGCCGGCGGAACTCCAGCCCCGGGGGATCTACGTCCACGGGTGGATCACGGGACCCGCCGGCCAGAAGATCTCGAAGAAGGAAGGGGCGGGAAAAGGCGGGAAGATCCCCGCAACCGATCGGGCGATGGAGCAGTGGGGACCGGACCCGCTGCGACTGTACTACGTGGTCGCAGCCTCCCCTTCCCAGGATTTCGAATTCGACGCGTCGGCGGTGGACGCCGCCCAGATCCGGTTGTCGGACATCGAGCGGTTGGTCCGCGAGGCGGGTGGTTCGGGGAACGGGCCCCCGGAGTTGGACGCGTGGCTGGATTCGGTGACCCACGGCTGGATCCATCGCGCGCGCGAAGCGTTCGACGGCACCGACCTGCGCCATGCCGCGGAGATCATCTACGTGGAAGTGCCCTCCTTGCTACGGCGGTACTACAACCGGGGAGGGACACCGGGCGCGGCCTCGGGCCGGTTGGCACGAGCCTGGACGCTCTTCCTTTCGCCCATCACTCCGCACCTGGCGGAAGAGCTGGGGGAGGGGCACTTCCCGGGCCTCGTCGCCCAGTCGCTGCTCCCGACCGTGGACGAATTCCACCGCTCTCGTACGGCCGAGGCACGGGAGTCGTTCCTCGACCAGGTGGAAGCCGACCTACGGGCCGTGCTCCGGGCGTCCGAGGGTCGCGGTGAGCCCACCTCCGGCGAGTTGATCTTCTACGTGGCCGAGCCGTGGAAGGCGACGCTCGAGTCGTGGCTCCGCGAGGGAGTGGACCGGAACGAGTTGCCGACCGTTCGGGACATCATGACCCGGTCGAAGGATCACCCAGAACTGTCGGCCCACCGGGCCGAGATACCGAAGTACGTGGAGCGAGTGGGCGGCTTGCTCCGATCCGAGCCGGTTCCGGAAGGGCCGGCGGTGGACGAGGTCGCGACGCTCCGTGCGGCGGAGGGATACCTCATCCGACGGTTCGGATTCCGCTCCGTCGCGGTCTATCGAGAGTCCGAAGCCCAGCCCCACGACCCGAAGGGGCGGAGGGAACGGGCCCGACCGGGGCGGCCCGCCTTCTTCCTGGTGGGACGATCGACGCCGGCCACCTTGGCGGCCGCGGGCTAACCCGCCGGCTTGCGTGCGCCGCTGGGGCGTCGGCGGGTTCGGAAGTTCAGATGCATCCGTGACGGCATCGGGTGCGGGGAGACCTTCCGATACTTGGCGGACCGTTTGTGGGAGTAGCTGTGGTCGATCCGGCCCGAGATCTCGAAGTAGATCAGCTGCCCGACCGGCATCCCCGCGTAGATCCGGACGGGGATCTTGACGCTCATCTCGAGCGTCCAATAGTTGCAGAACCCCTCGTCCCCCTTTCCGGCGGTGGAGTGGATGTCGACTCCCAAACGTCCGAGGCTCGATTTTCCCTCGAGAAACGGCACAAAGCTGTGGGTTTCGGTGTACTCCTCCGTCACGCCGAGGTAGAGTTGGCCCGGGACCAGAACATACCCGGCGGCCGGGATGCGGAACTCCCGGACCGGATTGACCCGTCGGGCATCCAGGGCTCCCCCCCGATAGACCGAAAGGTACGGGCCCAAGTGGACGTCGTAGGAATTCGTGCCCAAACAGTCCTCGCGGAAGGGTCGAATGACGATGCGACCCCGCTCCATCTCGGCGCGGATCTTCGCATCCGAGAGGATCATGCGGGCCGGGAGCGCCGAGCCGAACCCGCTATTTAACGGGGGACGTCGCCGAGGAGGATGTTTCGAGAAGGAGAGAGGCGTACCCGACCACGTCCGGCATTCGCACGGCCTCGCCGGAATGGCCCCAGCGCAGCAGTCGCGCCGTGAGAGGTTCGGGGGCCAGGGCCGCCAGCAGGACCGTGGTGGGGGCGATGCCGCACATCGAAATGTCGTTCTGCGCGACCGTATCGTAGAGACCCTTCGCGTCGCGGGAGAGGATCGCGTCGATCGCGAGCCGGTCGAGCCGTCGGGCGGTCTCGGCAGGAACGTAATGCGAAAAATCCGTCGACGCGATCAAGAGCGTGTCGCGACCTCGAACCGCGTCGGCGACGACCCGGCCGATTCGAGTCAGCTCGGCAAAAGTGCCGAATGGGATCTGCAGCGGGACGAACTTGGGGTGGGGAAGGACGTATTCCAAGAACGGGAGTTGCACCTCGATGGAGTGCTCCCGCGCCTGGGCGGCCTCATCGACCTCCACGGGAGGGTGCGTGAGCGCCTTCCG
>JAKIVW010000002.1:12065-14407 GCA_022750355.1 Thermoplasmata archaeon
CTTCGTCGATCGGGGTCGGTCCGAGCGGTGTCATCCAGGGGACGGCCGAGACTGCGGCGCCCCGCCCGGCGGCATGGTGGTCGACCCCCAGGATCAGGACCGACTCGGGGGGGGCCTCGCCCGCGATCTGGGCGTACGCGAGGGCCGCGATCGGACCTGAAAATTCTAAACCGGCATGGGGGACGATCGCGGCCCGGATCCTCCGCTCCGAGGTCCGGTGCCGCGTGGGGAGACCTCCCGGACCCAGAGATGAGCGGAAGCACTCCTCCACTTGATGCGCCAGGGCGGCGCCCGTCGCCGCGTAGAATTGGCCCGCTACCACGGGAGGTCGCGCCTGCGCTGCCATCCCTCACTCACGGGGACGAGAGTTCGGAGGTAAGGGCCTGGGCCTCTGATACGGAGAGCCGGGCGCGGGTGGTCGGGTGGAATGGATTCGCGGCCCCATACCGCGGGATGACGTGGAAGTGTACGTGGAAGATGATCTGGCCGGCGGCGGCTCCGGCGTTGAGGGCCACATTGTAGTCGGGCGCGAGCCGCTCGGCCCGACGGCACATGATGTCCAACGTCCGGATCAGGGCCGCCTGGGATTCCGGCGGGAGGTCGGTCAGCCGTTCTCCGTGGTGCTTCGGTACCACCAACAGATGGCCGCGGGTGAACGGAAAGAGGTCGAGGAACGCCATTGTCGACTCGTCCTCAAACACCACGTACGCCGGCGAGGAGTGCGCGATGATCTCGCAAAAGACGCAGCCCGCGGCAGGTTTGGTGCCGTGACTGGTCATCCGACGAGCGAGGGCGGTCGACCCTAAAGGATTGTCCCGAGGGCCCCCGGCCGGGTCACGTTGATTAGGGGACGCCGACTAGGTTCTCGAGATGCGGGGCGGAACGCTCGGACTCGTCATCCTGGCCGTCCTCGTCCTCATCCTGAGCGGGACGACAATCGGTCTCACCGACGCCGGGCACGTGGGCCTCCCGTCGCCGAACCCCCCCGCGTTGATAACCGACGAGCGGAACCTATCGCCCCATACCACGGTCCGACCGCTGGACCCTTCCACTCCCATCTCCCTCGCCCTCACTCTGCCGTACGCGAATGCGGCGAAGCTCGCCCAACTCCTGGTCGCGGTCGAATCCCCGACTTCTCCGGAGTACCGTCACTTCCTGACCCATGACCAGTTCGTGGCTGACTTCGCACCGCCGGCGGCCAGCCTTCGCGCCGTCACCGATACTCTGAGGTCGGTCGGTGCGGAACACGTTTCGGTCTCGGGGTCCGGTGCGGTCGTCACCGCGGTGATCTCCGCGGGCTCGATCCAGCAACTGTTCGGGGTCCGCCTGGTGGAGTACTTCTCCGACCGGGGGATCCCCCTGTACACCGCCCTCGGAGTCCCCTCCCTCCCCTCGGGGCTGTCCGGGCAGATCGTGGGGATCGGCGGACTCAGTGACGGAGCGAACCCGTACCTTTCCCTCGGGTTGCATCCATCGGAACTGCGACCCGTCCATGGCGCGGCCGCTCCCCAGTTCGTCCTATCGAATACCAGCAGCGAGTGGTTTGTCGGTTCCGACTACACCCAGGCCTACGGAGCCGCTCAGCTGTTCCCCAACGGCACCGCCGGCGCGAACGCGACCTTTCCGACGCGGGTCGCCGTGGCGACCCTGCTGGCCAGCGGATACAACGAATCGACCACGCAAAACCTCCCCCCCTGGGACCCCACCGTCGTCGAACAGTACTTCAACGACAGCTTTCCGAGGTCCTGGCCTCAGTCCGTCCCGGCGGGAGTACCGGTGAACATCGACGGTATCAGTGCACCCCCGCCCGGGTCTTTCGGGACGCTCAACGATTCCAGCCTGGATGAATTCGAGAATTCCCTCGATCTCGAGATGGCCGGTAGCATCGCGCCGGGGGCGGCCCTCTACAACTTCTACTTCGCGGGGAGCTTGTTGGCCGGTAACACCCCCGTCGGGGATCTCGCCAACGACTTCGCCGACGACTTCGGAGCGGCCCTGGCGTTCAACTACACCCCCGCGCGGCTCGGGGTGGTCAGCGGTTCGTTCGGCCTCCCCGATCTCAACGATTCCGAGTGGAACTCCTACCTCACCGAAGCGGCGGCGATGGGGGTGACGGTCGTGATGGCGAGCGGAGATCAGGGGAACGCCCCGGATTCCCAGACCGGTCGCAACGACGGCCAATGGCCGGTCTGGCCCGCCTCCGCGGCGTTCAACTCGAGTGGGTCGATCTCGGTAGGCGGGGTTTCGCTGACGTTGGCCGGAGTACCCACCACGACCTGGAACGGGACCTCCCTCAACGTATCGTTCGACGACATGGTGAACCTGACCGAGGGCTTCGGTTT
>JAKIVW010000002.1:14417-24854 GCA_022750355.1 Thermoplasmata archaeon
CCTCAACGTATCGTTCGATGCGAATCTCACCGGGATCAGCGGGATGTCGGCCTGGTGGGACACCGAGGCCTGTCCGACGGCGTGCGCCGGCACCGAGGGAGGGCTCAGCCCGATGTTTCCGGAACCCTACTGGCAGTACCACTCCGCCGCCCAACCGGCGATCTCCGCCGCGGGGCAGGTCCAAGGGGCCTCGTTCCTAGGGCGTGCCGGGCCGGATGTGGCCTTCCCCGCGAACGACACGATCGCCTATGTCTATGCGGACTCGTCGGAAAATGTGTACTTTACAGTACTCGAAGGGACGAGTGTGGCGGCCCCGATGTTCGCGGGCCTCCTCGCCGACGTGATCGCGGTAGAGAACCGCTCCGCCCCGACGTTCGGGTTGGGCTACTTGGATCCGGAGATCTACCGGATCGCGAGCTACTTCACGGCGAACCCGGGGCCCCTGTCCCCGTTCTTCGATGTCACGACCGGGCAGAACTATGTGTTCTCGGCCGGCCCCGGATGGGATCCGACGACCGGTTGGGGAGGGCTCGAGGCGCCGTTGTTCTTGGCCGCGGACGCCAATGGAACGATCGCTTCGTACGAGTACGCCGGGCCTACTCCCAACATCCCCGCGGCGTCGAACGCCAGCATCCCCGATTACGCGATCTACCTCATCTTCGGCCTCGCGATCGTGCTCGCCGTCCTCCTCGTTCTCATCTTTGCGTGGCCCCGCCGGAAAGGAGAACTCCCGGTCGCCCCCGAGTTCGGCCCGCCGGGAAGCTCCTGGGGAGTACCGCCGCCCGCCCCGCCCAGTCGCTATGGCCTCCCTCCGCCGGCCGCACCGACCCTGGGGCACACTTCGGCGACGTTCCTCTGTCCCTACTGCGGTTCCGTTCGACCCGCCGAACCCGTGCGATGCCCCCGGTGCGGGGCGTGGTAGTCGGGGTTCTCCCCCTCCCCTTTCCCGGAAGTATGTAGTGGGTCCGTTGGAGACCCCCCGGTCCGCGTCAAGTTAAAGTCGGGATCTCTTTGGCGACGCCGTGGGACCCCTCCACTCCGGGCGAGGGCGGGCGTCCCGAGACGTGCCCTCGACGCAACCACCCGGGGTTCTCGGTGGGTGCGCGGGAGGTACTTGAGAGTGGCAGGCTTGAACGCGACTCGGCTCCGACCCCAGCTGGGGTTCTTCGCCGCCGTTAGCACGGGCCTGGCCGCGATCCTGGGGGCCGGCATCTTCGCGGTCATCGCTCCGGCCGCCGGTGTCGCGGGCCCTGCGCTGCTGATCGCCCTCGCCCTCGCGGCGTTCGTAGCGCTGTGCAACGCGCTCTCCTCCACGCAGCTGGCGGCTGTCCTCCCGCGGACGGGAGGAACCTACGAGTTCGGCCGTCGAATGCTCGGACCCTGGTGGGGATACTCGGCCGGGTGGATGTTCCTGGTCGCCAACACGGTCGGTCCCGGGGCCATCGCCCTCGCCTTTGGAGAGTACTTCTCCGCGGTGTGGCCCGGAGTGCCGGTCCGAGCGATTGCCATCGGGGCGGCCCTCAGCATGACGTTGCTGAACGCCGTAGGGATCCGTCGGTCCGTCCGAGTGACCGAGGTCGTGGTGATCTTCTCGGTCGTGACCCTCCTGGCCGTCGTCGTGTTGGCGCTCCCTGCCGTCCATGCGAGCAATTTTGAGCCCGTGGCTCCGGGTGGCGTCCTCGGGATCCTGCAAGCCACCGCGCTCCTGTTCTTCGCCTATACCGGTTACAGCCGGATCGCGACCCTGGTGGAGGAGGTCAAGGATCCGAAACGCACGATCCCGCGGGCGACCGGCTGGGCATTGGGAGGGGCGACCGCTCTCTACCTCCTGGTCGCGGGGGTCGCGGTCGGCGTCCTCGGGGCGACCCGGTTGGCCCAATCCGGTTCGCCACTGGAGGCGACCATGGTCGCCGCGGGAAGCGCCGCCGGGGTCGCGCTCGTGGTCGCGGGGGCCCTCTCCACGACCTTCAACGAGGGGCTCTCCGACCTGTTGGGGGTCTCGCGCGTAGCCTTCGCGATGGGTCGGGGCTCCGACCTCCCGAAACCCCTCGCCCACCTGGGCCCCGACCAGAACCCTTGGGTCGCGGTGGTCACGGTGGGGGTCGTCGCGACCGTGGTCGCCGCGTTCGCCCCGTTCACGCTGGCGATCGCCGTCTCGAGCTTCGGAACGTTGCTCTACTACACGGTGACGAACCTGTCCGCCCTCCGGCTCCCCCCCGAACAGCGCCTCTTCCCGCGGGTCCTCGCCGTCGCGGGTCTGGTGGGTTGCGTCGGGCTGGCCCTATCCCTCGCCCCCCTCGAGGTGGCCGTGGGGCTCGGACTGCTCGGAGCGGGGATCGCGTTCCGACTGGTGTGGTTGAGGGTCCGAGACCCGCCCCTCGTCGAATCGACCGCGTGAGATGGGCTCGGCAGGAGGTCGAGCGGGCGGAGACCCGGCTCGGTCCGCTAGGCGGCCGGCGGGGCGGGTTCGAGCGTGGGAACGGATTCGGGCGGGTCCTCGGCGGGCAGGGTCGCCACTTCGGGCGCGGAGCCGCCCTCGGGTACCAATGGCGGGGGTACGGCGGCCGCTGACGTGACCCCGAGTCGCCCCTCGAGATACTTCCGGATCTCCTCCGGTCGGGACGAGGGGATCCCGAAATACTCGGCGAAGCGGCGGGTCGTGGTGAGCTCGAGCGTGGAGCCCTTGGTCTCGGTATGCACGAGGCCCATCCCCCGCAGGTGTTGGACCTCCTCGTACGCGACGTCCCCGAGCATCCGCACCAGGTGGCTCTGAAGGATCGGCTGGTGGTAGGCGATGAGGGTGAGCGCCTTCACGGTGCGGGCTCCCATTTCGACGGGCGTGACGGCGTGCACCGTCGCGACGTACTCCTCCTTCAGCTGGAGGGCGAACCGGTCCCCGACCCGCCGGACCTCGAGGGAGGACTGTCGATTCTCGTAGGTCTGCTCGAGCGTGCGTACGGCCTTCTGGACCGGCCGGAAATCATCGAGTCCGAGGGCCTCGGTGAGTTCCTTGACGTTGAGCGGCTTCCCGCTCGCGAACAGTACGGCCTCGACCTGGAACACGAGTTCGTCCAGTTTGGAAGGCATGCGTCACACCTCCGTCACGATGCGATTCCGTACCTCGGTGGTACGGACCACGGAGACCGCGGACTCCCCGAGGACCTCCTGATGCAACTCGACCGACCGTTCGCGGGAGAGGAACAGGAGGGCGAGGAAGATCGAGACGAGCCGGTCGCGTCCGGTCAACGGGCTCCAGAGGTCCAGCAGGGGGAACGACTCTCCCACCGGGTGGCGGCACGTGGCCTCCCAGGTATCCTCGAGGTCGGTCTCGGGCACGTCCCCGTGCACGAGGACCTCGGGGGGCGCCCGCTGTTCCTCGCGCAACCGCTCCCGGAGCTCTTGGATCCGGAGCGATCGTCGCGCGTCCACCTCGGCTTCCCCGAACGCGCGGACGAGCTCGAGCAGCGAAACGGGCCTCGTCTCGGGATGGCGGACCATCTCGAGGAGGGGAGGGGGGGCGGAAGAACCGAGGACCGCGCTCGTGACGTCGACCGCCTCGGGAGTCTCCATGAGGGGTAGGTACCCGTCGTCCGCAGACCCCGCCGTGTCCAGCGAGGGGTCGAGGGCGGGGTCGGGGGGCGATTCCCTCGAGCGGAGCAGGACCTCCGATTGGAGGTAGAGGATGCTCCAGGCCATGTAGACGAGGCGGCCGGCGATCGCGAAGTTGACGCCGCCGTCCTCCTTGACACGGTCGAGGTACGCTTGGGTGAATTTGACGAGGTCGATCTCCCACGGGTCGAACTCCTGGTCCATGACGAGTTCGAACAAGAGGGCCGTCGCTTTCTGGAACGGGTCCGGGATGACGAGGTGAACCCCTTCTTTCAGGTTCTCGACGAGCGACAGGTAGCGCTCGAGCAAGGCCGACGTGTCCTCGGCCTCGCCGAGGAGGGAGCGGTGGAACACGAGGTAGCGCAGCACCTTCTCCGCCGCGTCGCGCGGGACCGCGTTGGGAGCCAGGATCATCGGTACCTCGGTCTCGGGAGTGCTCATCGGGCCTCCAACGGTGCATTCGGGGCGGGAGCGTCGGCCGCACGAGCCCCGTCGCGCGCTTCCACATCGTGGATGTCCTCGAGGTGGATCCCGACGACCCGCGAGCAGCCGTCGCCCCGCATCGTCACTCCGAAAAGGTGGTGCGCGAACTTGAGGGTCACTTTCCGGAGCGAGATGACGATGAACTGCGCGCGCTCCGCGTTGTGACGGAGGAGCCGACCGACGTACTCCGCGTTCATGCCGTCGAGCGACATGTCGACCTCGTCGAACACGTAGAGCGGGCTCGGGTCGTAGCGCTGGAGCGAGAAGATGAACGCCAGGCTCGCGAGCGACTTCTCCCCGCCCGACAGTTGTTCGAGTCGGGTGACCGTCTTGCCGACGGGCCGGGCCTTGATGATGAGGCCGCCCGAGAGTGGGTCGGTCGGATTCTCAAGGGCGATCTCGCCCTCGCCGCCCGCGCTGAGCTCGCCGTAGATCTCTTTGAAGTTCGTGTTGACCTGGATGACGACCTCCGAGAGCTTCTCGCGCTTCCGGCGTTCGATCTCCCCGACCAGGGAGACCAGTTCCGTTTTCTCGGACGTCAATCGGCCGGCCTCGGTACCGAAATCGTCGAGTCGGGCCTTCTCCGCGTCGTACTCCTCGACGGCGCGCAGATTCACCGCACCCATCGACTCGATCTGCTCGGTGAGGGTGGAGATCTTGCGCCTGAGTTCATCGACGGGGACGGACTTCTCGTCCGGCTCGGGCTCGGGGAACTCCCGGAGTGCCTCCTCGAGGTCGTGGAACCGCGCCTCGGCCTGGGCCAGGCGGGTCTCCTCCTGGACGACCAGCCCCTGTCGGGTGGAGAAGTTGGCTTGGACCTCGCCCAGTTTGCGGGTGACCTGGAGACGTTCGGTCTCGAGGAGCTGCTTCTTCTCAGCCAGCGCCCTCTGGGAGTCGCCCTGCTTGGACTCGACGGCCTTGAGCGCATCCAATGCGGCGCGGGCCTCCTTGACCTCCGCCTCGGTCTTGGTGATCTCCTTCTTCTTCGCCGCCAGGGCGGCCTCGGACTTCCCGAGCTCCTGGCGGCGACCCTCGAGGTTGGTCAGGAGTGCCTGCAGGGAGGCCCGCGCCGATTCGAGCTCCCCATTGACTTTCATTCGCTCCTCCGCCGTCGTGTGAGCGACCTCCTGGAGCGCGCGGAGCCGAGTGGAGAGCGCTTCGGGCAGCTGGCCGAGGTACTGTTCCTGGGCCCTGGCGATCCGCTCCTTGATCTCGGTGATGGACGTGGACAGCTGAGCGGCGGCCGCCTCGGCCGCCGCTAGGCCGGTCGTGAGCTTCTTCGCCTCGGCTTCGGCGGTGGCGATCCGAGCTCGCGCGGCTCCCAGGCGTTCTCGAGCCGCGGCGAGGTCCGTGTCCAAGCCCTTCCGGTTCGATTGGTGGGCCTGGTCTTGGATGGAGCGTTTGGAGAGTTCTTCGGCGAGAACGCGAATGCGGGTCGAGGACTTCGTGAGCTCCGTGCGGGCGGCCGCCTCGGCCTCGCTCTTCTCGCGGAGCTCCTCGCCCACGCGCTTCAATTCGACGGCGCTGTCGGCGCCCCGGCCCTGGTTGGAAGGGTCGACGTAGCCCCCCGAGATCGCTCCGGTGGCCTCGATGAGGTCGCCCGTGAGCGTGACGAGTCGCACTCCGCCCATCTGGGAACGGGCGTGCGAGAGGTCGTCCATGACGACGGTCTCTCCGAAAACGTACCCGAAGGCCGCGCGGAGCGACTCGTCAAAGTGCACGAGGTCGACCGCGAATCCGGCGGCCCCGTTGGCCTTCGCGACCAGGAGTGATTTCCCGTGGGGTCGGCCCGGGAGCATCTTGTTGAGGGGGAGGAACGTGGCCCGACCTCGCTTCTCCTGCCGAAGCATCTGGATACACTGCTCCGCGACCTGGTCCGTCTCGACGACGAGGGCTTGGAATCGATTTCCGCCCGCGGTCTGCAGGGCGGTACGGTACTTCGGGTCGAATTCCGCCAGCTCCTCGACCGTCCCACGAATTCCGGGTACTTTCCCGAGATTGCGCTGGGACAGGAGGAAATCGACGGCGGCGAGTTGGTTCGGCCGACCGCCCGACTCCGAGCGCGCCTTGAGACGGGCGTCCAGCGTCAGGTAGCGTCGGTTGAGTTCGCTGACCTCGCGAGCGAGGCGCTCGGCCTCGACGGAGAGGGCTTGTTCGCGGGACTTGACGGTGTGCAGCTCCTTCTGCAGGTCACCGGTGGCCGCCTCTCCGGACCCGCGGCCCCCGCCGGTTTCCTTGATGCGCAGCTCGAGGTCCTTGACCTCCACGGACCGCTCTCGTAGGTCATCTTCCGATTGAGCCTGGAGTTGCTCGGCGGCCTGGAGGCTCGCCTTGGCCGACTCACGCCGTTGGACGGCCTCCTGCCAGGCCCTCTGTTGGTTGTCCGCCTCGCGTTGGAGCTCGAGTTGGGACTTCCGGGCCGCCGCGAGCCGGTCTTGGGATTTCCCCGTCGGCGCCGTCGCGCCCTGGATCTCCTTCGAATTCGCTTCCGCTTCGGCGGATAGCGTTTCGAGGCGCAGGGAGAGGTCTTTGTCCTGGGATTCGAGCTTGGACCGGGTCGCTTCGTCCGCTCGAACGGCGCCCGTGAGCTCTTCCACCTGATTGGCCAGAGTGTCACACGCTTCGGCCAAGTGAGCGAGATTCTGGTCGAGACGCGCGTACGCGATCTTCTTCGCGTCGAGCTCCTCCTTGAATTTCACCGCGGCGGCTCCACCGGCCTCCGCGATCTCCCGCTCCGCCGCCTCCACTCCGTGAGACAGTTCCTGGTCGCGGTTGGTCAGTTCCGTGCGGAGGGCCTGAAGCCGTTCGATCTCCGCGTGGGCCGACTCGACCTGCTTCTTGCACGTGACGAGTTCCTGCTCCGCGATGCGGTGCCCGGCGCGGGCCAGGCGGGCTTCGGTCTTCCGCCGATCCTGCTGGAACTCTTGATACTGGATCGCTTGAAGGCGCTGGCTCTCGAGCGCGCCCAGGTGGTTCTTGATCTCGCCCAGCAGTGTCTGGATACGCTCCAGGTTCGCGTCGAGGTCCGTCCGCTTGGCGGAGGCCCGATCGAGCTCCTCGTCGTACTGGCTAATGCCGGCCAGGCGCTCCAAGAGACCGCGCCGGGGCACGGGGCCCATCGTCACGACCTTGTTGACATCCCCCTGCTGAACCAGGTTGTAGCCGTCGCCGCTCAACCGTCCGTGGGAAAGGATGGAGTCGATCTCGGTCTGGGTCGTTCGCTTGCCGTTGACGTAGAAGTACGAATAGTAGCCGTCCGGGTCGCTCGGCGCGAGTTTGACGTACCGGGTCACCTCGACCTCGGCGGAATCGACGGGAAGGAGCTTGTCCGAATTGTCGAAGACGAGGGAAACCTCGCATTCCGTCGCGGCCTTCTTGGACGAACCGCCGTTGAAGAAGAGGTGCGTCAATCGCTCCGCCCGTAGCGCCTTCGAACTGGTCGGGCCGAGGACGAAGAGGATCGCGTCCGAGATGTTCGATTTCCCCATCCCGTTCGGGCCCGCGACCCCCGTGAACCCCTGCTGGAACGGGATCTCGGTGGCCCCGGCGAACGATTTGAAGTTTCGGAGCTTTACCCGCTTAAGATACATCGAGCGTTCCTCCTCAGCGCATGTTTCTGGAGTCGGTTCCCGTGCTGGCCCAAGTCTGTTTGTCAGACAGTTGTCAGCAGGATTTCAGGTCGGGTGTCTGCCATATTTAATGGCTGGTTTGAAGGGGTACTGTCCAAATTCGGGTGGTGGAGGGGTCTCGATTTTTCGGTGTATAGTTATCGGGTGGTCGACAGGTCCGCTCGAGAGAGACTGAACGGAATTGAACTCATTTCAATGCGCATCGCCGTGTCTGACAAATAGACCCGCGGGTCCCGGAGGCACCCCCAAAACGTCTGTTTCCTGACCTCCGGACACTCGCACCGGTACAAGTGTCTGACACGGGGGTTCGGGCCCTGTTTTCAACCAGATTTCATCTTCCACCGGCGACGCAACCGGCTAAGCGCTCGACCGATTCTTCGGACGCAGGAGCCCAGCAATGCCGACCGAGCCTCTTGTTCCTTGGGCGGACCAGCGGACCCCGGCCCTCGCGATTGTGGCACGGGGGGACCAAATTCGTTCGCTCGCGCCACTCCGATACGAGGTCCGATCTCAGAGTCGTCCGGACCGAAGGTACGCGGTATCGATTCGGAAGGACCGATGGTCGTGCTCGTGCGCTTTCTACCGAGCCACCCGCCGTGCTTGCATTCACATCCTGGCAATTCGGTTTCGTGAGAAACTTGGTGAACCCCCGGCGGGGAACGCGGTCCCACCGGAGTGCCCCAACTGCGGGGCTCCCGGGGCAATTCATTTTGGGCGAAGGCACAACCGCCGAGGAACGGTGGACCGCTATCTCTGCAAATCCTGCGGAGCTCGGTTCACGAGTGGCCGGGGAGAGCTCCGACTTCGGTTCGAGCCCCGCACGGTCGCACTGGCTCTCGACCTCTACTTCCGAGGGCTCTCACTTCGGAAAGTCGCGGATCACCTGAGGCAAGCCTACGGTCTCTCCGTCGCCCCGATGACCATCTATGGCTGGATTGCGCGATTTGTCCCCAAGGCGGC
This sequence comes from Thermoplasmata archaeon, assembly GCA_022750355.1. Taxonomy (GTDB): domain Archaea; phylum Thermoplasmatota; class Thermoplasmata; order Lutacidiplasmatales; family UBA184; genus Lutacidiplasma. Next base: position 23,099 of record JAKIVW010000002.1, read on the forward strand.
CAAGTGGATGGACTCCCAGGGTGCGAGGACAGGAGAACAGTGGCATGTGGACGAAACGGTGGTTAGGTCCAACGGGGAACCGCGGTGGATCTGGAACGTCGAGGACGCGACCACTCGTTTTCTGATGGCGACCCACGTGACGAAGCTGCGGAGAGTACGGGATGCTCGTGTGGTCCTTCGGCGTGCCAAATCGGCCACGCCCGACCGCCCCCTTACAGTCTTGACCGACGGTCTACCGGCCTATCGAAAATCGATCGGTCGTGAGCTAGCATTCCGAAATGGAAGCGAAGTGGTCAGCCCCCACGTCCGCGTGCCGTCGATTCGGGCGAAGAAATCGAACAATCTTGTGGAACGACTAAACGGGACGGAGAAGGAACGAATCAAAGTGATGCGAGGGTTCCATGGCAAGTCGGGACCGAAACTGCTCGCCGAGGGGTTCAGAGTGCATTACAACCTGGTCAGGACACACACTTCCCTCGGTACGACGCCTGCAGCCGCGGCCGGCCTAGCCGACCCTGGCGGATTCCGGTGGAAAGGAATAGTGGATCAGGCAACGCGAGAGGTCCCTCAAGGTCAAGCAGAGATCGTGTTCATCGTAGAGAAGGGCTCGAAACTCCGGCCGATCCTCGACCCCCGCCGGCAAGCCATACCCGTTGTTCCGGCATAGGCTGGTCATGGCGTGGACCCGCCGCCGAAGATTGTGGGTAGTAACCCTTTCCGCGATCGTGGCGTCCACGACTATGCTGGTTGTGACCCTTCTTTGGATTCCGATTACTGAGGAACAATCCGGCTACACGATCGTCGGGTTCAAGGAATACACCTACGAGACGGTGTATCCGTTTAGCTCGGCTTCGTCCAATTTCACCTTCCGGGGAGTCCTGTTCGATTTTGCGGCACCGGTCTCGTGCCCCCAAAACACAGGCGGCGGGAATCTGTGTGCCTTGGTAACACAATCGAACGGCGTGACGTACTGGTTCAACGTCTCGTTTCCGCCGCCGTGCAGGAGCAGTTTAGGATCGTGGGATACGTGGGTTTCACCCAACAAAGAGGAGGCCGTCGAAATCAGAGATTGCTATTCGACCATGCCCTTCCATTTGCTTGTCGCAGCCTGAGGTCGGGACCCCTGATGTCGTACAACCCCTGTTGAACGCCAAGGTGCGTTCGAGGTCTGCCACCAAGGGACCGGACAGTCCCGTTTGAACGGGTGGTGGTCAAATCAGTGAGGAGAACGGACCACCCGGTTTGGCTGCCCATATTCAGTCGAACCCTATCGACGGTCGACCTAAAACCGGAGAAATGCGTCCACAGAACGTTCGATCAGCGGAGCGCGACGAAGCGGGTCAAGGGCGCTCAGTCAAACAACCCTCAACTAAGGTAGACCTTCGGCCTTAGCGAATGGGGTTCCCAGAGAACCGTGGTCATCCTATGAACCCAACTGGCCCGCCTAAGTTACGGCCCCGGAGGAGGGTCACGAGGGATGCGCTGATCCTCGTGGCAATCGTAGTTTCCGCAGCAGTAGTCGTTTTAGTTCTGTTGGGAGTCCCTCTCTCGTCCCGTTACTCGGCCACTCTCCTCAGCGGCGAAGCAAGATTGAATGTGCCGTCAAACTCGAAGGTTTCAGTTTCCTGGACGTCGAACGGTCCGTTCCTTCCAGATTCCAGGTACAACTACGTGGTTGCAGTCATTCTGCCCAGCCCAAACGAGAATCCAGCGGATGCGCTCAATCAGCCTAGTCTGCTGCCGTCAGGCAATTTCA
>JAKIVW010000002.1:24874-40925 GCA_022750355.1 Thermoplasmata archaeon
TGGATCTATCAAGGACCTCCTTCGGGCATGAATTACACCGTAAGCTGCTCCGCCCCTCTCGTCTCACTATAACGCCGGATCCCCCGAGCGGCGGAGAGCGTCTGCCTTAGACCCGACATTAGCGCGCGTTCGGGGGGCGACCGCCGCGGTCGCCCCCCGAACTCCAATACTGTCTTTTCCAGGGTGGCGACCACCCGATGGCTGGACAGTACCGTTTGAAGGGGTACTGTTCCGGGGGCGGACCCGTCATCACGCCACCCGAGTATGTCGTGCGCAGGCCGAACCCACGGCGGGACGCCTCGCCGTTAAGCATCTTCTAAGAAGGAAGGGTGAGGAGCAAGGTCCCGTTGTAGTCCCCGTCGGGTGCCTGAATCGTCACCATCCAATGGGGCAGTGCCCTACCGTAACTCGTGAAGTTCGCGCAGTTCCATTGGACGACAACAAACGGGGCAAAGACCGTTGGGCCGCCCCCCGTTGATTCTGCGCTACAACTGGACATGAAAGTCCACTCGTTCACAGTGAATGTCGATCCGCCCATCAGATGGAGCGAGGTGTGGTTGGTGTAGAACACGTAGCCACCCTCCGACCACTGGGTTTCAGTCAACGTTACCAGAATGGGTGCTGAGTCGTCAACATGAACGACCACGGAGAGCAAGCCGAGTGGCACTGCGATGAGCACCGCGATCACCTTGATACGGAGATGGGCGCCCACGTCCTTCCCCTGCCACCTCAGCGATCGGAAATGTTCTCCGCGTTTCTGCAAAGTTCGTTTCTCGGTTCAAGGCGGTGCCCCCCCAGGCCCAGTTGAGCAAGTCCCAAGTGGCGGGAGGGTCCCCCACGCCTCACCGGACGACCCTCGTCGAATACTTTCAGGTCCGGGTGGGGTCCTGAGCTTGGAGCTGGTGGACGCTCTGGTGCGTTCCGATGATCACCAGGATGGGGGCTACCAACCCGGCGAATGGAATGATCGTCAGGATCGCACCGACGATCGTGATCGTCGAACCGTACCGCTTGCCAATGCGATAGAGGCCCAGGACCAAGCCAATCCATCCGAGGACGGCGAGAATGAATCCGAGGAAAATAGTGAGGACGGCCCCCGCCAACTGAGCCAGATCGAGGCAGGAGGACGAGGCCCCCGCGGCGGCGCACGCCACCGCTCGATAGAAATCCGACAGGACGAGTGCGAAACCGAGGACAATAAACAACACGCCGATCAGTCCGAGTATGACGAGGGTGACCGGGCCACCGAATCCGGGAGACACCTTTCGGAACGTGTTGAACGAAATGAGGTAGAGGACGATCGATGCGAGAATGAGAAGACCGCCCAGGACAATGACGATCAGGATATTTTCGAAACCGGCGACCGTGGCCATCCCCGAGCCCACGTGAAACCCTCGGTAGTGAATCTCCACCCCGGAGGCGAAGATGAGGGTAATCGGCCCCAACCACGCTATCATTAGGCCGAGGAAACCTGTCGCGGCCGCGGCCTGGGCCAGGCGGAGTCCTCGAACCTCAGTGCCCCGAGCGACTGGGAGTGGAGAGGCCATCGATCCGGGTGGCGTAACGGCGGCGGTCCCGACGGACGGGTTCGTTGAGGGATTCACGGCTCTCCGCGTATTCTCGGGAGGTAATGAATTCTTGGGATGCGGGGATGGCCGAGGGTACGCGCGCACGCGGGCCGGTTGCTCACAGGATTTTCGGAGCCGAACCGACCCGACGTCGAAGGGACTCGTTTACGTTCGACCCCCGGATGTTTCGCGGGATCACTGCGAGCATTGCCGCCCGCGTACGGGAGGCCGCCGCACACTCCGGCTCAACGGGAGTCTTCTGCCGGCTCGGGCAATCCCCGCCACGGCGGACTTAGTATCCGTTCGAGGTGAAGTCGAACAACGTCGACATCGAGGGGTAGGCGGCCGTCCCGTCATATCCCCCGTCGCTCGGGGTGTGGAAGAGCCACTCGACGGTCGAATCAAGATTGTAGTGGCTCGCGTTGAGATCGTACGTCAACCCGGCCGAGTACGGTGAAACCACCGTCAGATAGACGTGTCCTCCGGCGATAGTGGTACCTCCGGCGGTGTACCCCGAGGTGTCGCTGTTTCCGCTTTCGTCATAAACGATGAGGAAGGCCGTGTGGTTCACCAAATTCCTCTCAGCGGAGGACGCAAACCGACCCGTGTGATTGAGGATGGGGGCGAGGAATCCCTGCAGCCACGAACTCGCGTGCGAAACGGACTGGGGGGTATGACCATCGTCGAACAGGTTGGGACTGTAGAAGGAGTAATTCCCCAACTTCCCGTTCGCCACCGAGGTGTTGAAGCCCGAGCTGTTGACGACATGGCTATCGCAACGGGTCGATCGCCCCACGATGTCTCGATACGATACGAACGGGTCATGCCGGACCACATACTCTCCCGAGTTGGAAGTGTCGCACGTCACCGGCATGGACTCTTCGTACGCCATCCAAGTGAGCCCCTTCTTTCCGAGCTCGTCCGCGATGTTCCTCTCGGAGTGAACGACATAACTATCCGAGCCGCAAGCGAGCGACCGACCGTTCGTCAGGGCAAGATAGTTGGCCGTGGAGGGATGGCACACCGCGTAGTAGTTGGTGGCGTGGCCGTCGGCATTCCACAGATAGTCGAGGTAGGCGCCTTGGGAAAGGACGTTGGCGAGTTTTGAATTCTCCAGGACGATAATGACGACATGTTCGATACAACGGGGGTGGCAGGAGATGGCCGGCGAGTTCGGCGCTCCGGAACTCTGGCCAGCGGTCAACACGATCAGGCACGAGATGACCACCCATCCGACACGGCCGATCATGAAGTTGGATTCGTTGGCGGGTCTCCGAGGTCGCCCGGCCAGCCCTGATGTTCGCTCCCAATAAGAGCGGTCAGGGTCGAACCTACCGCTCGCATCTCCCCGGAACCCCAGACTTCACCCGGAGAATTTTCCAAGTCGTGAGTAGTACGCCACGAACGCCGGGGCAAGCCGCGTATGGCCCGTCCGTCAAGTCTCCGATTCGATCTTCTTGATCTTGCGATCGGCGGCCGAGAGCGCGCGCTCGTCCGCCTGCGCCTTCAGGGCATCCGCCGCTCGACCTGTCTCGCTGGCCGTATTGTCGTCGTCTTCCCATCGGACCGCGGCCTCGGCCCGCTCCTGATTCGCCGCGTCGAGTCGCTTTGCCTTTTCGACCATGGGGACGTCGTTACCTCGCCGCGGGGGATAAGCTCCTTCGGGGCTTCGACCGGGTGGAGGAGCGCTCCCCTGGATGACGCTCGAACTCAGTGGTCCCGGGTATTCGGCCCCGCATCGAGAAATAGGGCTCTGGCCGTGGAATCCGCATGCCGTTGTGGGAGGACAAGCCGGAATCGTGGCATGAGATCCTCCCCGGCGTCCGTCGCCGCATCCTCGCGCACGACCGTGGAGTCATGATGGTCCTGTACCGGATCGCCCCCGGGAGCCGGTTCCCGCGTCATACCCACCCCCATGTGCAGTCCGGAACGGTCCTCGAGGGGGGAGGCGAGTTTACGGTGGGGGACGAGCTTTGGAAGCTCCGTCCGGGGTCCTCCTATACGGTCGGCTCGGACGTACCGCACGAGCTGCAGGCCGCCCTCGGAACAACGACCGTAATCATGGACGTATTCACGCCCCGTCGAGAGGATTTTCTAGCGGAGACGATCCCCCCGGATCGAGAGTAGGGCGCGCTATCCGACGGACCGCAAGCGACCGCCGTCCACGGCCAACAAGGTGCCCGTGACGTAGCTCGACATCTCACTTCCAAGGAACACGATCGCATTGGCCAATTCCTCCGGCGATCCGATCCGGCCCAACGGGACATCGCTCTCCATCTCGCGCAGGACCACCTCCACCGTCGTCCCACGACGCTGAGCCGTGTCTGCGGCCAGCTCGTCGATCCGTCCGGTTCGGATATATCCTGGTAAGATTCCGTTCACGCGGATCCCGGTGGGTCCAAGCTCGCGGGCCAAGGTGCGGACGAGTCCGCTCATCGCGATTCGGCACACGCTCGAGGTAGCGAGGTTCGGAATCGGCTCCCGCATCGCCACCGACCCGAGGAACACCATGCGTCCGGCCGTGTGGGCCGCGAGCATCGCTTCGGCGGTCTTCCGGGCGAGATACGCCGGGCCGACGACCATCAGGCCCGCGGCCCGCGTCCAATCCTGGAACCCTTGCTCCATGAAGATCCCGGGTGGGGGAGCCCCGGTGAGGTAGACCAGCGTGTCGATCCCACCCAATCGGGCGACCGTTTCCAGAAGGAGTCGGTCCAGGTCCTCCTGGCGGGTGAGGTCGGCTACGACCCCGTGCACTTCACCGTGGGGCTCGAGTCGTCCCACGGCCGACTTGAGCCGGTCGGGGTTCGAGGAATTGATGACGACCCGGGCGCCCTCCCCGAGGAACGCACGGGCCGCGGCGTACCCGATCCCTTGGCTTGCGGCCGTGACGAGGACGCGCGCCCCGCGGAGGCCGGACGCAAGCGGCACGTCCCTCCTACCCCTCGATGGCGAACACCCGGGCCATCGCGCCGCTCGCTCCGGCGATCTTCAGCGGTGCGGCGACGAGCGTGTACTCCGTCCCCTCGGCCAACGACTCGAGGTGGTCGAGTGCCTCAAGGATCCAGATCCCTCGCTTCAGGAGGATCTTGTGAGCTTCGTAGATCGAATTCGTGTACGGGTCGATGCTGAGCGTATCGGTGCCGACCCCCCGGACGGACTGCTGGACCAACCACTCCGCCCCGGAGGGCTCGAGACCGGGAAAATCGTAGAGGTAGTGTTTCGACGGAGCCCGCTCCCGGCTCCAACCGGTACGAAGCAGGGCAAAATCCGGATGCTTGCCCTCCGGCCAATGTTTCTTGAGAGCGCGGGTGGGGATGATGTTCCCCTCGACCTCCGAGCGGACGTCCAGGACGACCGCCGAACCGACCAGTTGGTCGGGGAGGATTCGATCGACGGTCGTTCCGCCCTCGATGAAGTGGGACGGCGCGTCCATGTGCGTTCCGGTGTGGGTGAGGCAGTTCACCCGTTCGATCACGTACCCGTCGCGGGCGAGGATCGCAATCGGCTCGAAGACGGGCAGGGGAGAGGTCGGCCAAGTCGGCATGTGAGTCTCCAAGAGTGCGGTCAGGTCGTGGACACGACGAGCGGTGGCCATGCTGCTCGCGAGCGACTCCGGGTACAAAAGACGGGTGGGAAATGTCGGATCGAACTACCGCCCCGCCGAACGGTGGCGGGTCAGGAATCGGTCCAGTCGGTCCACGCCGTCCTCCAGCGCGGGCAGCGGCGAACTGTAGGAGATCCGGACGTGGCCCTCCCCGTGCGGACCGAACGCCACCCCTGGGACGAGGGCGAGTTTCTCCTCGGCTAGAAGCTCCGTACAGAACCGAACGGAGGGGACGGGGAGATCGTAGTGCGGGAATACGTAGAACGCCCCCTGCGGCGCGACGGTCGTCAGTCCGTCGACCCGGGCCAACCTCGCGAGTAGGCGATCGCGCCGTTCGCGAAACGTTGCGCGGAAGCGGTCTTCGTCCGGCCCGCCGTGGTTGAGCGCCCAAAGGGCCGCTTTCTGGATGAAGGGCGGTTGACACGAAAGCGTGTGCTCGACGACCTTGACGAGACGCTGAAGGACTCCCCGAGGGGCGACCGCAAAGCCGAGGCGCCAGCCCGTCATCGCGTAGCTCTTCGAGAAACTCCCGATGGTCACGACTGGGACGTCCCCCCCGGCCAAACTCGCCGGACTCACGTGGCGCCCCTCGTAGATGAGTGGCTCATACGTCTCGTCGCTCACGATCGTGAGGTGGTGCTCACGCGCCACGTTGAGGGCCCCCTCAACCTCCTCCCGGCTCAGGAGCCGCCCCGTGGGATTTCCCGGAGTGACAAGAATGAGGAGCCGGGTCCGGGGCGTCACCGCCGCTCTCAGCACCTCCACATCGAGCGAAAAATCGGGTCGCAGGGGGACGAACACCGGACGGGCTCCGACCATCTGCACGGGTTGTTCGAAAAGATAGGTCGGGTCGGGCAGGAGGACCTCGTCACCGGCCGAAACTGTGGAGAGCAACGTCGCGTAGATCGCGAACTTGGCCGGCAGTACGACCACGTCCTCGGCCGTGGCCGCGACTCCGTGCCGTCCGGAAACCCGGCGGGCGATCGCCGCCCTCAGGTCCGGCATCCCCTGGGCCGAAGTGTAGTGGGTGAACCCCTCGTTCATCGCGCGATAAGCGGCATCCCGAATTCCCTGAGGCGTATCGAAATCGGGTTCGCCGATGTGCAGTCCAAGGACTTCCTCTCCTGCCTGGCGCATCCGGAAGATCTGATCGATCAGGGAGAGGACCGGAGACTCCGAAATCTCGTCCATCCTCATCGGATCCGGAGAGGTACTGGGCGGAATAAGCGGCTCGGGAGCCGCCGTAAAGGAGCGGGTTGGACGGACGCCGCCCGGATGCCGGCCTCATTAGCAAAGGCGAGTTCGGGCAGGGTCGATGAGCGAGAACGGGCCCCGGGAGGGCACGCGTGACCTCCCGCGTTCCGGGCCTGAAGCGGGCCGCAAAGCCGTGGACAACGACTCCGCGTCGGGGGCCGCCTACCAGGCGATCGCCCGACGGGCTCAACGCCGCCGATCGGAGATCGTCGATTTGGTCCGTTCGGGGTTATCGTATGAAGCAGCCGCCACGAGTTATGCTCGAGACCACCCCTTGGAGCGCGATGTTTCTCTCTCGGAAGTGGCTGCGGCGGTCGCTGCCGAAAGGTCCTCCGCTCCTCGCCCGAGAATCAGGAGCACGTAGGGGCCACTTCTGCCATGGGCAGCGAACCCGGTGCCCAACGAGCCTCTGCGATCGAATCTCACCTAAGAGCCGGCCTCGGTTGTCGAACCCCCCCGATGCGGAGCCCCAGACGTACCGGCCCGGTCACGCCGAGTTCGTTGGCACTGTTTCGGGGCAGGAGTCGCGGAGCGGACTGCCCCGGCAGTTCCTCCATATGATAGGGGGCCGTGGTGTCCGGCGGATTGAGGAGACATCGTTGAGACCATGAGCGCCAGCCCAGCCCCCGAACCAAGAGTGCCGCGTTTTTCCGTCGAAAACATGGACCGTTCGGTCGATCCGGTTGTGGACTTTTATGGGTATGCTACTGGGGGATGGCGACGTAGCAATCCGGTCCCGGCCGATAAATCGATCTGGGGCGGGTTCGGCGAACTTCTCGAACGGAACTTCCGTCTGCTTCGGGAACTGCTCGAGTCGGCCGCGGCCGACCCCGGCGGGGCCTCCGCAACTCCGCGCCGCCAAGTGGGAGATTTCTACGCCTCGGCGCTCGACCAAGCGCGTCGGGAACAGCTCGGGTTTGGGCCGATCCAATCGCTGCTGGACCGGGTGGAGGCCATGGTCGATGGGTCCGAGTTGGCCCGAGTCCTCGCCGTCGTCCACGACGCGGGAGTCGGCGGGCTGTTCGAGCCGTTCGTGTATCCGGACCGCAAACAGAGTTCGATCTATGCCTTCAACCTCAACCAGGGCGGGCTGAGCCTGCCCGACCGGGAGTACTATCTCACCGACACCTTCGCGGAACAACGAGAAGCCTACCGGGTCCACCTCGCCCGAATGTTCGCTCGTCTCGGTCACTCGGTAATGGAGGCCGATTCGGCCGCGACGACGGTCCTCCTCATCGAGACCGAGCTCGCTCGGGCGAGTCGAAGCGCGACCGATCTACGGGATCAGCTCCGCAACTACCACCGGTTCACGATCGAAGAACTGGTCGCCCGGTATCCCGGACCGTTTTGGTCCGACTATCTTTTAGTCCGGAACGGTGGGAAAGCCGGCTACGTAGTCGTGGGCCAGCCCGAATTTTTCGAGGCTGTGAGGACGATCTTGGCGGCCCATTCATTGGCCGAGTGGAAGACCTACCTGCGATGGCAAGTGCTCCATAGCAACGCATCGTTCCTCCACGCGGCCGTCGACCGAGAGGACTTCGACTTTTTTCACCGCACCCTCCAAGGTCAGGCGGAGCCGGAGGCCCCCTGGAGGCGAGCGGCCATGACGGTCGACGAGCAACTGGGAGAGGCGCTGGGCCAACTCTACGTCGAACGCCACTTCCCGCCCGAGGCGCGAACCCGAATGGCCGAGCTCATTTCCGACCTGCGGGAAGTTTTCCGCGACCGCCTGACCCATCTGGACTGGATGACCGAGGCCACCCGGAAGAAGGCGTTGGCGAAGTTCGAACGGTTCGCTCCGAAGATCGGACATCCCGAGAAGTTTCGGGACTACTCCTCCGTCGAGATCCGTCGGACCGAATACGCGGCGAACCGATTGCGGGCGACGGCCTTCGAGGTCCGACGCCAGATGGATCGCATCGGGGGGCCGGTCGACCGCACGGAGTGGGGGATGACCCCGCCGACGGTCAACGCTTATTTCAGCCCGACCAAGAACGAGATCGTGTTTCCGGCCGGTATCCTTCAGCCCCCGTTCTTCGATGTGACCATGGACGATGCGGTGAACTACGGGGCCATCGGTTCCGTCATCGGACACGAGATCACCCACGGCTACGACGATCAGGGGCGGCGGTTCGATATCGACGGAAACCTGGTCGATTGGTGGAACGAGGCCGACGCCAAAGAGTTCCAAGCGCGAGCCCAAGTCGTCGTTTCGGAGTACAGCCAGCTCGAGGCCCTTCCGGGAACCTTCGTGAACGGGGAGCTTACCCTCGGGGAGAATATTGCCGACTTCGGCGGGGTCAGCATCGCCCTGGAGGCCCTCCAGCGTCGGCTGACGGCCGACCCGTCCCGACGGCGGGTGGTCGACGGCCTCACCCCGGAGCAGCGATTCTTCATTTCCTGGGCCCAGGTGTGGCGGGAGAACTGCCGTGAGCCCGAACAACGCCGACGACTGACCGTCGATCCGCATGCGCCCGGACGGTTTCGGGGCGTGCTGCCCGTCGCCAACCTTCCCGAATTCTCCGCAGCTTTTCCGTCACCGAACGGGCGGCCTCCCACGACGGACAGGAGCCCCCGCGTCCGGATCTGGTAGCCGGGTTGGATCGTCCCGAAAGGGGACTAATCAAGGACTAAAGTCACCCGTGGTTTAAGAGCCCAGACCACCCACCTCCGCCCGGTGGCTGCACGCTCATGACGATCCGCGCTCCGGAAGGACGATTCCGAATTTTGCCGCGCCGCACTCGGTTCGGCCTCTCGCTCGGGCTGATCGCCGTGGCCGCTGTCGCGACCCTGATGGCCCTCGGGTCGCTCCCGACCGGAATCGCCGGTGGGAACGCCCCCACTTCTTCCCGAGTCTCTGCCGTACCGGTGGGGTCCAGCGGGGCACCCTCGGCTCCCGCCAATAGCTCCCCGAACTCGTCATGGCAGCTGGTCAATACGTCCGGCGGCCCCTCCGCCAGGGCCGGGATGGGAATGGTCTACGACCCCCTGCTGGGCGCGGTCGTCCTGTTCGGTGGTTGCACGTCCGGCCAGTATTGGAACTACTCCTGCGCCGTCGTGAACGAGACCTGGACCTACTCGAACGGGAACTGGACTCAACTCCACCCCGCCGTATCTCCCCCGGCGCGCGTCCAACCGGCGATGGCGTACGATCCCGAAACGGGGGACGTCCTCTTGTTCGGCGGCGGCACGGGTTTCCCTAGCTACCTTTCGTTCCAAGACACCTGGGAGTTCGATGGCGCCAACTGGTCCCAGGTGACGACCAACCTGACCCCCGCACCGAGCGATTTCGGGGCGGTCATGACCTACGACTCGGCCATCGGCGCGATCGTGATGTACGACTCAGGCGAGGTCTACCACGGAGGTCCCTTCCTGAACGACACCTACATCTTTTCGAGCGGCCAGTGGTCGCTCGCCGCCAGCGGGGCCGGCCCATCACCGCGGTCCGCCGTCTCGTTCGACTACGACGCGACGTTGGGGGCGGTCGTATTGTTCGGAGGGAATCAGTGCAACAACGCGACCGGGTTGTGCCCCAATCTCGGGGACACGTGGGTCTACTCGAACGGGACCTGGACGAATGCCTCCAATTCGGGTCCCCCGGCGCGCAACGGCGGGCAAATGGCCTATGACCCGGCCCTCAACGCCTCGCTGCTGCTCTCGGGTCACAACGGTTTCACGTACTACGATGACGCGTGGAGTTTCTCGGGAGCCGGCTGGACCGAACTCTCGAGCGCCAACGTCGGGCCGGACCCCAGCGAAGGCGCCGGCCTCGTCTACGATACGGCGAGCCGGCAAATGGTCCTCTTCGGGGGGTATGATGCCGACGACCCGCAGTTCAACGGGAGTCAGTTCTTCTTCGATCAGACGTGGACCCTGTCGGGCGCTCCCACCGGGGGCTCGCAGGACTGGGTCGCGGTCAACTCGACCGGGGGACCCTCCGCCCGTGCCGGGACCGGCATGGTCTACGACCCCACGATCGGCGCGGTCGTCGTATTCGGGGGTTGCACGGCCGGCCACTTCTGGAACTATTCGTGCACCACGAACAACGAGACTTGGACCTATACGCACGGGAACTGGACCCAACTCTCCCTGCCACTCTCTCCCGCAGCCCGGGTCCAGCCCGCGGTCACCTACGACCCTACGACAGGGGATGTCCTGCTATTCGGAGGGGGGTCGGGGAATTCGACCTACCTTTCGTTCAGCGACACGTGGGAATTCACCGGTACGGCCTGGACCCCCGTAAACTCGACACTCACTCCCCCGGCGAGCGACTTCGGGGCGGTGATGACGTTCGACACCGCGATCAATGCCGTGGTGATGGTCGATTCCGGAGAGCAGTACGCCGGCGGTCCCTACCTGAACGACACCTGGACCTTCTCGGGGGGACAGTGGAGCTTGGCCCTGAGCGGGACCGGCCCTTCGGCCCGAAGCGCGGAATCCTTCGACTACGACCCCACGTTGGGAGCCGCGATCCTATTCGGTGGCAACGAGTGTCAGAATTCCACCGGTAACTGCCCGAACCAAGGGGACACCTGGGCGTATGCGAACGGGACGTGGACCAATTTGACCCTGGTCGGTCCTCCCCCCCGAAATCAGGCGATGTTCGCCTTCGATCCGGCGATCAACGCCTCCGTTCTCTTTGGGGGTCACTTCGACTCGACGTACTACGATGATACGTGGACCTACTCGGCGGCCGGCTGGGCGGAGCTCTCAGCTTCCACCTCTGGCCCGAGCCCCAGCGAAGGAGCCGGCCTGGTCTACGACGCCGCGGACCAGCAGCTTCTGATGTTCGGTGGCTACCAGAACGTAGGGGGGAGTTGGCAGTACAACGGGACCGAGATCTACTACGACCAGCTATGGAGCTTCTCGGCGCCGCCCCCGGGCCCTGGGCTGGCCATTTACTCCTTCCTGGCGACCCCGTCGCTCATCACCCTCGGGAACACGACGGTGATCTCCTCCCTCGTCCAATCGAGCAGCCCGGTCACCTACTCCTACGCGGGTCTTCCGACGGGATGCGCCTCGGCGAACGTGCGAGTTCTGGATTGCACGCCCACCGCGGTGGGAAACTACACGGCCGACCTGATGGTGTTCAACACCCAGAATCAGAGCGCGAGCGCGACCGTCGCGATCTCGGTCGCCGCCGACAGTTCGGTTGGAAACGGGACTCCGGTACTCGTGATTCTTTCTCTTCGGGCGAGCACGCTCTCGGTCAGCGTGGGCAACACGACCACCATTGTGGCCTCGGTGATCTCGTCGAGCCCCGTGACGTTCTCCTACGCCGGCCTGCCGACGGGATGCGCTTCCGCGAACACGGACATCCTTCGATGTACCCCCACTTCGGTGGGAGTGTACTTGGTCCAACTGACCGTGACGAACTCGGTCGGGCTATCGGCGCAAGCGACCCTCGCGATCTCGGTCACTTCCTCGGGGGCCACCATCCACACCCCACCCTCTCCGACCGGCCTCGGTGGGTCGAACGCGGCGGCCGAGGAGTACCTGCTGTTGGGAGCGATCGTGGGAGCCGTCTTGCTCGGCGCTGTCGCGGTCACCGCGATCTCTGCCCAGGCCCAGTACCGCCGCGAGGGTGAAGCCCTCGCGCGCGAGATGCTCTCCGCTCGTGAGGGAGACGAGGAACGGCCCCACCCGTAGTCCTCTTCCTTCCTCCTCCCTTGACCTCGAACCCGTAAGGGAGCGGTGACGGGAGGTTGGAAACTCTCCTTTGGTTCGCGCTCGGTGCGGCAGCGGGAGCCGCCGGCGCGTCGGCGGCTTGGCTGGCGTACCGACGTTCGACGCGGCCGCGGGATATCGATTCGGAACTTCCCGACGAGGTATCGACTAAGGGCTCTCCCGAGTCTCCCGCTCCACCTGCCGCTTCCTCCCGTCCATCCTCCCTCGCCGACCTAGCGGTCGACGCACCCCCGCCCGCCGGGGTGGCTGACTTGGCCCGCCTCTCCGAGAGGGTCGTGATCCAACTCGCCCGCTTGGGTCGAATCGACCCTGACGCCCCGGTCCGAAGTGAGAGGACCCAGCAAGGTCTGGCCGAGGCCGCGAATTCGAATCAGAGTGCGGTCTCCAAGGTCCTCCGACGCCTGGTCGCGGCGGGGATCATCATGGAAGAACGGCGGCACGTTGTCGGTTCGAGCCAGCGAATGAAGGCGTATTCGCTCACACGACGGGGGGAGCTCTTGGCACGAGACGTTGCGCGGCGCCATCGTGTCGACCTGCTCCCTGTACGTGGGTCTCGATCCACCGACGACGCCGCCCGATAATCGATTCTTCCCTGCACGACATCGGCTCGCCCCCGTACGGTCCGGCGAACGCGGCCGGCCGAAGCCCCCACCCGCGCGATGCGTGCGGGGGAGCCGACCCGTCCATGCCGGGGGGCGGTGGGCGGCCCTAGGATTAAGCGCGGCGAAGGTTTCGACCCTCTCGTGGCGCCCGCTCGAATCTCGATGCTCTACACTGGGCTCCGAGTCCGAGATCTCGATCGGTCGATCCGATTCTATCGTCGAATAGGATTCCGGGTGTCGGGGCGGGGCACCATGCAGCACGGGGGTCAAATGGTGGACCTGGCACTCCCCGGGAATCCTCACCTGGTGGAGCTCAACTTCTACCCGACAACGAACCGGTACTACGAGCCGTTCGTCGCCGGTTCCGAATTCGACCATCTCGGATTCCGGGTGGACCACATCGACGCGTGGGCCCGGCAGCTCCGGCGCTGGCGTATCCCGCTTGTCGCGGACTTCGTGGACGGTACCACGCGACTCGTCTACGCCCGAGATCCCGATGGCAATTGGCTCGAATTCTGCGGCCCGGTCCCGGCAAAGGCGGCACCGCGGCGCCCTCGGGGCTAGAGCGACCGACCGAACTGCTTCGGAACCCTTTTTATCCATCACGGCCCTCAACCGGTCAGATGGCTCGAACCGCGAGGGGAACCCTCGCCCCTGCGTCCTGCTGACCCGGGATTCTTTTTCCGACCGACACCATGGACGTTCTCGAGGCAATTCGCTCGTACCGCCCCTGCCCGGAGTACTCTCCGCGCCCGATACCCCCCGAGGCGCTCAAGAAAGTGCTCGGGGCCGCGCGGCTGGCTCCGAGCCACCGGAACCTCCAGCCTTGGCGATTCGTGGTCGTGCAGGACGACGAGCGAAAGCGGCTCCTCGCTCAAGCCTCGGCCCGCGGACGACTGATCGCCGAAGCGCCCGCGGTGATCGTGGCGCTCGCCGTCGAAGAGGACATGCCGGCCACCATCGGGGGGTACATCTCCGCCTACCCGCTCGACGTTGCCGTTGCGGTGAGTCACCTCCAGCTGGCGGCCACGGCGGAAGGCCTCGGAACGAATTGGATCATCGAGTTCAACGACGAGAAAGTCCGCACCGTCTTGGCCGTCCCGGACGGGGTGCACCCGCTCGGGTTGTTGCCGATCGGATACCCGGCGCACCCCAACGGGGGCACGATCGCCCCCGGTGACGGTCGGAAGAGCCTCGACGAGATCATCGCCTACAACGAATACTCGTGGTGAGCGCCCGTCCCCCCGTCGTCACCTTCGTCAGCCGGAATGCCGGCAAGGTCCCGGAAGTACGGGCCGCGCTCCGACCGTTCGGGGTCCGGGTGCGTTGGAAGCGCAAGGAGTTCACCGAGCCCCAGGCCGAGAGTCTGGAGGAGGTCGTGGACGAAAAGCTCCGTTCTGTGGGAGATGTCGCCGGGTATGTATTGGTCGAGGACTCGGGATTGTTCATCCCCGCGTTGAAGGGGTTCCCGGGCGTATACTCGGCCCACTTCCTCGACCTATGGGAATTCGGGCCGATCCTGGAGCTGCTCCAGAACCGGCCTCGCAAAGCCTACTTCCGTGCGGTGGCCGGCCTCCGTAAGGGCCGGCAATCCTGGAAGTTCGTGGGCGAGGTCCACGGGACGATCGCCCGCCGGCCCGCGGGTCGCCACGGGTTCGGCTACGACCCGATCTTCGTACCGGAAGGGTGGGATCGGACGTTCGGCCAAGCCCCGGTCGGAGAGAAGGATGCCGTCTCCCACCGGGCCCGGGCGATGGTGCAAGTGGGCCAGTTCCTTGAGCACCGTCGGCCGTAGAGGGCCAGCAAAAAAAATCGTACCGCCCCCCGGGGAATTCCCCGAGGAGCGAGAAAGGGTTGAGGCAGGGGGCCGGAGCGACTTCAGTCCTCGCCGAAGTCTCCGCCGCCGCCCATCCCGCCCATGCCGCCCATCCCACCCATGCCACCGGGGCCGCCACCGCCACCGCCGGAAGGGGGAGGGCTCGACTTGGACGCGATGACGTCGTCGATCCGCAGGATCATGACGGCGGCGTCCGTCGCGCTCTGGATCGCCTGGCGTCCGACTCGGATCGGTTCGATGACGTTGAGCTCGCTCATGTCCCCGACCTTCCCCGTTACGATGTTCACGCCGGCGGTCTTCTGTCCGCCCTTGTGGGACTTTCGGAGGTCGATGAGGATGTCGATGGGGTCGAGCCCGGCGTTCTCCGCCAGGGTCCGGGGGATGGTCTCGAGGGCTTCCGCGAACGCCTCGTAGGCGATCTGCTCGCGTCCGCCGATCTTGGCCGCCTCGTCCCGCAGTTGGAGCGCGAGCTCGGCGGCGGTCGCGCCGCCGCCGTACACGTAGCGTCCGTCTTCGACCGCGACCGCGACCACGTTGAGGGCGTCATCGAGCGAGCGCTCGATCTCGTCCAGGACGTGCTCGGTCCCGCCGCGGATGAGGATGGAGACCGCGCGGGCCCTCTTCGCGCCCGTCACGAACGTCAGGGAGTCCTCCCCGATCTTCCGTTCCTCGACGAGTCCGGCCGTCCCGAGGTCCTCGGCGGTCAGTTCGCTGACCTTGGAAACGAGGGACGCCCCCGTGGCCTTCGCGAGCTTCTCCATGTCCGACTTCTTCACGCGCCGGACGGCATAGATGCCCTCCTTCGCGAGGAAGTGCTGGGCGAGGTCGTCGATCCCCTTCTGACAGAGGAGGACGTTCGCGCCCGACTTCTTGACGGTCTCGACCATCCGGCGCAGCATGTTCTCCTCCTCCTGGAGGAAGGCGTTCAGCTGCGACGGTTCGTTGATCTCGATCTTGGCGTCGATCTCGGTCTTCTTGATCTCGATCGCCGCGTCGAGGAGCGCGATCTTCGGGTTTTCGACGCGGTTGGGCATCCCGGAGTGCACCTTCTCCTTGTCGATGATGACCCCCTCGATGAGCGAGGTGTCGGTCATGGAACCGCCCTGCTTCTTGACGATCTGGATGTTGTCGAGGTCCACGTTGTAGCTTTCGCCCTTCTTCTCGGCGACGGCGGTGATGGCCTTGACGGCGATCTCCCCGAGCATCTCGCGGTTGAACGAGACGGCCTTGGACGCCATGGACGTGACGGCGATGCGGGCCAGTCGCTCGTGGTCCGCGATCGTCACCGGTTGGCTGATCTGCTGGAGGATGGTGAGCGCCTTCGAGCTCGCCAGGCGGTACCCCTGCGAGATGATCGTCGGGTGAATGTTCTGTTCGATGAGGGTCTCGGCGCGCTTCAACAGTTCACCGGTGAGTACGACCGCCGTGGTCGTCCCGTCCCCGGCTTCCTGGTCCTGCGTCTTGGCGACCTCGACCAGCATCTTGGCGGCCGGATGCT
>JAKIVW010000050.1 GCA_022750355.1 Thermoplasmata archaeon
TCCCTCGCGCTGGCGAGCGGGGCCACCTACATCGCCCGCGGGTTCTCGGGCGACGTGAAGCAGCTGGCCGACCTCATCGCCGCGGGGATCCAGCACAAGGGGTTCTCGTTCGTGGACGTGTTCAGTCCGTGCGTCACCTACAACAAGATCAACACCTTCGACTTCTTCCGCCAGCGGGTCTACAAGCTCGAGAGCGCGGGGCACGACCCCACCAACATCGTGGCCGCCTTCGAGCGCTCCCTCGAGTGGGGCGACAAGATCCCGATTGGCCTCTTCTACAAGACGGACAAACCGACGTACGAGGACCTCGAAGAGGTTCTCGCGGCCGGTCCGCTCGCGCTCCAGCCTTCCGGCATGAAGGGCCGGACCGACATCCTGGACGAGTTCGTCTAAGGCGGCGGTGGAACCCCCACGGGGGGAGGCGGTGGGGGTCCCCCGGCCGGCGGGGGCGGTGGTGTCGTGAACAGGTAATCGCCGCCTTGCTCAAACAGGGCCGCGAACCCGTGATCGACCAACGGCGCAGGGGAGAAGGCCGGCCACAGGATGCTGTTCGCCGGGGTCACGACGATGAACTGGACCCCCAGGTTCCAAAGGGCGACCAGCCCGGCCCCGTCGAGCGTCCCGTTGGTCAGCTCGCTCACGAGCAGTGCGTAGGAGGCGTTCACCCGGGTCCACCCCGGCAGCATCGGGTACAACAGGACCGCCGTCGGATCGTAGGCGGGCAGGAATTCTCCGGCCCCGCCCGGCGCCACCAGGACCCGCGCTCCGCTCGGCAGGTGGGTCCCGGCGAACGAGAGCAGGTCGAAGTCCGCGGCCGTGACGTTTCCGAAATCGGTGTACAGGGTCGTCAGCACCGGCGCGAGCTGGGTCGGCGTCAGCAGGGCCCCCGGCACCACGATCACCAGGGCGATCACGAGCGGTAGGACCGCCGAGACCTCGCCCCGCCGGTCGTCCAGATGCCACGTCCTTCGGCGCGCCGCCGGCGGGGGCTCGGGCGGAGCCGCCCGCTTCGCTCGCGCGACCCACTCCAGGGCCAGGGCGAGGGGGATCGTGGCGATCAGCGCGTAGATTGCGAACAACCAGATCGAGACTTCGGATTCGCTGACCACCTCGGCGACAGCACCGATGGGCCCCCCCCACGACCCGGCCCAGTCGACGCCGAGCAGCCCTACCGTGGCGACGACGCCGCCGATCAGGAACCTCCGGATCGGTTCGATCCGGGGACCGAAGGCGGCTCGCCCCGCGAGGAAGAGGACCGCGAGCCCGACCGTGAACAGGAGGGCGATCTCCGCCCGAAGGGCGGCGAGGGGCGAAAGCCAGACGTCGTGGGGCCCGAAGAGGTACGGGTCGACGAACCCCACGAATCGGGCGGAGTCGATCCCCGAGGGGGAGGAGGGTGCGGACCCCGCCCCTGGCACGTATCCCGGCGAAGCGATTCCTCGGGCGAGCACGTACCAGGTGGGGATCAACGGAATGAGCGCGGCCGCCACCGCCGTACCCCAGCGGCGGAGCCATCGTGGGGCCGAACCGGCCAGTCGCGGGACCGCCACCACCCCCATCACCAGCAGCGCGGGGGCCAGCCACTGGGCTCCCGTCGGATTGAGGGCTGCGGAATAGCCGAGGACGAGACCGAACCCGACCGCGTCGGCAGGAGTGGGCACGGAACGGATCCAGACCGTCGCCTGCGCGGCGAGCCATAGGACGAGGGGGAACGCGAACACGAAGTCGTTGCTTCCGGCCACGAGCACCCGGGTCCAACTGGCGACGGCCGCCAGGACCAGGGCGAGGGCGAGCCCGCCCGGGTCCCCTCCGAACAATCGACGCCCGAGGACGAACCCACCGATCGGTGCGAGCCCCAAGAACAGAGGTGTGAGGAGCAGGCTCGTCCGGGCGCCGGGAAGCCCCATCAGGAGCTGGGCCGTCCCGAGCCACGCCGTCGTCCCCTGGGGATACAGGATCCCCACCCGCGCGGACGGAAGGAACGACCACGCGAGCTGGTGTCCGTCCACCAGTCGAGCGGTGTAGAAGGTGAGAAGGCTCGAGTCGAACGTGTTGCCGGTCCCGACCGGGAGTGCGACCGCGACCTCGAAGAGGAGGAGCGCCAGGGCGGCCAGTTCCGCGAGGAGGGCCCCGGGTCGGACCAACGGCCCCACGAGGGCTCGGAGCGACAGTGTGCGGGAGCGAATTCGGCCGACGGCGACCCACGCGACCCCGGCCGTCCCGGCGACGAGGATCGCCACGAGGGACCCGAGGGAAAACCCCCCGACGGGCAACGCGGCGAGCAGGTAGAGGACCGCCCCCCCGAGGAAGAAGTCGAGGAGCCACCGCTCGAGAGCTTCGAGCTCCCGCCAGGCCACGACCCATCGAACCGCCAGGAGTCGGACCGCCTCGCCCAGGATGGTTCCGGCGACCGCGAGCCCGAGCAGTCCGAACACCAGAACGACCCCCGAAGGACCCGGGAAGTTCACGGAGCTCCGAGCCCCCTCCCTCTACAGAAGCGTGCCGCCGCAACGGTGGCTTTTTACCGTTCCAAGCCGCCCGGCGGACAGGAGAGGGACGTGGATTCTCCCTCGACCGTTCGCATCCGGGAAGGGTTGTCCACGGTCACTCGGGGCACCCTTTTCCTGCTGGTCGCAACCCTCCTGTTCGTCCTGTTCAATTTCATCGCGCGGGTCATCATCGTCCGGAGCATCTCGCCCGACGAGTGGAGTGCCTTCTCCTGGTCGCTCACGCTCGCGGGGTTCCTCGCCGCGTTCGGCACCCTCGGCCTTCCGAACGCGATCGCCCGGAGCCTTCCGTTCGCGTCCTCGGATTCCGAACGTCGCTCCATGGTTCGTGGGACGCTCCTGCTCGGCGCGGCGGCGGGCGGGGTCCTCGCCGTCACCCTCTACATCGCCGGTCCCTGGATCGGCGCGCGTCTCGGACAACCCGATATCGGAGTCGCCCTTCTGTTCCTCGCCGTCGCGGTCGCGTCGCTCATCGTCTCCAACCTGATCGCCTCCGTCTTCCAGGGGTATGAGGACGTCACGCCGAACGCCCTGTTGCTCCAGATCCTGACTCCCCTTCTCTTCGTGATCTTCCTGTTCGTCGCGCTCGTCCAACCGGGCGGGGTCACGTTCCGGGAGGCGCTCCTGGCGTACGCCGCCTCGAGCGCGCTCGGTCTGGGTCTCGCCATCGGGTACCTGGCCTTCCGACTGCCCCGTCGGCTGCCTGCCGGCCCCGGTGCACCTCGGGCCTTCCCCACGCTGCTCGTGTTCGCCGGTCCGCTCTTTGTCGCGTCGATCCTATCGAGCCTGACCGGGAACGGGGACACGCTCGTGCTGGGTCTCTTCTTCCCGACCGCCGTCGGGACCTACTCCGCGTCGCTGACCTTGGCGCGCCTCCTCCAGGTGGGGATCGGGGCGGCGGGGTACATTTTCCTCCCCGTCACGACCCGGCTGTTCCGCAGCGGGGACACCGACTCGATCCGGGTGACCTACGCCACCGTCACGAAGTGGATGGTCCTCTTCTCCCTCCCTCTCTTCGTTCTGTTCTTCTTTCTACCCAGCCGCTCCCTCGGGTTCGTCTACGGTTCGAACTACACCGGCATCATCGCCCCGCTCCAGATCACGGTCGTCGGGGCGTTCGCCTCCACCCTCTTCGGACCCGGTTCGGCGACCCAGGTCGCGTTGGGGCAAACGCGCCTCGTCGCGATCAACTCCGCCGCGGCCGCCGTGGTGGACGTCGGGCTCTCCTTCTGGCTCGTCCCCCACTACGGACCCGTGGGGTCCGCGCTGGCCTGGGCTTCCGCCGCGGTGCTTGCGTCGGGCCTTTCGCTCGTCGAGCTCGCGTTCCTCTCCGGCATCCACCCGTTCCGGGCCCACTCACTCGTCCCGCTAGCGCTGACCGGGGTTCCGTTCGGGCTCCTGCTCGGGATCCTGCACCCCGCCCTCCCCTACTGGACGCTCCCGGTCCTCGGGTTGGGGGTGGCGGGCCTGTTCATCCTGATCGTCATCGCGACCCGAAGCGTCGACCGGGGCGACCGACTGCTGCTGGACGTGGTCGAGCGGCTCCTGGGAAGACCGCTCCCCCTGGTGCGCCGGGTCGGCCGGCTGTTCTTCCGGGACGGCGGCCCCCCGACCTGAGGGCGTGGGGTCGGCCGACGGTTTCGCCGGCCGTCGAACCTGCTCGACCAACATCAGGATCACTCCCCCCACCAGAAGGGCGAACACGTACTCCGCCAAGGTGTCCGCCGCCGATGCGGCACCCGCGGCGGCCGTGACGGCGGTCGCGACGAGCAGGGCCAGGGCCGCGCCGATGAGGTAGCGCGGGTCCAGGCGTTCCCAGGCGGAGTACCCCATGTACAGGAGGAGTAGGATGCCGAACAGCTCGAGGTACGGGAACGCCATCGGGGGCGCGACCGGTTCCCCAACTCAAAACGACTGGCCCGAACCCCCCGCCGACCCGAGGAACGGTGGCCTCTCGGTCCGAGTGGCTCGGATAAGGCAGGTTTACATAGGGCGGTTGGCATCTTAACGCCGGCCAGCGAGCACCGGGTAGCATGGTACAGATTCAGGGGGGCCGTCGCCTCGTGCCCATTCTCTTGGGCATTGGGATGCTCGGAACGGTGGTTGCCGCCGGCTTGGCTCCGACCATCGGAGCCGTGGCCGCCCAGTCGAACTGCCAGTACGGAGCTTGTCCTTCCGGTTCCTCGAACCCCTTCCCGTGGTGGATCGTGGCGGTCGTCTTGGCCGTCGTCGTCGTCGCCGCCCTCCTCGGTCTCATGCTGTTCCGTCGTCGCCCTCCCGCCGCCCCCGCCGCCCCGGAAGCCTGGGAACCCCCGGCCGGGGCCGCAGGATCCGCCGCGGGCGGACCGACACCCCCTTCCGCCGCCGTAGCGGTCGGAGCGGGCACCGCCGCCGGGGCCGGCGCCAACTACATGGAGTCCCCGGATGATGTGGGCCAGATCCCGCCCGTCGTCGGAGCGGGCGCTGCCGGTGCGGCCGCCGGCGAAGCCGAGCCCGATATCGACTCCCTCATGGCGGAGTTGGACAAGATCAGCGGGGAGATCCTGAAGAAGGCCCCCAAGTCCGGGTCCGGCAGCTCCGGTGCCTCGGACGCGGCGGACGAGGCCGAACGGTAGGTTACCCCTCCGCCCGGCGGGCCTTAAGTGTCCGTGTGTCACATTTCGGGTGTATGAGCCCCGACCCGAGCCCGACCCCCGAGGACGAGCGCCTCCTGCGGGAGCTGCGCGTCGCGGTCCAGGGCGCGCCTTCCCGACCGACCCAGATCGAAGTCGGGATCGCCCTCTCGATCACGCTCGGGAGGTTGCGACCCTCGGTCGCCTGCGGAGGGTGCTCGACCCCGCTCGAGTTCGACGGGATTCCGGCGCTCACGAACGCCCGATTGTCCGCCCCGTTCCGCCTTCGGTACGACCCGGTCCCTCCGGCCGAACCGGCCCCCGGGACCTGAGGGGAGCGGGCGGGCGTGACCTTCTCGATCGTCGAGACGGTCGTCAGCCTCATCGTCACCATCCTCACCGTGGGCGGCCTCGCGGGGCTGTTCGCCCTGATGCTCGTCGAGAGCTTCGGGGTTCCCCCGATCCCGAGCGAGATCATCCTTCCGTTCGCCGGTTTCCTGATCGCGACCGGAGTGTTCCCCCTCATTCCGACCGTGGTCGTCGCCCTCGCCGGGGCGCTGGTCGGCGCGTTCGTGGCTTATGCGGTCGGACGGTGGTGGCGCGCCCACCTCGTGCGAATCCGGATCGGACCGTTCGGACTCGAGGAACGGCAGCTGGCCCGAATGGACCTGTGGTTCTCCCGGCACGGAGAGGTGACCGTCGCCATCTGTCGATGCCTGCCGGTGGTGCGGGCGTACATCAGCTACCCGGCGGGGACGGCCCGAATGCCACCGGTCCGGTTTGGAACCTACACGTTCGTCGGCAGCCTCCCGTGGACCCTGGCCCTGATCTACGCCGGCATCCTCCTCGGAGATCGCTGGACGGTCGTCCAGACGTACCTGCAGCCGCTCGATTACGTGGTCTACGCCGCGATCGTGATCGGTGCGATCTACGGTGTCGTCCTCGTTCTTCGGGCGCGAAAAGCGGTCGCCGCGGCCCCGCCCAGGGACCCCGAACACCCCCCCGACAGTCCGGCCCGCCCTCCGGGCTAGGTTCGCTCGACACCCGAAACGTTCACCGCGGGCGCGGAGCAAACTCGGGTCGGACCACGACGCCCGTCGGGCGCCCGACGAATTCGCCGTCGTCGACGATCTTCTGGCCGTGAAAGTAGTGCTCTCGGGGAAAGATCGCTTCCCACCCCTCGAAGGCCGTCCAACCGCACGGCGCGTGCAGCTTTCGCGCGTCGATCCGGGACCGTTGCCGAAAGTCGACCACCAACAGATTCGCCCGATGGCCGGGCGCGAGCCGTCCCTGGGGCTGGCCCAACCATCGCGCGGGCCGGTCGCACGCCGCCGCCACGAGCGTGGGCAGGGCGAGGATCCCGGAGCGGACCGAGGGGAGAAGGAGCGGCAGTAGGGTCTCGGTCCCCGGCATTCCGCTCGGGGCCAGGGGGAAGGGCCGCTCCTTCGCAGCGAGCGAATGCGGGGCGTGGTCGCTCGCGACGCAGGGGATCTCCCCCCGAAGGAAACACTCCCAAAGGGCGCGACGTGCCTTCTCGCTTCGCAGGGGGGGATTGACCTTCGTGAGAGCGTCCGATCTCGAACGTTCGGAAAGGAGCAGGTGGTGCGGCGTCGCTTCGAACGAGACCCCCGCCGCGCGGAGACGGTCGACCGACTCGGTTTCCGTCACGTGCGCGAGGTGGAGTCGGAGCGAGGGAGGAGCGACGCTCAGCAGGTGTTCGATCGCGGCCCGCTCGGCCACGGGAGGGCGCGTGGAATCCCAGGTGACCGGATCCTTGGCCTCCGAGGCCGCGGAGAAACGAGTCGGGTCCTCGGCATGGACCGCGACCGGCAATCCGAGCTCGGCCAGGCGGGCGAGTAACGGACCGAGCGCCGCGCGATCGGGCGGCGTGTCGATCCCGGTCGTCGGACTGAGGTAGAGCTTGAACGCACCGGCCCGGGTCGCAAGGCGGTCGAGGGCGCGCGGGCGAGTCGGGGATGCGTAGAGCAGCACGTCGACCACCGCGCTCCCGCGAACGCGATCCTCCTTCTCGCGCAGGTGCTCGACATCGGTGACCGGAGGTTCCGTGTTGGGCATCTCCCCCACCAAACCGACACCCCCGATCGCCGCCTGGGTCGTTCCCGTCGCGATCGACTCCATGCCCTCCGGACCTCCCGGTTCACGGAAGTGCACGTGGAGGTCAGTGGCGGAGGGCAGGATGACGCCCTCGCCGACGTCGTGACGCGGCGCGTCGGAGCGGTCCTTCCCGACCGAGAGGATCATCCCGTCCTCGGAGATGCCGAGCTCGACCGACTGCAACCGGCCTCGGACGAACGCGCGTCCGGCCAACACCCACGCCGCCACCTCCGGTGCCGATGGCCGATTCTCTGCCGGGGGCGCTCGCGCCGGGGATGTCATTCGACTCTCGGAGCGGTCGCTCCCTTTAGAGGTCACTCCTCCGAGGGGGGGAGGGTTTTTCCCTCCGGGTCTCTCCCGACGCTCGGAGGCCCTCGTACGACGCGCCGCCGGGAATGGACCTACGCCCGGAGCGGGGTCGACCGGTCCGTCGTCTCTTCGGCGCTCGCCGAACTCCTGAAGGGAGCGCGGTACCGGCCCCCGAGCACCCATGGTCGACCCGTCGACCTTCCCGGCCACTTTGCCGGATTGGTCCGGCTCGGTCGGGAGACCCTGGCCCTCACCACCGACTCGGTCGGCACCAAGGTACTGCTGGCCCAACAGGTCGGTCGGTGGGAGGAAGTGGGCGAGGACATCGTGGGCGTGAACGTGAACGACCTGGCGGCGGTCGGCGCACGTCCGGTCGCGCTGGTCGATACGATCCTCTGCGACGAACCCCGACCGGAGGTCTTCCGCGCGATCGGTCGGGGGCTCGGTCGCGGCCTGCGTCGAGCGCCGTGCGCCCTTCTCGGCGGAGAGACCGCGGTGGTTCCGGATATGGTTCACGGGATCGACCTCGGTGCGACGGCCCTCGGGTTCTTCCCCGGAGGTCGGCTGCCGGTCAGCGGGACGGCGATTCGCGCCGGAGATGTGGTCGTCGGAATCCCCTCGAACGGTCTGCATGCGAACGGCTTCACGTTGGTCCGGCGGCTGATCGACGCTTCCCGCGTCGACCTCCGCGCGCCCCGACCGGGGGGGCGCGTGCCGATCGGCACGGAACTCCTCGCCCCGACTCGGATCTACACCCGCGCGGTGGACGCCATCGCCGACGATCCCGGAGTGCGGGGCCTCGCCCACCTGTCCGGAGGGGGGGTGCGAAACCTGGTACGCCTTCGCCCGGACGTCTCGTTCGTGCTCGACCACTGGCCCTCGGTCCCGGGCGTGTTCCGCTGGCTGCAATCCCTCGGTTCGATGTCGGAGACCGAGATGTTCCAGACGTTCAACATGGGCGTTGGGTTTGCGATCGTGGTCCGGCCCACCCGTCTCGCCAGCGTCCAGCGCGGTCTCGTCCGCGCCGGAGTGCGGGACGCGGTTCCGATCGGACACGTGGCACGGGGTCGAGGCGTGGTCGTTCCGGAATTCAGTCTCCGCTACGACGGGTACTCCTGAGCCTCCGCACGGAAGGCCCCCGCGCCCCAAACGATAATCCTCCCGGCGGATTCCGCCGCCGTGTCCTCCGACCACCGCGTGCGCGATCGCGCGGCCGCATTCTCGCTCATCGCGGCGTTCCTGTGGGCGACCTACTATCCGTTCGTCCTGGCGATCCACCACGGTTCGGCCGCGTCAGCGACCATCGTGTACCCGTTCCTCATCGGGGGAGGCCTCTATTCCGCCTACGCGATTTGGGAAGGGCACGGCGCGGCGTTCGCACGGCTGTGGGCCACGTCCGGTGCGTGGATCCGCATCGGGCTCCTCATGGGAATGCAGCTCTCCGTGCTCGCGGCGACGTACCTCATCGGGCCCGTGGACGCATCGCTCCTCTCCCTGATCGGGGACGTGGTCCTCACTCCGGTACTCGTGGCGTTCGTGTGGGCCCGGCATCGGGGGCACATCGGGACGTGGACGTTCGCCGGAGGGCTCGGGCTCTCTCTGGTCGGAGGAGCCCTGACGATCGCCGGCGGTCAGACCCTCAGCGCGGTGACCGGAGCCGGCTGGCTGGTCGTCCCGGCGATCCCCCTCACCGTCGCGGTCTACTTCCTGCTGTGCGCCAAGGAGAACGAGCGAACGTCCCCGCTCGCGGTGGTGAGCCAGTCGATGTTGGGCGCGGGGGTCCTCGGGGTCGCCCTTTCGTTTCTACTCCCGGGCGGAGCGCCCGGCCTCCTCTCGGTCTCCCTTCCGGACCTGGGGATCCTCGCCCTCGTAGGCGTGACCAGCTTCACGCTCGCGCCGCTCCTCAATTTCCGCGCCATCGAGAACGTTGGCATGGTGATCCCACCGATGTTGATGACCGGGATCCCGGTCTTCACGCTCGTCCTGAGCGCCACGGTCCTTCAGCTTTCGGTGCCGCTCATCGCCGCCCTCGGGGTCCCGATCGCCGTGGCGGGGGCCGTTCTGACCCTGCGGGGGGAATCCAGCGTCGTGCTGCCGCCCCGTCCCCCCGCTCCGGGATGAGGGTGGGTCTTCATTCGAAGTCGGTGAGACTCTTCTTCGTCGTGCGCCGACGCGGCGGGTTCGCGAGTTCGGCGAGCGGAGTATCGAGGGAGGCCGCCGGTCCGCGGGCGACGGTCGGATTCGCGTCCGCTCCCCCCAACCGTTGCTGATGGCTACCCCGCAGCAGCGCGGCGGCGTCCCAGTCGAACACCTCCGTCACTCTCGCGAGGGTCTGCGCGACGCGGTCCGCGTAGTACTCCCAATCCGGTTCGGCCGTGAACGGGCGCCCCTCGACCCACGGTTCGACCTCCTGCGGGCTCTTGCGCGAATCGGTGACGATCCAGGCCACCTTCATCCCGGGGATCACGTCGTACCCCTCCTCGCGCAGCCGACGGAACACCCGAAGGAACGGCAGGGCGTCCCGCGTCGACTCGTTGTACTCTCCTTCCGCGCGCACCGAACGGGCAATGACGAGACGCGCGGGCGGGACGTGGTGCTCCCGCACCCCCTGCACCAGCTCGCGGGATCGCCGGATCGCCCCGTCGGTGTCGCCGCCGAGGACCAGCTCGAACACCTCCATGAGCGACTGCGACTGATAGTCGAAGGCGTCGGTGCGGCGCGTCTCATACCCCCGCACGACCAGTTCTTCCTTCGGCCATGCGGTCCGGCCCACGTACCGCTTCTTCGCGCCGTGCGAGAAGAACGACCCGTACACCGACTGGAACTCGAACGTGGTCCCCTCGTGGGAGAACCGGCGGGCGATCCCCTCCCCGAATTCCCGGGCACCTTCGATGGTGTCGACCGGGGAACGGACGAAGACGCTGTCCGTATCGGAGTAGACGACCTCGTGGCCGTCGGCCTCGAGGTCGTGGATGATCGAGGTGATCGCTTCGCGGGCGAACGCCGTGATCGCCGCGCCGATGTCCTTGTTGGTGAATCGGTAGAAGCTCGATGCGAGCACGCCGTAGAACGAGTTCATGAGGATCTTGACCGCGTTCTGCAGGCCGTCGTAGTAGGTGGCCAGGTCCGGGTCGGTGGCGGCTCGGCCGGCGGCCCGGAACCGGTCGCGGTCCGCGAGCAGGTCCGCCAGGATCTGGGGGATGAGTCCCCGACGGACCGTCGGCGCGAGGAACTTGGCGCCGGACGGAGCGACGATCGTCCCCTCGGGGGAGAGGGTCGTGAAGCAGAGGTTGCGGCTGATGATGATCGACGGGTACATCGATTTGAAATCCAAGACCACCACCCACCGGTAGATCCCGGGCCGGATCGCGTGGACGTACCCACCTTCGATCGGGTTGTCTCGACCGGCGTAATGATTGGTGGGGACGCCCACCCCCTGCGCGTCGGCGCGGGGGATGAGGAGGGAGTCGATGAACAGGGACGTCCGTCCGTTCAACCCCTCTTCCAGGGGAAGATGGGCGACCGTCGCCATGTCGCCGGCCTTCTCCATGGTACGGATCTTCTGGATGATGCGCAGCGCGAGGTCGGCGTCGTGTTCGCAGTACTCCCGGACCTTCTCCGGATCCTTCACCCACTCGGCGTCGATATTGCGACGGTCGACGTCGAGTTTCGAGTCGTTGAGCAGTGTACGAGCGACGAATTGGAGAGTCTCCTGTTTGGGGTGGAGTTCGCGCCGGGCGGACCACCAGGCGTCGGCGACGACCCGGCCGTGAACCTTCCAGAGTCGGGTGCCGAATTCCTCGGGAGCGCTCCGGTCTCGACCGAGGAGGAGCGGGCCGAGCCCGGTCGCCCGTGCGCGTTCGATCAGCAGGGGGAAGTCGTACCCGCCGATGTTGTACCCCGTGATCACGTCCGGGTCGTCCTCGGCGATGACCCGGCCAAAATCCTCGAGGATCTGACGCTCGCTGTCGTTCCA
>JAKIVW010000177.1 GCA_022750355.1 Thermoplasmata archaeon
TACTACCGCGTGCGGGCGCTCAAGGGCGCCCCCGGGATGGGCTCGGCTTAGACCGGCCCTTGACCCCGCGCCCAACCTCTTCCTTCTTCTCTTCTTTGGCCACGTAGGGCGGCCCCGCCCGTTCGTAGAGGGTCGCCCCCGCCGCTCTCCACCGAAGGCTCTCCGGGGTCGCGGGGCGCGAGGGAGCGTCGATCTTTCGGTCGATCTCCGCCCACACCGGGGCCGGGTCGAACGCCGGGCCCGGGAAGGTCGGCGGGGCGGACGGGTGTCGCTCCATCCAGCGCCCTCCCGCCTCGATGTGCTTGCACGTTCCGAGCCCTCGCCGCGCGAAATCGGAGCAGGTGCACAGGGCGACCGTTCGGTCCGGGAACGCCGGGATCATCACCCGGTACAGCGTTCGATGGAGCGGGTTCCGGACTTCCAGGAGCGGAAACGGTTCCCGGGCGAGCAGGACGACGTCCAGCGGCTCCTCGACCGCCCGGCTGCGTCGCTCGGCGACCGCCCAGGGGTCGTCGGCGGTGTCCCGCCCCGGAGAACGGGAGGCTGGAGGTTCGGGCATGCGAGTTGGGAACGGCCCCTATATACCACGGACTCAAAGGATAGCGGATGACCGACGCAACCACTTCTTTCCTCATCGCCCTCTTCCTGCTCATCGCCCTGGCCGTCCTCGTCGGGGAGGTGTTCACCCGGTTCGGTCAGGTGGCGTTGGTCGGACAGCTCCTCGTGGGGGTGGTCCTGGGTCCTACCCTGCTAGGGCCGTTCCTCGGGATCTCCGGGACGACCGCCTCGTTCGGCGGCATCCAGACGCTGGCGACGTTCTTCGTCCTCCTGATGGCCGGGCTCTCCGTCAGTCCGGAGCAGATCTGGGACACCGGGCTCTCCGCGGTCCTCCTCGGGATCGCGATCTTCCTCGTCCCGTTCCTGGGCGGGGCCGCCGTCGTTTTCGTGCTCTACCCAGGGCTGGCCCCGACGACCCAGCTGTTCGTGGCGCTGACCGTCTCGATCACCGCCCTCCCCGTGCTGGCCATCATGCTGCGGGAGTTCGGCCTCATGAAGACCCGCTTCGGGACGTTCCTCCTCAATGCGTCGGTCATCAACGAGCTCTCGGCGGTCACGGCGTTCGCCATTCTGCTGAGCGTCTCGACCAGCACGGCCGGTACGTTCAAGGCCATCGCCATCTCGATCGCCACGGTCGCCCTGTTCCTCACGACGGTCCTCGCGATCCATGTCGCGCTGCGCGCCTTTCGCCAGGTCCGACTGTGGGACCGGCTGGTCGTCTGGTTCCGGGAGTCCTGGCGTTCCCGGGAGGCGGGGTTCGCCCTGTTGATCACGATCGGCCTCGGTGCCGCCCTCTACTCCCAGTTCCTTGGCCTGACGTTCGTCGTGGGGGCGTTCTACGCGGGGCTCCTCGTGACGCCCGAGAGCGCCGGCTCGAAGGAACACCGATCGCTCACCTACCTCTTCGAGGCGGTCACGTGGGGATTCTTCATCCCACTGTTCTTCGCCCTGGTCGGTTTCAACACGAATTTCCGGAGCCTCTTCTCCACCCCGCTCGCGGTCCTACTGTTCGGGGCCCTCTGCCTCTTTTGCCTAATGGTCAAGATCGGGATGGGCGCGCTCGTCACCCGCAGCCTCCGCTGGTCACGCCAGGAGTCCCTCGCCGCGGGATGGCTCGTATCCAGCCGGGGGGCGGTCGAGCTCGCGATGGCCACGATCCTCCTCGGCCTCGGGATCTTCAGCCAGCAGATCTTCACGATCGTGGCGGGCGTCGGGCTCGTCACGACGTTCCTCTCCCCGATCGGAGCGCGTCCGTTCATCCGCCAGGTGACCCTCGAGCGCCGTGCCGCGGAAGAGGCGGCCCGGCAACCTCCCGTGGGGTCTTCGTTGCCGCCCCGCTCGCTGTTGCCGGAGGACGATGCTTCCCTCAACTAGCGGGCCGGGCACGTTATCTCCCCGCCCCCATCGACCGACCGGATGGCGACCCCTTCTCCGCCCTCGAGCCGACGTCGACGGGCGCCCCTCTCCAAAGCGACGAAGATCGGGCTCGGTCTCCTCCTGACCTTCGCGGGTCTCTTTTTCCTCTCCGTCCTCCTGCCGACCGCGCCCGGAAAGTTCTCCACGATCCTGCCGGTGGCCGGCGCCGGGATGCTGCTCCTCTGGTTGGGCGGCATCTGGATGGGCGTGGGCAGCCGCTCCTGAGGGTGCGATGCCGCGGGGTCCCTGGCGGTTGGTGACCGTCGACATCGACGGTACGCTGACATTGGTGCACGGCTGGCGGGTGATCGCCGAGCGTTTCGGGCGAGTGCCCACCTACGAGCGGGTGATGGCCCGCATCCGGAGCCGAGAGGCCGGGGAGGACGAGACGATCGCCGCGCTCGTCGCCCTCGCCGAGGGACATACCGTCCCGGAAGTGGTGGAGGCGCTCGAGGCGACCCCGCGCCTCTCGGGGATCCCCGAGGGGGTCCGACGCCTGCGCGGCGAGGGAATGTCGGTCGCCCTCCTCACGCACAACCCGCCGTACGTCACGGACTGGTACTCGGCGTTCGCCGGGTTCGATGGTGGGGGGGGGGGGAGGGGGGGGGGGGGGGGGGGGGGGCCCACGCAGCCGACCGAACCGACGATCGGCCCCCCGGTCCGCGCGCGCGCCGACAAGCCCGGCGGTCTCGCGATGCTCCTCTCTCGGTACGGCGTGCGGTCGGAGGAGGTCGTCCATGTCGGGGACTCGGGGCCGGATGCCGCGATCTTCCCGCTGGTCGGGGGTGGGATCGCGCTCAACGCCCGATCCCCCGCCGTGCGAAAGGTCGCCGACCTCGCACACGATACCACGGATTTAAGCGACTTGGTATCGGCCGTC
>JAKIVW010000051.1 GCA_022750355.1 Thermoplasmata archaeon
CGACCGCGTAGGAGTTCGGGGCCGAGATCGACGCGAGCAGGTAGGTGTAGTTGCTCGCCAAGTACCCATACCCCAGGTTGAGCGCGATCGAGGTCGCACTGAGCACCTGGAATGACTGGTTGGGCAGTTCCATCTGAGCGATCTCGGCGGAAGTGGGGGATTCGAAGTTCCACGAGTTGAGGTCGGAGACGAGAGTGGTGTTCGCTGCCGTCGAGTTCGCGTCCTCCGAGTAGTACGAGAGCGGGTTCGACGGGGCAAAGTTGGTCGAGAAGAAGTTCTGCTCGAGGATGAACTGGGGTCCCTGTTGTAGGAGGAGGCTCCGGTAGAGGCTGTACCACTGGACGTAGGCGTTGTAGGCCGACCCGTCCGAAAAGACGACCCCGGGCCGAAGTTCGAAGGTGTAGCTGGTGATGTTCGTGTTCGGGTTGTTGGAGGTGGTCCAGCTGGCGGCCAACACGCCCGAGAAGTTCGTCGAACTCGAGCCGTTGTAGTTGACGAGCCCCTGGTAGACCTGCTGGACCGCGGCCCAGCCGGGCGTGGAGAACGTCACGGCCGGGTCGAGAGAATCGGGGATCTCGGCCTGGTCGATGCAGATCGTGCCGGTCTGGTTCGGCCCACAACTCGAAACGGCCGGCGAGGTCCGCAGGACGTAGTACGTCCCGACCCCGGCGACGACCAAAACGACGACCAGGACGACCACTATGATATTCCGTCGTTTTGGATCCATACGAGAAGCGCCCCCGGAGGGCCAAGGGCGCCGATTCGCTAGCCCCTTGATAAGGTGTGCTAGGGTCCCTCATGGCCCTCCTTCCGGAAGCGGCCGCGCCAGCCTCTTTACCGAGGCTCCCCTCGCGGACCGCAGGTGCGACGATGGGGGCACGGATGTTGATTGCCGGCGAATGGGTCGACTCGGAAAGCGGAGCGACGACCCCCGTCCTGAGTCCCTTCGACGGAAGTCATCTGGGAACCGTACCGAAGGGGAACCGGGAGGACGCCCGCCGCGCGATCGATGCGGCGAGGGAGGCGTTCGATCGCGGTCCCTGGCCGAAGCTCCCTCCCCGGGCACGGGGCGAGGTCTACCTGAGGGCGGCAGCGCTTCTCCAAGAGCGTCTCGGCGCGATCGCGGAACTCGAGAGCCGGAACCAGGGAAAGACGATCAAGCAGGCGGCGGACGCGGACCTCCCGTTCTGCGTGGATAATCTGATCTTTTACGCGGGCGCTGGCCGCACGATGGAGGCCAAAAGCCCCGCCGAGTTCACGGGCGATGGCACGACAATCTTCCGGAGGGAGCCGGTGGGGGTGGTGGCGTCCATCACGCCCTGGAACTACCCGATCATGATGGCCGTCTGGAAGCTCGGCCCGGCCCTCATTACCGGTAACACCGTAATTCTCAAGCCGGCGAGTTGGACTCCCCTCTCTAGCCTCGAGCTCGGGAAGGTCTTCGTCGACGCGGGTCTTCCGAAGGGGGCCTTGAACGTCGTGACCGGCCCCGGGGCGGAGGTCGGTGACGAACTATCCCGGAACCCGAAGGTCGACCTCGTCTCCCTGACCGGTGACACCGCGACCGGCCGGACAATCATGGCCGCGGCGAGCGGCACCGTCAAGCGGGTCCAGCTCGAACTAGGCGGCAAAGCCCCGTTCATCGTCTTCGAGGATGCGGACCTAGCGGCGGCGGTCGAGGGGGCGGTCGTGGCCGGCTTTGTCAACGGAGGACAGGATTGTACCGCGGCCACCCGTCTCATCCTGCACAAAAACGTTCGCGCGCGCTTCCTGAAGCACTTCCTCGAACGGGTGGCGACCATCCGGATGGGGGACCCGTCGTCCCGTTCCACCGATCTCGGACCCCTCGTCCACCCGACGCACCAGCAACGGGTGCTGTCCTTCGTGGAGCAGGGGAAGCAGGAGGGGGCGAAGTTGGTCGCGGGGGGTTCCGACGGTCACGCCCAGCACCCGAAGGGAGCGTTCGTGACCCCCACCGTGTTTGACCAGGTCGCTCCGGACATGGCGATCGCGCAGAAGGAGATCTTCGGGCCGGTGCTCGACGTGCTGGAGTTCTCGACGTTCGACGAGGCGATCGAGATCGCGAACGGCGTTGAGTATGGCCTCGCCGGCAGCCTCTGGACGAGCGATGTCCGGACCGCGATCCGGGGCGCGAACGCCCTCCGGTTCGGGGACGTCTGGGTGAACGACCATCTCCCGCTGGGCTCCGAAACCCCTCACGGGGGGTTCAAGCAGTCCGGCTTCGGCAAGGACCTCGGAGCGGACTCGCTGACCGACTTCACGGTCCTGAAATCGATCTACGTCGACCTTACGGGCCAGGCCCGCAAGGGTTGGCACTACACCGTGTACGGCGACCCGGCCTAAGGACGCACAATGATCGCGGGCATCCCGGCGGGCGGCAAAGGGTCCCTCTTCATCGGCGGGGAGTGGCGGCCGCCGAGCGGGGGAAAGTACCGGCCCGTGATCGATCCCTCGACGGGCCGCCCGATCGGCGAGGCCCCCTTGGCTTCGGCCGAGGAAGCCCGCGCCGCGGTGGATGCGGCCGCCGCGGTCGAGGAGTCCTGGGGGAACCACCCCGGTCATGACCGAGCGCGCATCCTCCGCGCGGCCGCGGACCGGATCCGGGCCGACCGGGAGACCCTCGCGCGCCTGATCTCGCACGAAGTGGGCAAGCCGATCACGGACGCCCGCGTCGAGGCGGACCGCGCGGCGTACGTGTTCCAACTTGCGGCGGAGGAGATCCGCCACCTCGGTGGGGAGAGCTACCCGGCGGACGCCTTCGAGCGCCCCGCGGGCAACGAGCACCGCTTCCTCTTCAGCGTCCGCGACCCGATCGGGGTGGTCGTGGCGATCGGACCGTTCAACTTTCCGCTCAACCTCCTGTGCCACAAGCTCGCTCCAGCCCTCGCCGCCGGCAACCCCGTGGTCGCGAAACCGACCAGCGCGGCCCCGTTCACGGCCCTCCGCCTCGCCGAGCACCTCTCCGCGGCGGGTCTGCCGGCGGGGGTCCTGAACGTGGTCATCGGTCCGGGCGGCAGTGTCGGGGATACGCTGGTCGAGCACCCCCGGACACGTCTCATCACCTTCACCGGCTCGACCGAGGTAGGAAAGGGGATCGCCGAGAAGGCGGGCCGTCACGCAAAAAGGGTCATCCTGGAGATGGGAGGGATGGATCCGTTCGTCGTGCTGGACGACGCCCCGCTCGCCTCGACCGTCGAGGCCGCGGCCCGAGGAGTGTTCAGTTACTCCGGACAGGTCTGCACCGCGTCGAAGCGCTTCCTCGTCGCGGAGGGCGTGGCCGACAAGTTTGCGGCCGCGTTGGCCGAGCGCGCCCGCACCCTGCGCGTCGGCCCGGCCGGTGAGGACTCCACCGAGGTCGGCCCGCTCATCGACGCGGGCGCCGTCGACCGAATGGAGAGCCTGGTCGCGGATGCCCGGGACCGGTCGGCGAAAGTGCTGGCCGGCGGCGCCCGTCCGAAGGATCGCCCCGAGGGCACCTACTATCTACCCACGGTTCTCGACGAGCTGCCCGAGGACGCCCGGGTCGTCCGCGAGGAGCCGTTCGGGCCGATCGCGCCCATCCTTCGGTTCTCCACCATCGAGGATGCGGTGCGCATCGCGAACAGCACGCCCTACGGATTGCAAGCCGCCGTCTACACGAAGGACATCGCGAAGGGGTTCTCGCTCGCGAAGCGGATCCGCGCGGGCGGGGTTCACCTGAACGACCCGACCAACCTCCGGTGGGACGCCCTGCCGTTCGGCGGGATCCGGGAGAGCGGGCTCGGCCGCGAGGGACTCCGCTACGCGATGGAAGAGATGACCGAGGTCAAGCTGATCTCGGTCAACTACGCGAACTCGTAGACGCGCCTACGCGTCGTCCGTCTCGCCGTCGGCGCCCGGGTGGGGGCCGATCGGGTGGGAGGGTCCCGGAAGGCCGAGTTCGGGTCCCGCTGAGGGATGCCACCCGGGGACCGAGCTCGGAACCTTCACCCGGTGCCCGGCGGGGACCCCCGCGGGTCCGTCCAGCGATTCGAGGGCGTCTTCGAAGGCCAGGAGACCCCGTTCGAGGAGCTCGTCTTCGATCGTGAGCGGGGCCATGAACCGGAGCACCTGGTCCCAGGCTCCGGCGGTGTGCATGAGAACTCCGCGGGCGAAGAGGGCCGAACGCATCGCTTTCGCGCGGTCGCCCCAGGGCCGCCGGGTGGTGCGGTCGTTCACGAACTCGACTCCCACCATGAATCCCTTCCCGCGGACGTCGCCGATCGAAGGGTGCCGTTCGCCCATGGCGCGGAAACGGTCCATGAGGGCCGCGCCGCGATGGGCGGTCCGCGCGAGCAGATCCCCCTCGCGGAGGACTTTCAGCACCTCGGTCCCTACCGCGAGGGCGAGTGGGTTGCCCCGGTAGGTTCCGAGATGGAATCCACGCGGGAGTTCCTTGACCAGGTCCGCCCGGTACGCGACCACGGACAGGGGGATCCCACCGCCGATGGTCTTGGCCATGCAGAGGATGTCGGGGGTAACGCCCGAGTGTTCAACGCCCCACATCCGGCCGGTACGGCCGAGCCCGGTCTGGACCTCGTCCGCGATGAGCAGGATCCCGTGGCGGTCGCAGAATTCCCGGAGGGACGGCAGGAAGTCATCCGGAGGCACGACGTAGCCACCCTCCCCGAGGATCGGCTCGACCAGCACGGCGGAGACGGAGTCGACGCCAGAAGCCGGGTCGTTCACCAGGTGTTCGAGGTAGGCGATCGTTCCTGCCGCCCCCTCGTCCGCGCCGAGCACCGGTCGGTATGGGTCGGGGAACGGAACCCGGACGACGGACCCGCCGACAAAGGGACTGTCGGTGTGGTACCTCCGACCGCTCGTCAGGCGGACGGCGCCTCCGTGAACGCCGTGGTAGGCCCCCGAGAAGGTGAGGGTCCCGTGCCGCTGTTGCGCGAAGTCGGCCAGCTGGACCGCCGTTTCGATGGCGTCGCCGCCGGTGACGGTGAAGAAGATGCGGGCGTTGTTCCGCAGGGTTCCCGGAAGGCAAGCCTCGAGCTCTTTCAGGAACCGGACGCGCGCTTCGGTGGGGAGTTCGAGGGCGTGCCAGACCTCCCGACTCTGCGTCTCCAACGCGGCGGTGAGCCGCGGGTGGCGGTGGCCGAGGTTCAGGACCGAGATGCCCGCGACCCAGTCGATGAACCGGTTTCCGTCGACGTCCTCGATCGTCGAACCCCGGGCGGAGCGGACCGCGATCGGGAAGTAGTGGGAGTACGCGACCGCGTCCGTCTCCCATCGGGCCTGGTCGGCGAGGAGCTCTCGGGACCGGGGCCCCGGCGGCGGGTGTACGATACGGGGGGCGTCGAGGTAGCTGCCCGAACCTTCCGCGTCGCTCATGTCTCCCCCACTTAGATACGGCTCGAGGTGATATCACTCCTCGGTCGCGCACCGGACGGGTTATGGACCCGTGCCGGTTCGGTTTCGCGGGGAACCGCGTGTCCGAACCCGCCCGGCATTTCGACGTTCACCTCCACCTCTCGCGTTGGTGGCCGGATTTGCCCCGGACGGGATACAAGAAGGATATCGACTACACCGTGAAGGGTCTGCTCGCCGAGATGGACGGCAGCGGAATCCAGTCCGGTCTCGCGATCCCGGTGTTCGAGGGGCCCAGCGCGGCGGAGTCGTTGGCCGAGTCGGTCGCCCACGCCCGCGCGAGCGGAGGCCGGCTTCGACCGGTCGCGACGGTGGACCCGACGCGCGGGGCCGGCGTCATCGCCGCCGCCTTGTTGGTGTGGGACACCGTTCCCGACCTCGCCGCGGTCAAACTGTTCCCCGGATACCAGGCGTTCTACCCTCACGACCCGGCCCTCGCTCCGGTGTACGAATACGCGGCGCGTCGCAAGCTTCCCGTGATGTTCCACCAGGGCGACACGCTCTCTCCGGAAGGTCGGATCAAGTACGCCCGGCCCGTGGAGGTCGACGAGGTCGCCGTCGAGCACCGGGACGTCCGGTTCGTCCTGTGCCACCTCGGCAATCCTTGGGTCGAGGAAGCGGCGGAGGTCGTCTACAAGAATGCCAACGTCTACACGGATACGTCCGGCCTCCTCGCCCACCCGCTGACGCCCCATTTCGACCGAATGTTCGCCCGGGCCCGGGCCGTCCTCCAGACGGTGGTCGACACGATCGGCTCCCCGGAGCGGATCCTGTACGGCTCGGATTGGCCGCTCGAATCTCTCGCCAATGCCGTCGCACTCGTGGAGGGCCTCGAGCTGTCCCCGAGCGAGCGGGCCGACCTCCTGGGGGGAAACGCCCGACGACTGTTCGGCGCGGGGTCCCGATGACCGAACCCCCGCCCCCGCCGGCCCCGATGGACGGGGAAGTGATCCGCAAGGTCGTCCGGGAGACGAACTATGTCACCTGGCGGCGACAGGCCGGCTGGAATCCCCTCGTGGTGACCCGAGCCGAAGGGTCGACGTTTTGGGACGACAAGGGAAACGGATACCTCGATTTCTCTTCGCAGTTGATGGCCACGAACCTGGGCCATTCCAATCCGGCCGTCGTCGCCGCCATCGCGGCGCAAGCGGCGCAGCTCGCCTACGCCGCCCCTGGTTTCGCGACCGAGGTCCGCGCCCGCCTCAGTTCCGCGTTGCTAGAGGTGCTGCCGACAGGACTCTCCCGCTTCTTTTTCAGCACCTCCGGAACCGAAGCCAACGAGGCCGCGCTCAAGATCGCCCGCGTTGCGACCGGGCGCTCCAAGGTGATCTCCCGGTACCGGTCGTATCACGGGGCGACCGCGGCCTCGATCTCGGTGACGGGAGACCCGCGCCGCCGTCCCATCGAGCGCCTCCAAAAGGTGCCCGGGACGGTCTTTGCCCCGGACTGTTACTGCTACCGCTGCCCGTTCGAGCTGACGTACCCCGATTGTGGGGTGGCGTGCGCGGAGTACGTCGACTACCAGATCGAGCGGGAGGGGGACGTCGCCGCGATGATCCTCGAGCCGGTCGTCGGAACGAATGGTGTGATCGTGCCCGTCCCCGAGTATCTCCCCATGATCCGGAAGATCACGAAGAAGCACGACATCGTGCTGATCGCCGACGAGGTCATGACCGGCTGGGGCCGGGTCGGCGAGTGGTTCGGCGTCGACCACTGGAACGTCGTGCCCGACATCCTGACCACGGCGAAGGGGATCACCGGGGCGGCCATCCCCCTCGGGCTGACCGCGACGTCGGCCGCGCTCCACGACACGTTCGCGGAGACGTACTTTCCCCACGGTCACACGTACGAGGCCCATCCGCTGACCCTCGCCCCGGCGGTCGCGGCGATCGACGAGTACCGGCGCCTCGACCTCATCACGAAGTCTCGGCGCGACGGAGAGTACCTCCTCGCCCGACTCACCGAGATCCAGCAACGGCATCCGTCGGTCGGGGAGGTCCGGGGTCTGGGTCTGTTCGCGGCGGTCGAGCTGGTTCTGGATCGGAAGACCCGGGCGCCGTTCAACACGGACGGGGACAAGCTGGCCGGTCGCCCGATGGTGGCCGAGAAGGTCGCTGCCGCCATGATGAAGGAAGGCGTCTACTGCGTCGCCTGGATCTCCCACCTCGTGGTGGCTCCTCCCCTCATCGTCACGCGGGAGGAACTCGACCGCGGTCTCGAGGTGCTGGATCGCGCCCTCAACGTCGCGGACGGCGAACTACCGCCGGCCGCGCGCGGCTCCCGGGATGTCCCCCTCAACAGCTAGCTTGGTCGTTCGAGGAACCCAGGTACGGGAGGCCTGTCGCGGCGTCTACGTCCGTCACATAGTAAGTACCGTTCTGCGTGTCCCCGTACGCCGCAAACGCTGGGGGGAATGGTGCGCAGGTGGTCACGGTAGCGAACCACCACCACTGACCCTGGTCGGGGGAGCCGGGGGGGCCCATCCCCATCTGAACACTGAAGCTTGCGTTGGCGCGAGAGTGATCCCCCAAGAATGCGTTGTTGTAGGCAACGGCGGTGGCCATCACGGCGGGGCTATCGACCAAGCCGGCCGTGGGCAGGCCGTCGTTCGCAGTCCCCCCAACCGGACCGCACGTGGGAATCCAAGTGGCCCACGCCATGGCCGTCCCGTTGACTACGACGACGGCCAACACGAGGTCGGTCCCGTTCGTGTACTCGAAGAGCCACCACGGGGAAAGACCCGCCGCCAGTGAGCCGCCGTAGGGGGGGACGCTCGGACGCGCCGAGGTGAGGAAGTGGAGGGCGGAAGGTAGGCACATTTGCGGGTAGAGGGCCGAAGCCCAATTCGCGTCCCCGCGGGCTTCCTCCCCGAAGGCATAGAACGCCCACCACGACCCGCCGGGTATCCCGGTAGCGACCTGGTCGGCGAGCGGGCGCGCCTGAGAGAAGGAGAGGGAGAGGGCCGGAGCAGGAACCGTCGCGGGGTGGGTGGCCAACTGGACACTGGCCAGCAGAGCTAGAAGGACAATCACGACGACCCCGATGGCCGCGAAGGTCACCTCGGGGAGTCCACGGTTCCGGTGCGGTCGGTCTCCAAACCGGGAGATCGAACTCGAGGGGGGATCCGAGCCCGTCGTACGTACCGGAGGGGCCGCGGGCGGAGAGTTCGATGTCATTCGATATCCCTGCGAAACCGACCCCTTCTTCGCGGATATCTTTTCCGAGAAGATGGATTCTGCCGCCGCGCTCGGCCGGTCGGCCCTGCTCACGATTCACGACTCGCCATCCAAGAAATTCGGATTGAGACGTTTCCCGGCGAGCGCCGCCACGCCGAAAACCAGCCGGAGGAGAGCGCGCTCGTTCATCGATCGATCGAGAGCGCCGACAATTTCGGGGCGCCTCGGTCATGGGACAGGGACCCTTCCGTGCGAGCCATCCGGGGCACGACCCACCCACGCGTTGGCACGTTCAGATGGGGCCGTACTCGAGAGGACCGCCCCATCTCTCCTAGCCGTTCGGGTTGCGAAGTGGGCCTCCCGGGCCCCCGACGCAGCTCGTGTGATGATGTGACCTCGGGGACGACGGGGAGGGAATCTCTCGCGAGCGCGAATGCGATACTCTGTCCGTACGTAGCGGTGCCTTAAGAGCACTTCAACTATTGAAGTGATGAGGCCAACGTAGCATGTCGAAAAATCAGACGACTAAAATCTCGAACGAGAATACGAGAACCCAGGTGCGCGAGCGATACGGGGAGATTGCCTCTGGCGATAGTCGCGGCCGTTCCACTACGGGGAACTCCTCCTGCTGCGGCGGGAGCACTTCATCGTCCTGCTGCAACGACTCTACCGCTGCGGTCGAGCTCGGCTACACTCCGGACCAACTGGCGGACCTCCCCCAGGGGGCCAACCTCGGTTTGGGATGTGGCAATCCCACGGCTCTTCTCGGTCTCCGTACCGGCCAGACCGTTCTCGATCTAGGAAGCGGGGCCGGCATCGACAGCTTCCTGGCCGCGAAGAAGGTGGGCCGGAAGGGCTCGGTGATCGGCGTTGACATGACGACGGAGATGTTGGCCAAGGCGCGGGAGAATGCCCGGAAGGGCCACTACAAGAACGTCGACTTTCGTCTCGGTGAGATCGAGCACCTTCCGGTCGCCGACGCTTCGGTGGACGTCGTCATCTCGAATTGCGTGATCAATCTGGCGCCCGACAAGGAGACGGTCTATCGAGAAGCGTTCCGGGTGCTTCGGCCGGGCGGTCAACTCGCGATTTCCGATGTCGTCGCCGTCCGTCCGATCACCGCCAAGGAGCGCGTCGACCCGGGTCTGTGGTCGTCGTGCTCCTCGGGGGCCCTCGAGACCAAGACGGTGA
Organism: Thermoplasmata archaeon; assembly: GCA_022750355.1. Classification (GTDB taxonomy): domain Archaea; phylum Thermoplasmatota; class Thermoplasmata; order Lutacidiplasmatales; family UBA184; genus Lutacidiplasma. The sequence goes on from JAKIVW010000051.1 coordinate 9,783, forward strand.
AGCGGCTTCTCGGGCGCGCTGGCTTCACTGACGTGAAGTTGACTTTGAGGACCCCGGAACAACCTCCGGGGACCTTCACGGGGCAGGCGACCCTCGGAGTGGTCTCAGCGGACATCCGGGCTCGTAAGCCGACGAAGTGAATCCGATGTCGGACAAGGTCGTGCTCTTCATCTGCGTCGAAAACGCTTGTCGCTCATTGATGGCCGAGGCGGTCTTCAACGCGAACCCCCCGCCCGGATGGCGGGCCGTCTCGGCAGGGACCAGCCCGGCGGCCGAAGCCAATCCTCGGACGAAAGGGATGCTTGAGGAGTTGGGGCTCTCCCTTCCCGACCATCCTCCTCAAGCTCTCTCGAACGAGACGATGGACACGGCAGAAGTGCGGGTGACAATGGGCTGTCTGGACGACGCGAACTGTCCTGCCCATCTTAAGGCGCTCGAGCTCCGGGACTGGATCTTGCCGGATCCGACCAAACTGGACGACGCGGGGTTTCGCAAGGTTCGCGACCAGATTGTGGCGAACGCCCGCGGACTTCGGATCGAGCTCGTGCTCGCGGATCGACGCCTGGCCGACCGGAATCGACCGTGAGCACTCGGGTCGTGCAGGGACGGGCCGAGGCCCCTCGGTCGGGCTAGAACCACCGAGTCGTGACAACCTTCTTGCGCGTGTAGAACTCCACCGCGTCCCGTCCGGTCGCGTGAAGGTCGCCGAAGAACGAGCCCTTCCACCCGGCGAAGGGGAAGTACGCGGCCGGGGCCGGGACCCCGATGTTCACGCCGAGCATTCCCGCCTCGATCCCGTGGACGAACTCCCTGGCGGCGGCCCCGTCCCGGGTGAAGATCGCGGCCGCGTTCCCGAATCGGGAGCGATTCGCGATCTGGATCGCTTCCGTCAGCGAGGGGGCTCGGACGACGCAGAGCACGGGCCCGAAGATCTCCTCCTGGGCGATCGCCATCTCCGGCAGCACCCGGTCGAAGAGGATGGGGGCGACGTAGTACCCTTCGGAACCCGCCGGGGCTGAGCCGCGCGCGACAACCGTCGCCCCGGCCGACTCGCCCTCCCGGATCCAGCGCAGCACGCGGTCCCGGTGGTCCGCGCGGATGACGGGGCCGACGTCCGTCTCCGCGTCCAGGCTCGGACCCACCGTCAGCGAACGCACCGCCTCGGAGAGCTGCTCCACCAGTCGGTCCGCCCCCGGCTCAATGGCGAGGACCACGCTGCCGGCGAGACACCGCTCCCCGGACTGACCGCGGGAACCGAGCGCTCGAGGTTCGCGTCCGGCATGACCAGCAGATGGTTCTTGGCTCCGGCCAGCGCTTGCACCCGCTTCCCGTGCGCCGCCGCCGTGGTGTACACGTGGCGCGCGGTCGGGGCCGAACCGACGAACGAGACTGCGTCGACCCCGGGGTGCGTGAGGAGCGCGTCCACTGCGGCCGAATCGCCGTGGACCAGATTGAACGTGCCGGGAGGAAACCCCGCCTCGGAGATGAGTCGCGCCAGGGCGACGGCCGTGAGCGGCACCCGTTCGGACGGCTTGAGGATGAAGGAGTTGCCGCAGACCAGGGCGAGCGGCGCCATCCAGAGCGGGATCATGATCGGGAAGTTGAACGGCGTGATCCCCACCACCACACCCACAGCCTGACG
>JAKIVW010000052.1 GCA_022750355.1 Thermoplasmata archaeon
GCTCTTTTCCTAAGTTATTTATAGGATACCTTCGAATTGAATCCCATGCGTGACGCCCCCGGTTCGCAGTCCAAGATCCCGGTGAAGCAGTACACCCTGCGCAATCCGGTGCCCCTTCGGACGGCGGCGGACATCACGACCACCCGGTCGGGCATCCCGACCGATGTCATCCTCTCGGATATCGCCGGTCCGGTCGACTTCGACTCGCTGGCCAAGGCGATCCGGCGCTCGGTGGGCCACGAAGGCATGCGGCCCGAGGACGCCCGCTCGATCGCCGCCCACGTGCTCAATTTCTTCGGATTCAACGAGCGGATCATCGACAACGTCCTGGAACCGGACGACCGCGATACGTTCTACATGCTCGAGGACACCGGCATCCTCGAGACCGAACGGGACGAGACCACGCTCTACGACGGCCGCGAGTGGCGCATCCACTACTGGATGTTCCGCAAGGACCGTATCTTCGACCTCGCTCGGGAGGAATCCGCCGCCATGGCGGCCGCCGGCGAACAGGAGGTCGTCTACTCCTCGAATGCCAATCGGTCCGGTGGGTTCCTGCTCCCCCACGGGGAGCACGGCACCGGTCTCGCCGCCCACGCCGTCTACCACGAACTGGGCGATGAGGTCTGGCTCGAGCGCAAGCAGAACCCGATGCCCGCCCCGCGGGTCCCCTCGGCCCCCAAGCCCCGCCGGCGAGCCGCGGCCCCCACGACCCACTCGGTGGTCCGAGACCTTTAGCGCCGGGGCGCCTCGCTCCGCCGTGCGCCGGTTCCTGCTCCTGGCCCACCGCGTACCCCCGAACGGGGCGTTCACGTTGAACGACCTCGCCGGCGGGGCCGGTCGCATGGACGAGGTGGCCCGGGCGGTCTCCACGGCGTTCACCCTATCGAACGACCTGCGGCGCGACACCGAGGTGACGATCCTGTTCGTGGCCCAGCCCCCGCCGGTCGCTCGGAGGGTCGATATCGTCGGGGCCCGGGTCCGGTACTTGAACCCGGACGAGCGCTCGACGGCGGCCCTCGTCAAGAACGCCCTCGTCCGCTCGGCGGGCTACCCCCAGCCGCTGGAATCGTCCCCCGGGCTTCGGGTCGGGCCCGTGGACCCTCCCACCGCCCTCGCCGAGTTCCTCCAGCTCCCCGGGGCCGTCTGGCTCACGGAGAGCGGCTCCCCCATCGCGGACTGGACGCCGACCGACGGGTCGATCGCCGCCGTCGTCTCGGACCCGTACGACCCGTCCGAGTCCGAAGTCGCCCTCCTGTCGAATTCCGGGGTTCCGCAACTGTCCGTCGGACCCCGGAGCCTGAGGACGTCCCAGGTGATCGACCTCGTGCATGCCTCGCTGGACGCGCGAGAGGGCCCCCGACCCTCGGAGACGGGGTCTAGTGGGCCACGAGCGAACCCGGGCTCTTCGTCCTGAGCGCCTCTCGGACCGTGCGGGGCCGCAGGCCGCCGACGACCGCCGTAAGCCGCACCACCTCGCTCGGCTCCGACCGGACCCGGGTCCCGAGGACGAGGCGCTCGGGTTCTCCCAGGCGATGTCGCAGCGCGCGCAGCACCCGATCGAGGGTCCCGAGGGTCAGGTTCGAGCCCCCATCGAGATGGACGAGCACCGAGGGGCGCTCGGCGATCCGATAATCGAGCAGGGTCTCGTTGAGGGCCTCTTGCACGAGTTTCTCGGGCTCGGAGATGTGGTACTCTCCGACGACGAGGGTCGAGAGGTCCGACGCGCGGAGGTGATTCTTGAGGCTGGCAAAGTCGACGGAGATCTGGGAGGGGTTCTCGACCATGTCGACCAGGCTCGAGACGAGGGAGTGGACGTACGCGTTCCGGACTTGGAAGACGCGGTGGATCGGCAGCGACTCAAATCGTCGAAGTTTCTCGTTGGCCAGTGCGAGGAGGAACCCTCCCATGCCCTCGAGGTCGGCGACCGCCGCCTCGACGTTCTCGCGTCGGCTGGTGTTGGTATCGAGCTCGACCTGAAACGGGAGGAACGCGACCGGGATCGGCAGGGTGTCCGTCTCCCGAAGCGCGCGAGAGAGGAACGGGAGGAGGGCGCTGCCGGTGCCCCCTCCCAGACCCGCGAGGAGGAACACGATCTCGAACGGCCGCAGTCGCCGGAGAAGCTCTTCCCGCCCTTCCTCGGCGCCCCGAAGGACCGCATCCCGGTCCCCGCCGCTGCCGCGCCCCTTGAGCTCGCGATGGGCAAGCAGGATCCGCTCCTCGACCCCGGTCCGCAGGAGATGGTTCGCGTCGGTGTTGACCGCAAAGGCGCGGACGCCGGGGATGCCGAGCGCGAGGAGGTCGGAGACCGACTCGCTGCCGGCGCCCCCGAGGCCGACGACCGCGATCGATGGCGTGACCGCGAGAGAGGCCCACGAGTCGACGTCGGGCAGGTTCGTCATGCGCTCACCCCCGCCGTCAGGGCGGTGGGGAGCCCTCGGTGGCGAGCGCCTCCCCCTCACGTCGGTGGGATCGGGTCGCCCCTACCTGCTCCAGTCGCCCGCGGATGTACTCCCGGACGGCGGAGCGCACGGCGTCGTCGACGCTGACCGAATTCCCTTCGCGAACGAACGCCTCGAGGCGGTTGTTGTCTTGTCGAGAGAGCTCGACCACGACCTTTCGGACGTTCTGGGGGGGAAGGTGGAGCTCGATGTACTGCTCGAGACCCTCGCGGATCGTATCGGAGATCGTCGGAGAGCCTCGAACGTCCTGGATCTGCTTCAGCTTGTCGATCAGTTCCTGCGGGATCCTGACGGTCACCCGCTCGGAAGTGTCGACCATGTCTGTCAGACAAGACCCCTATCTTTGTCTGACGATTGACATATCGTCTTCCTTCTATTTGAACCCGGCCGCCCGCCGGGCACGAGGACGGGCGCGGGTCTCCGGTGCGTAGTGTCGGACGGTTACAACACGCCTTGAAGTGGACGGACCCGTCTCCGCCGCCCATGGGGGGATTCACCTCGAGCGCCGAGGTACGCGCACTTCCCTCCCCGTGGGGAAAGACGGAGAAAGGGATGACCGCGCTCCGGCTGGGGCTCGGTCTCCTCTGGGCCGTGAACCTCGTCTACATTTTCGATCCGTCCAATCAATTTTGGTCCGGCTTTGGTTCCACGGCCGCTTCCTACTCGTCGCAGACGTTGGGCGGGGGCGGTTTGGCGTTGTTCGTAGCGGACCACCCTCTCCTTTTTGCCGGCCTCATCGCGGGCGTGACTCTCTACCTGGCGGTGGCCTTCCTCCTGGGACTGAGTGCGCGGGCCGCTTGCGTGGTCGGCGCCCTGTTCAATCTGGCCCTGTTGATGACCCAGTGGACCCAGATCTCGACGTTTCCGGGATCCACCGATGTGGGAGCGCAGCCTCTCTACCTCGCGATGTACGTCGCCCTCTTCCTCGGGTACGATTCGCCCCGATACACGCTCGACCACCTCCTCACCGTCCCCCTGAGTCGTTGGTTCCGGATCCGGCGACCGGTGAACCTTCCGTTCGCCGACCGCACGGGTGAGTCGGTCCGCGGGTCTTGAACCGCGCGCGCGCGGTCCATCCCTGTTCGCTCCGACGGGGGCGGGAGTGTGGCAGAAAGCTCCGGCACGCAGACCGGAGTGAGGTCGGACCGAAAGTCGATTCCAAATGCTTCGCCCTCCCGGGAAGAGGAGGAAAGAAGTTGCGGGCCGAACCCGAGCGGCGACCCTGCGGTGACGCGATCTATCCTTTGGTCAACGGATTGCCGATCACCCAAAAATGACGGTCGCCGGTGATCGACTCCGGTGCCTCGTCCCCGCCGATGAGTCCCTCCTTGAGCCACTTCTCGAGTCGCTGTGCGATCTCGGCCACGGCGGCGCCCGAGTCCATTTCGCTCGTGGAGGAGGGGCGACCGTCCGTCGGGACGAACCCTCTCGACTTGAGTCCCTTCCAGATCTGATCCGCGGTCACCGGCCGCCCCCGGTGCCGGGCGAGGAACGCGAGGATGAATGCGTCGGCGACATCGTCGGGGTCCACGCTGGCTTGAAACTGTATCTTCATGGCATCGGCCTCTCGGGTCGGAAACCCGAGGGATATATCATTCCCGATACGAGATCCGGCCGCCGGGGGCGACGAGCCCTTGAAGGGGGCGTTACTGGTGCGTGCATGGCCGAGGCGTCCGGGGAGATCGAACTGGCCCCGATGTCCGGCGACGTACCCGCCGCCATCGAACTCTGCCGCTCGGCGCTGGTGGCGGCCTTCTCTCGTTCGGGTCCGGCCGCGGACGCCGAACCGCGCATCGCCATCGTCTCCGAACAAATCCGGTCGGGGCGAATGGCCGAAGGACGCCTCGTCCGGATCGACGGCCAGCCGGTCGGAGTGGCGTTGTGGGAGACGGGGCATCCCTCGGGGATCACGCTGCAGACGCTGTATCTCCGTCCCGAAGTCGGCCGGCCCCGCGCGTACGAGGCGTTATTTCGGAAGCTCGTGGACACGGCCGGTCCGATCGTGTTCGCTCCGGGAGGCCTCGTCGGTCTGACCCCCGCGGAGGAAGCGACTCTCCTGCGGGGGCGAGGGTTCGGGTCGTTCGCGAGGTCCGAGATGCGCTGGCCGCCGTCGGCGGAACTCCCGGCGTCGCGACCTCCGGACGGGATCCAGATCCGGCCGGTGCGACCGGACGACGAACCGACCGTCGCGCTCCTGCACCGCGCGGCCTTCGGAGGGACCTTCGACCAGTACATGTACCTCAGCGACCCCGACCCCGCGACCGACGCGGCGCACGCGATCCGCGAGATGATGTCCTCGCGGTACGGGGAGTTCTTGGGATGGGCGTCGTCGCTCGCAGAGGCGGGCGGCCGTCCGCGGGGCGCGTCCCTCGTGGTGCGGGCGCCCTACGGCCCGCTGCTGATCAGCGTCATGGTCGACCGGGTTTCCCAGGGTGCCGGGGTCGGGCGCGCCCTCGTGGTCGCGAACCTCCGCGCCTTACGGGCCCGGGGCGAGACGGTGGCGGCCCTCAACGTGACCGAGGGGAACGAACGCGCGATTCGCCTCTACGAGGGCCTCGGATTTGTCCGCACGCTCGGTCCGGAACAGTCCTGGTATTCGCGCGCCGCGATCCCGGTCGCGCCCGGCGAGACCCCTAGTGGCCCGTCGAGCTCGGGGAGCTGGGGTACGAGAGGTTCCGCAGAGAACCGAACGCCGCGAACATGAACACCCCGAAGACGAGGATCGTCGCTCCGGCGAAGAAGTAGGTGCCCTGGACACCGGCCGCGACCGTCAACTCGCCGCCGGCGTACTGGCCGACCGGAACGAGCGCGTAGCTCCCCACCTCGTCCGCCGAGAAGACGCGTCCCATCATCTCGTCCGGGACGGTCGACTGGATGGTCGACAGGAAGACCGTCGTGAACATCCCGGGGATCGTTCCGAACAGGAAGATGATGGGGAGCGCGAGCCAGATCGTGTGGACGAGCGCCAGCGCGAACAGTGAGCCTCCGAGCGCGCAGGTCAGTCCGATCAACCACCGACCGGCCCGCGGTTCGAACCGGACGTTCGCGACCAGGACAAATCCCGCCGAGGCACCGACGGTCGCGGCGGCGACCATCGCCCCGTACCAGATCCCTTGGGTGAGTCCGAGCCAGCTGGTGACGTAGAGGGCGAGTTCGACGGTCGCGAGGGCGACCAGGAAGTTGATCACGAGCGCCGCGACCGTGATCTGGAGGAGCGAGCGATGCTGGCGGAGGTACGCGAACCCGTTGCGCGCATCGCGGAGGAGCGAGCGAGCGGGGCCGGTCCGGGAGACCGACAGGTCGACGTCGACCCCGGAGAGCGCCACCTGGGTGACGAACAGGAGGGCGAACGGGATCGCGAACGCATAGGCGGCGGGGGCGACCGTCAGCAGGACTCCGACGCCGATCGTGCCGGCGGCGCTGACCCCGCCGGCGATCGCGTAGATGGCGCCGTTGGCGCGCCCCAGGAGGTCGCGCCGCACGACCCGCGGGACGGAGGTGTTGAACGCGGGACGAAAGATCGTGGAGGAAACGATGACCGCCGCCCAGAACGGGTAGATGAACAGGATCCACACGGGGACGTAGAAGCCGGGAGGCCCCGGCAGGTCGATCTGACCCGCGGGTTGGAAGACGAAGAGCGCGGCCAGGCCGGTCGTCGCGGCGACCCCGACGAGATTGACGAATCGCATCAACTTCCCGCGGTCGTACCGGTCGGCCAGCGCGCCGGAGTAGAACGCGGCGATGAGGGTCGGGACGGTCGAGGAGAGACCCAGCAGCGCGAGGGCCAACGCCGCGAAACTCGCACGGTGGTCGACGGGGTACGCCACGGCGACCGAGAAGAACAGGATCACGGACGCGGTCCCGGGGGCGGCGAATTGGAGAGCCCCGGCCGTCAGGAACGAGCCAAAAGAACGCTGGCGGAATAGTTCCGCGTACCGACCGCTCAGGAGGTGCCTCCACCCGGTGGCGCGGAGACCGTCCCCTCCGAATTAAGCCTATCGAAACTACGCGGCCTTCATCGAAAGCCGCATATGCGACGGGTCCGTCGGGGCTCCTCCGGAGCTGATCGTGCGTCTTCTTCACCGCGACGCGGCCACCGGGCTGCTGCGGCTCCGTCTCGAGAGCCCGAGCGACCTGTGGAGGATCGCGCGGTTCGTTCGGAACGGCGACATGGCCGGGGGATCGACCACGCGGCGGGACCCGGAGGCGCCGGCCGACGTCCCGGGGGCCGAGCGAACGCGGCGGCGAGTCTGGATCGTGCTCGAGGTGGAACAGGTCGAGTTCCACGGGTTCACCAAGCACGTTCGGATCACCGGGCCGATCCGGGAGGGGCCGTTCGATATCGGCCGCCACCACACGCTCGACCTGACGGAAGGGGACGAGGTCACCGTGCTGAAGCGCTCCACCTCCGCCGGGGACCGCATCCTGCTCGAGGAGGGCCTCGCCGGGACCGGCGAGCCGACGATCCTGCTCGCCGCGGTCGATTGGGGCGACTCCTCCGTCCTCCGGTTGCGCGGTCGCGCCATCGAACCGGTGGCGGACCTTCGGCGGACGATCGCCGGGAAGCGCTTCGAGGGTGGCCAGGGGGAGAAGGACCGGACGACGTACGCGGACGAACTGATCGCCCTGTTGCGTCGGGAGGGGCCGGCCGCTCACGCGGTGATCATCGCGGGGCCCGGGTTCCTCAAGGAGGAGCTCGCGCGGCGCCTCCACGAGGAGGACCCCGCGGTCGCGGCCAAGGTGAAGGTCTACTCGACGGCCGAATCCGGCCGGGTCGGAGTGGACGAGCTCCTCAAGTCGGGCCGGGCCACTGAGGTGCTCCGGGGGAGCGTCGCCGCCGAGGAGGCCGAGTTCGTCGAGCGGCTGGTCCGCTCCCTCGCGTCCGGGACCCGGGCGGCGGTCGGTCGTCGAGAGGTCGGCGAAGCCGTCGACGCCGGCGCGGTCGAGACCCTCCTCGTCTCCGAGCGCCTGCTCACCGATCCGGAGATCCTGCCCGTCCTCGACCGCGCCCGCAGCGCCCGCGCTCGCCTGTTCGTGGTGCGCAACGAAGGAGAGAACGGCGCGAAGCTCGAGGGACTCGGCGCGATCGCCGCGATCCTGCGGTATGACTGGACGAGCGCCGGGGCCCCTACGGGACCGCCTGGATCGCCTCGCGCAGTTCCTCGAAGCGGCGCTTGAGGTCCTTCAGGGCGAACCGGAGCGCCTCGCGGGGCGTGAGCGAACCGTCCGTCTCGAACCGGAGGAAGTAGTCCTCGGTGTCGGGAGTGATCTTGATCGAGCCGTGCTCGCACGCCTTCTCGCAGGCGCCGCAGTCGATGCACTTCAACTCGTCGGTGACGGAGAGCTTGCCTCCGCTGAATTCGAGAATGTTCACGGGGCAGGACGCCGCCGTGCGCTTGAGGCAGGACTCCGTGCAGTCCGGTTTCTTCGCGATCTTGACGTGCGGCCGGGGGTACATGCCGACGCCCTGGGCGACCTGCCACTTCGCGTGCTCGCGCGCGGTGCCCACGACCGCGGTCGCGTAGGCAAGCAGGGCCTGCCGAGCTCCCAACCGTACGAGGGGGATCTCGGGTTCGAGGATGGCGAGGGTCGCGTCCCCGAGGGGGACCACGTCCCGCGCGTAGACCGTGCAGGGACCCTTGCGGTCGATCGAGAACATCACCTGGCAGTGCGGGCAACCCGTGCCTCCGCACGAGCACTCGGACTTGCGTCGGAATTCGGAAAGGTCGGTGGGGATGGGAAGGAGGCCGAGCCGGAGCGCGATCGCTTCGTCGAACATGGAGGTCGAGGAATCGTAGTCCTTGCCGGTCGCTTCGTCCCGGATCGGGCCAAGGTGGAACTCGACGTCCTCGATCGCGAGCTTGGGGACGTCGGCGATGAGGGTCCGTCGGATCGCATTCACCTGGGACGCCGTCGCGTTGTCGATCTCGACGAGCGCCGAGCGCGGCTTGAGTTCCTGGATGGTGAGGGGCGTCACAGGGTCACACCCGCCGTCCGCGGCGACCGCCCTTCGGCTTGGTACCATCGTGCGGCACGGGAGTGACGTCTTCGATGCGTTGGATCTTGACGCCCGCCCGGGCGAGGGCACGGATCGCCGCTTGGGCGCCGGGTCCGGGAGATCGGGAACGGTTTCCGCCGGGGGCACGGACCCGGACGTGGAGCGTGTCGTACCCCTTCTCCTTGATGGCGGCCGCGATCTGGTCGGCGGCCTTCATCGCCGCGTAGGGGCTCGATTCGTCGCGCGCGGCCTTGACGACCATTCCGCCGGTCGCCTTCGCGAGGGTCTCGGCCCCCGTCAGGTCGGTGACGGTGATGTGGATGTTGTTGTAGCTGGCGTAGATGTGGGCGATGCCGATCTTCGCCATCGCCTAAGCCTCCTGGGGAGGAGGGGGGGCTTCCGAGGGCGCCGACCGAGCCGAGAGCCGCTCCCGGAGGGCGGAACGCTGGGAGTGGTCGTCGTCCGAGATCGGGCTCGTCGGAGTGTACGTGATGCGGAGCTCGTCCGCCGCGGGCACCAGGTATCCGGGTCGCGTGACCCGATGGCCGCCGATCGAGAAATGGCCGTGCACGATCCACTGCCGGGCCCCCTTGGCGGTCGGGGCGAGCTCGCGGTGGAAGACGATCCACTCGAACCGGCGGCGCAGCACGTCCTCGGTCGTGAGGGCGAGCACGTCGTCGATCGCGGGCGAGGATTGGGAGAGTACGCCGAGGCGGCTCAGCCGACCCAACAGACCCGCGGTCTCGCGCTCGGCCTGGGGTTCGCCGGCACGGAGACGTGCCTGCAAATCGCGCGCCTGGCTGCGGAATCCCCGGAGGATCGATTGGGCCTTCCAAAGCTCGCGCTTGTTCTTGAGTCCATACTTCGTGAGTAGCTTGCGCTCCTCGTCCATGCGGCCGGCTTCCCACGGGTGCTTGGGAGTATCGTAGGTTCGGCGTAGGAATTTCGGATCGCCCATCGTTTCACCCCTTCTTCGCCGGCGTGGTCTTGGCCGGAGTCGCGGCGGGCGCCGCCGCCGTGGCGGCGGCCGGGGCGGCCGCCGGTGCGCCGGCGGGCCCCGCCTCTTCCTTACCCGCCGCGGCGGCCGCCTTGGCGTCCTTCTTCAGCACGCCCGCGGCCATCCCCGTTCGGCCGTTGGAGCGGGTGCGTTGGCCTCGAACCTTCTGGCCCCGCTCGTGGCGAACGCCCCGATAGCTGCGGACCATTCGCATTTGATTGATGTCGTCCCGGCGGCGGGTCGTGAGCTCGGGACCGATATAGTGGAGGGATTCGCCCATCATCGGTTCTCGCCGATGGTTGATCATCCAGAGAGGCACCTTGGTCGGGAGCGCGGCCAGGGTGGCCTCGATCCCTTCGACCGTCTGCTCGGAGAGGTTCCCGATCCGCTCTTCGGCCGGCACGTTCGCGAGCAGGCACGCGACCTCCGCGAGGCGGAGGCCCACGCCGTTCACGCCGGTGAGGGCGAGCGCGGTCGGTCGGGTACCGTCCAGGTCGGTGTTCACGACGCGGACGATGTAACGGAAGTTGGGGTTGTCGGAGACGAACTTGGGGGCCTTGCCGGATCCCGGGCCCTTGCCCTTGGACTTGCCCTCTTTGCCGTCCTTGCCCTCCTTACCGTCCTTTCCATCCTTGGAGTCCTTCCCCTTGCCCGACTTCTCCTTCTTCGGTGCTTTTTCGGTCGAGGGCTCGGCCTCGGCAGGCGGGGCGGACGCGGCCGGGGCGGCCTTCGCGTCCTTCGGCTCCTTGGGCGCGGGACTCACTCTCCTGATGTACCGGGACCGGATGTAGCGAGGGCCTCGCGGCCATCCTACCTACCCCCGGTCCGAGGGTGCGCGCGCCGAGAAAGCCGACCCTCTTAAGTGCTTCGGGGAGGAATTTTGTGATTCGGCCGCCCTCCGGCTCCCGAGACTTCTCGGGGCCGAAAGTGCGGCGTTCCCGCGCCGCCGGGGGCCGGACAAGGTGTATGTAACCGGGGAGTGTGGAGACCTCGTGCCGTCGGACCCGATCGTTTCGGTCGTGATACCGACGTTCAACGAACGCGGGTCCCTGGTGACCCTCTACCCCGAACTCTGTTCGGCGCTCATCGCCTACCCGAGTGAGCTCATCATCGTGGACGACGGCTCGCCGGACGGTACCGCGGCCTACGCCGAGACGCTCGCCGGTCCCGTCACCTGCGTCGTCCGGAATCGCGGGCGAAAATTGGGCCTGGCCACCGCCGTCCAGGAGGGATTTGCCCTAGCGCGGGGAGACGTGATCGTCGTCATGGACGCGGACGGGAGTCATCCGCCCTCGGCCATCCCGAAGTTGGTCGAGGGGGTCACGGCCGGAGGGGCCGAATTCGCGCTCGGAAGTCGCTACATCGCGGGAGGGAGCTCCCCCGGCCTTTCCCGTGCGCGTCGGCTTCTCTCGCGAGGGGCCACCGCCCTCGCGCGACCGCTCGTTCCCGTCGCCGACCCGATGTCGGGATTCTTCGCCTTCCGGCGGGAGGTGCTCGCTCGGTCTCCGCTCTCCCCTCTCGGGTTCAAGATCGGCCTCGAGATCATGGTGCGCTGTCACCCCGCGCCGATCGTGGAGATCCCGATCTCGTTCCGCCCCCGCACCGCCGGCGAGAGCAAGCTCGGTCAGGGCGAGATCGGGCGGTATCTCCGCCACATCGGGCGCCTTTACGGCTTCCGGCTCGTCGGCTCGAGGCGTGCCTCGAGCACCCGATAGCCCGAGCGCCGTCCGAGGACCGAGACGGGTCCGGGCCACTCCTTCTCGAGGCGTTCCTGGTAGTACAGGATCCCCTGGGTCCCTTTCCCCACGATCAGGAGGCGTCCGCCGACGTTGAGGTGATCCGGAGCTTCGGTCACGAGCTCGAGGATGAGCGGCCGCCCGGCCCGGTACGGAGGGTTGGTGGCGATCACGTCGAACCGCTCGCCCTCGACCGGGGCGAACAGATCGCCGATCCGGACCTCGGCG
>JAKIVW010000003.1 GCA_022750355.1 Thermoplasmata archaeon
TCCTAGAGGCCTGCGGAGCCTCAGACCTGGGTTCGAATCCCAGCACGGGCGTGGTCCCCCCCGGCGACGAGTCGCTCCGTTTCGGACTCGCCCAATGCCCCTGGCCGCGATTGCGAATTTGGACTTGCTCCCACCTTAGGGCGGGGGGAGACTCCGAGCCCTAAGCTAAGCTTCTTACCCTACCCGCCGATCATCGCGATGTCATTCCGGCCGAAGGAAGGCCGAGGTCGTGAGGCATCCGGGATTGTTCATGGACCCAACTATGCGATCCCAGGCGGCTGCGACCTACAACGCGGCGTCGGACCACTTCGACGACCCCGCTCTCTCTTTCTGGAACCGGTTCGGCGAGCGAACGATTGACCGTTTGGGACTCCGCCCCGGAGACCATGTTCTCGATGTATGTTGCGGGAGCGGAGCCTCCGCGCTCCCTGCGGCAGCGCGGGTAACCCCGACCGGCCGGGTGACCGCGGTCGATGTTTCGGACCGGCTGATCGAGCTCTGCCGAGCCAAGGCGGAGGGGCGCGGACTCAGGAACGTGGCGGCTCAGTTGGGGGACATGGAAAACCTAGCCCTCGCGGACGAATCCTTCGACGCCGTGGTGTGTGTGTTCGGTCTCTTCTTCGCTAACGACATGACCCGGACCGTGTCGAAGCTCTGGAAACTGGTCCGACCTCGAGGTCGCATGGCCATCACGACGTGGGGTCCCCGAATGTTTGAGCCAGGATCCGGATCCTTCTGGGACGCGGTTCGGGCAGAACGACCCGAGCTGCATCGCGCCTACCACCCATGGGATCGCATCGTCGAACCGGAGGCGCTGAACCGAGTTCTTCAGGACGGCGGAGTTCCCGTGCCCACTGTAGTGGCGGAGTCCGGCCAACACGCGCTTCGGACCCCTCGGGACTGGTGGTCCATCGTGCTCGGCTCCGGTTTTCGATCCACCGTCGACCAACTCGGTCCACCGGCGGCAGAGCGGGTGCGACGGTCCAACTTGGACTGGCTCGCGACCCACGACATCCATCATATCGAGGTCAATGTGATCTACGCGACGGCTACTAAATAGGCCGAGACGAGGCGCTCGATTTCCTTGGTTCCAAGTTTTCCCATCGGGCACGCTCGGTAACCTCCCGCTCCCTCGTCGACCAGTCGGACCCTTGCCCACGAAGGGCTCGCATACCGATCCCCCAGGGGCCGCCGAATCAGACCATCGTCGAATCGCGCCACCCGGTGCGCAGCCTCCGCCCCCTCCGGTTGCCTCATTCGCGTTCCGTCGTCACCATTGTATTCGTTAGCCACGCCTAACGAATCCCAGCACGGGCGTCAAAAAAAAGGGTCGCCCGAACGGAGCGGGTCCTACTCGTAACGAGCCCTGGCCGCCTATCCGATGGGGGAGAGGTCGGCCAGGGTCCGGAGCAAGGCCCGGCGGTGGAACTCGACCGACCCGACAATCGCCAGACCTGCGGCCAGGAGCCCCGACCCTACCGCGAGCAGTAGGCGGGCGACCATGTACGCTTCCGGCGGCGTGGCCGGGAACGGCCCATGGGTGAAGTAGAAACTAGAAATGGGTACGAAGAGCGCAATCCAAACAATACCATAGCCGAAGAAGAGGATCGTCAAACCACCGATCAACGAGCCTGCTCGGACCAGGGTCACTCGGCCTCCTCCTCGGCGGGTTCCGTAGGTTCGGATCACGGCCCGAAAAGATCGCGACAACCCCATCGCCAGGAGGAGGGCACCGAACGCCAGCGCCCCGAGAATGGAGGCGAGTAGCTCGAGAGAACGTAGGGTGTAACCGGACTCGCCGGGGGCTCCCCAAATGAGACCCGCGTGCAACGTAATTCCAAACATCGCGGAGAACGTGAGAATCAGTCCCCGCCGATGACTGCAAGGGGCGTCACTTCCTGCGACGGCATCGAGTGATTCCTCGGCCCAGCACCATCGACCGGAAGGTCCTCCGAATGACTCATTTCTTCCACCATCGATCTACGGTCCTAGTTCAACCGGACGCATGGGTCCGACTAACTACCTTTACTTCGGGTCGAGTTCGAGAGCTACCCGCACCGGCTTGATTTTCACGGGTCCTCACCGATCGATCGGACTCGCCGATTGACGAGTCCATCCACCTGCCCCAACGATGGCTCTTCCCGGTAGAACCGGTTCGACAGAATCCGATATCCACATGTTCTGCGGCTGTCCCATTCAATCGGAAACCGGGCCTACCGGACATGGGTGCAAATCCACCCGCGGACGATGTTCGTTGACCGCAGTGGGCCGGCGGAGGTTGCGCGCCGAGGACGGCCCCGTTTCGAGCTCGGGGAATGGTTGAAATAAGATGGGCGGGAAATCTATCTCGACCGAACTGTCTCCCCCTCGATGGAAGTGCTCAATGAACGGTTTTACCACGCGGCAGCGAAGTTGGAGAAAAGCGCCGAAGAGAGCGGTGTCGCCGATCATAGCCATGATCTTACTGGTCGCGATCGTCGTCGTGTTGGCTGCGGTGCTCTACGTCCTGGTGTCGGGACTGGCCCACGGTCCGGGATCGACGCCCATCGGCGCTGCCTTCGCCGCCGGTCAGGTTTCCTCGGGAACGTGCACGGCCGGGAGTGCGCAGACCCTCGGCCCCGCCGCCATCACCGGGGGGTGCAAAGCTGGCGACTTCATTTACGTCTTGACGGTGGAATCCTCGGCTGTATCGTTCGGAAGCGTACTGTTCGAAGTCAAGACCCCCTCGGGAAGTGGTTTCGCGGGCGGCGGCCCTAGTTCTTCCTTCGCGGTACTGGACAGTGGGAGCCACGTCGCGGCGATCAGCGTGACCGGCACGATCGTGGTCATGACCACGAAGTGGCCGGGGTACGGCCTTACAACGACGGCGCCGACGTACAAGGACGTAACCCCGCTGACGAACCTGTACTCCATCGTGATCGACGCGGGTTCGGCCAGTCCGACGACCGGCATGGGCCTCACGTTCGTCGCCCTGGGGATTGGTTCGTACTCGGGCTCAACGTCGCCCATAACGCTCCCCTGAATCGATGGGACCCCCCCCCGCCGGGGATGCGGCCGCGACTCGTCCCGTTGGTGACTATCGTACCCGCACCACGCCGCGGGGCCGACACGGGTCGAGCCGCGGCTCCAGGTTAGGCACAGCGGACTCGCTTCCTTGGAAGTACGGCCAGACGGGACGGAGTCCCTTGGCCGAGACGAAATTTCCGTCTGGGTATCCTCAACCCCGCGCGATGAATCGGTCCGAAGCAAGGAGAGAAACCATGGCGCGGACCACGGAGTCGACGGAACCCGTGGCATCCAGGACGGTGCCGTAATCGAATTTTGTGGACTTCACGAAGACCGCCCTGGCCGCTTCCGGGCCATGAGGTCGGTTCCGTTGTCGATCCCGTTCCACGCACACTTCAACCGGCGCCCCCAACGTGAAAACGCGGTGGCGGTACGCGAGCCTCCCGACGAGATCCTGGATCTGGGACTTCC
This sequence comes from Thermoplasmata archaeon, assembly GCA_022750355.1. Taxonomy (GTDB): domain Archaea; phylum Thermoplasmatota; class Thermoplasmata; order Lutacidiplasmatales; family UBA184; genus Lutacidiplasma. The sequence goes on from JAKIVW010000003.1 coordinate 3,478, forward strand.
AGTAAAAATTGCCCTCGAAGATGACCGGAGTGCCCCCTGCCAGCATCGGCCGAGCGGCTTCGACCGCGAACGCGTTGGCTTTCAGAAATTCGGAAAGACGACCTTCCACCCAGAGAGCCTGGTCGTCGAGGATTTGGTCGATCGAGATGACCTTCGCGCCGACTTTTCTCGAGAGTCCCTGAGAGACGGTGGACTTGCCGACCCCCAACGGCCCCCGGATCACTATGTAGAAGACCATCAGCCCCGAATCCTTGGTGAGCCGACTTCGCACAACGGCAATTTGCTCGGAGGGCTCCTCCAGAAGGATGCCGGCCATTTGAGGTGGGGGGACAGTGAAAGTAGGATGGACGAACGGCGGAAGTGTCGATATGTGTCTCAGGGAAGTTTGCGCCGACCGCGGCTTCCACCGGTGTAGGTTCGATCCTGGAGTCTTGAAATTCGCTCGGGGACGAGACCGTTCTTGACCCCGTGAAGATCCGGGTCGTTCTGGCGTGAGGGAGAAGAGTCCCCCACTACGAACTGGTACCAAAATCCTCTCAGTTCCGAGTTGAGCGAGGGAGCGCTCTTAAACCGAACTGAGCTCCAGCGGCCCCCATCAGGGAACCGAGCGATTCAGATGCAGACTCTTGGACAGAACGTGTTGCGGCGACGACCCTCCCTCCCACAATTTCTCTTGGCGATCGCGGTAGTAGCGATGCTCGCCCTGTTCTTCCCCCCGGGCGCCGGACTCTCCGGCCCCACCAGTCCGGCCTCCCCCTCCTCGGAATTGGGCCCGTTTGCCCTAACCGCCCCGACGGTGGCGGCCCATACCGACTTCAACGTGAGCGGGACCAGCGGAACCTCCGGCTCCTTCACGTCGCACACCGGCGACACCATCGTGGTCTTTCTCACCGCGTTCGGGTCGAACACTATGGCGGTCTCCGACTCCACCCACGACCTGTTTTCGAAGGTTGCCAGTGCCTCGCAACCGAGCTCGAACGGGGCCAGTTCGTTGTGGATCTTCGCGGCGTACAATGTCTCTACCGGCGCGACCAAGAAGATCACCGCCACGATCGCGGGCGGCTCGACCGACAGTGCCGCGGTCGCGGTGGTCGACGTCACGGGCGTGGGCCCCGCGCCCTTCGACCATGTCGGGTCCGTCGCGAACTACACGACGGCGAACGACCCGCGAAACTCCAGCGCGTTGGTGCCCGCTTCCGCCTCGGACCTCGTGCTCGGAATGGTCGCCGCCCACGAAACGCGAGTCTGGAGTGCGGCGGGCGGCGATAAGTTGCTGAATGACGAACACTCCCCTGTCCCGAACGCCCTCATCACGACCGTCGACCTCGACCGGGTCGCCTCCGCCCCCGGGAGCGTCTGGATCAACGCTACCACCGCGCGGTCCGGGACCTACTGGATGTCCGACGGACTCTCGCTCCTTCCCAAAGGGAGCTCCGGCCACCCCGCCAAGTTCACGTTCACCGAGACCGGATTGTCTTCGGGGCACGCCTGGTACGTCGTCGTGGGGGGCTCCGTCAACAACTCGACCACCGCCCAGATCAACGTCTCGCTACCCAACGGAAACTATCGATTCAGCGTGGGCCCGATCAGCGGGGTGATCGCTACCCCCTCGACCGGTTCGATCACGATCGGGAACTCCGGCGGTACCCGAGCGATCACGTTCGCCGCGGCCGCGGATGACTGGCCGACGTACATGGGCGAAGTAAGTCGGAATGGGGCCAATCTCAACGAGACCTCCCTATCCCCCACGACCGCCCCGAACCTGACCAAGCTCTGGGCGCTCTCGACCGGTTACATGCAGACCGAGCCGATCGTCCAGCACGGCACGGTCTACGTGGGCGGTACGAACGGCTACGAGTATGCGATCAACGCCTCGACCGGTGTCCAGGTCTGGAAGACCTTCGTGGGCCAGGTCGTCCAGCCGAACTGCGATGCGAAAGCGCAGGGGATCACGTCCTCCGCGACCGACTACGGCGGGATGATCTATGTGGGCGGCGGCAACATCACCGGCAACCTGACGAACGGCACGGCCGGTGGTACGCGCTCAACGCCTCGACCGGGAACATCGCCTGGGTGATACCGATCGGCCTCATCAGTTCCGGATACTACAACTGGGCCAGTCCGCTGGTCGTCAACGGGTACGCGTACGTGGGAGTGGCGAGCCGGTGCGACCAGCCGCTCGTCTGGGGGGGACTGCTCAAGGTTTCGCTCACCTCGCACAGCGTCGTGGGATTCTTCAATACGACGGTGGGCGGCAACAAGACCCGCGGGTCGAGCATCTGGGGCTCGCCGACGTACGTCGCGGCCACGAATGCCATCTATGTGGCGACCGGCAATCCGCTCAAGACCCACGTGACGAACTGGTCGGAAGCGGTGATCGCGGTCAACGCGACCACCCTCGCCCCGATCGGGAAGTGGCAGGTCCCGCTCGCTCAGACCGTCAAGGATTCCGACTTCGGCACCACGCCGGATTACTATCATCTCCCCGGTGGACAGCCCCAGGTCAGCGCGATGAACAAGAACGGATTTGTCTACACCCTGAACGCGACGAACCTCCCCGCAGGTCCGGTATGGGAATCGCAGGTCTCCACCCAGGAATACCCGGGGAATGTCGCTCCTCTCGCGTGGGGGGACGGCCTCCTCTTCGACGGAAGCGGGCCCACGAATATTTCGGGCAAGAACTACAGCGGCGGATTGCGAGCCTTCTATCCTGGCAATGGCACGGTGAAATGGGCCCATGGGTTCCGGGGCGACGTCTTCGGTGCACCGGCCTATGCGAATGGGATCGTGGTCGCCGCGGGCGGGACCGCCCTCGATGTCTTCAACGCCTCCACGGGCCAGCTCCTGTGGAATTGGCCGTGCCCCGCCAGCTTCAATTCGGGTCCCACGATCGCCGAGGGTCGCATCATCGCGGCCTGCTCCGAGACGTATGCGTTCGGATTCTTGGGAGTCTCGGCCGGCCCGATGGTGCCGGCGGGAGGGATGGTCGGCCCACCCCACCCAACGACGGTGCCGCCCACGATGGTCTCTGAACACCTCCCCCTCGTTCTGACCTCGGGGAATGCGGCTACCATCGCCGTCCCGATGGCCCGAGCTCCCAAAGCTCGGAGCTTCGCGTAGGGATTTCGCACCCGCCCCTCCGAGCCGGTGACGGGGACCGCGGGTGGCACGGGGGCTCATTTCCCCCTTCCCGGTACGGGAGGAGCGATCTCGATGCCGCTTCGGTCGGGGGAGCCGTGCCCCACCCTCGAGCCAGCGACCGTAGGTCGGAGGTTCCTCCTGGGCGGAACCCCGGAACTGCGCCCCCGTGGGCGTGCCGGGGTCATCCCTCGCAGAAGGACCCTGAGGAAACCTCCTGCGATCCCTTGAGGCCCCGCGGCGAGATGAGACCGAGCCCCTTCGGGAGCTTCTCACGACCGCCGATAGGACCGGGGCGCGCCACGCCCGGACGCGAGGGCCGCGGCCCCTACGTAGAGCCCTGCGGGGGTTTCGAATCCACGGCGGCCGCACGAGGGCCCGCCGGGGGCACGTTGGGCACCCACGAGGTCGGCAGGGGGAGCGGGCACGTCGGCCCCGTCCGGACGGGGGCGCCGTTTGCCGGCGGGGTTCGGCTCGGGCTCGAGGGAGCGGCGCTCGGCCGGTCCCGGTCGTGGGCGGCGTGAACCGTACGGGCCGGAACGCCCCCTCCACCCAGGCCCTGCGGGCCCACCGTGAGGATGGAGATCGAGAGCGCGGGCAAGGTCAGGGTGCTTCCGATCAGAACCGACGAGTTGGTCGGACCGACGGAGCCGTTCACCCACTGTCGAAGGTTGCCGATGCTCAACGGAAGGATCCCCGTTTGCGTCAGGTCGACCGAGACCTTCCTCGTCATGTTCGTGTTGACCATGAGCAGTGCGAGACCGGAAGTAATCCCGTACGTGGCGGTCGCGTAGAACGACGAGGGGCCGGTGACCGTGCTTCCCAGGGTGTCGCGACCGAGGTCCGTCATCATTTGGGTGAACAACGTGTACTGGGTTTGGAAGTGATTCGTGCTGAGTTCCCAAGCGCCTCCGTAGTGGCAGTCGTAGCAGAACCAGTCGATGTTCTTCAAACGCAGGTTGAGACCCATGGTCACGTCCGCGGCGACGTAGAGATCCCCTGCGAAGGTCGACAGGAGCTTGGTGTAGTCGTTGACCTCCGCGCCGTTGGCCTCGCTGACGAACAGCTTGAGGTTGCACTTGGGGCAGGAGGCCTGCAAGTAACTTCGGTCGGCCGCCACCTGGTTCGTGAGGGAGTACTTCCCGTTCAGATTCGCGAGCAGTTCCGGCCAGGTCGGGTTCGACGGAGCCGCCCCCATCGTGTACGAATGGACGGAGACCCCCGACAAGTTCGGGCCGTCCACCGCAGCCACCTCGCTCACGTAGGTCTTGGCATAATCGGGAGTGCCCATCGCCACGCCGAGGGCGATGAAGTGGGCATGCGGGTCGACGGCCTTGATCGCGGTGATGTACTTCCCGACGAGCTGGGCGAAGAGGACGGCGGTGATCGTGTTCCCGCCCTTCGTCCCCCATTGCGACCACGGGGTCCCGAAGTGGGTCCAGCCGGGAACCGAGTTCCCGATCTCCCAGTAGTTCGGCTGGAAGTGGAGAGTGTTGACGACGTAGTCCGCGTAGTAGGCCGCGGTCTGGGGTTGGTCGATCTCGGCCGGCAGTTGGAAGATCGCTTGGCAATGGATCGAGTTGCACGAGGTTACAAAAGTGGACGTCGGGGTACCCGCCTTCACGGTGCTGCCGTCGATGTTCGTGATCACGCCCGAAGTGTAATTGAACTCCTCACCGACGATTCCGCCGGGGTACCGGATGAAATTAATCGGGGTAGCGGCGACGTTCGAAGCGTCGGCGGTGCTGAACCCCTGTTGGGCCGCTACATTGACGCCCCAGAACGGGAAGGGAATGTGCTTCGCCTTCGAGATATTGACGACGCTGATCGTGGCGTTCGGTGTACTGCTGTGGCTGGAGAAGGGAGTGGGGGCAGGCCCGATGTCCCCCGTGGCCGGCGACTGGGCGACGGGCAGGTTCGAGAGCGCGGGCATCGGGCTGGTACTAATACCGGAGACCCCGGCCGACGTCGCCGGTTGAAGTCCGATCGGCCCTCCGGGGAGGAGCATCAAGATCACGACCCCTACTGAGATCAGGGCGACTCCCTTCGCGAGGCGTGGTCGTTGGGAACTCCACGGCGTTGGGGGGCGTTCGTCGGACCGCATCGGCTTGCCGGCGACCGATGATATATGACGTTGCCCTTAATCTGAAGTAGGTTACTTTCGGAGAGTCATTCCAGAAACAATCGGCAACCCCCGGACGCCTCCCTCCCCGAAACAGTACTCGACCGTGACCTCCCCCCCTCGGGGTCACCGGCGAGCGGTTCTCCCGCCGAGCTCGAGGACGGGCCGACCACCGGCCACGACACCGCGTCCCCAAGGACTATGAGCCCGCGCTCGTCGCGGGTCCCACGAAATGTCGACCCGGGCCGTCGCGAACGACTTCGACCAGATCTCTCCCGAGTACGATGCCACCCGCCTCCCGCTCGAGCCGGCAACGCTGGACGGGATCGTGCGGGCGCTCCGGGACCGCGGCGTTCAGCGGGTTTTGGAGGTCGGTGTGGGTACCGGTCGCATCGCTCGTCCCCTGGAGGAGCGCGGATTCGAGGTCACGGGGCTCGACGGATCGCTGGGAATGATGGCCCACGCCCGGGGGAAAGGGGTGCGTCGGTTGGTCCGGGGGAGCGCGTATCGACTCCCGTTCCGCGATCAAGCGTTCGATGCAACGTTGTTCGTTCACGTGCTGCACACGCTCGACGACCCGCCGAGTGCGCTCTCCGAAGCGGATCGTGTCGGTCGGGAGGGCGCGTTTGCGCTCGTTCACCCGGGGACCGGATCGGACCCGGCGCCCCGGGGGGGAGAACGGGAGGAGGGCCGACGTGCATTCTACCGGGCGCTCGCTCGGGAGGGGTTCCCGCCTCCCGACCGACAGGGGGGGCCGGGGGTTCGCGAGCGACTCATTCTGAACATCATCCCGCCCAACGACGTGATCACGCTCTCCGACCGCGAGGTGACCGAACCGTTGTCCCAAGCGCTCGGGATGTTCGAGCGGAGGGCCAATCGGCATACCTTGAACGTCCCCCCCGCCACGCTGGAGCGTGCAGTGGCTTCCGCTCGGGTGGAACTGGGCGATCGGGCCGTCACCTTCCGTCGCATCGAAGCGCTGGCGAGGTGGAGCCGACACTCTCGAACCGGACGCGGGTAACTGGGTCGGCCGTTAGCGCGCGAAGCGGTGTTCCATCACGTACGGGAGTACGCCCCCCGCCCGATAGTAGGCGAGCTCGGTCGCGCTCTTCAGACGGCACTCCACTCGGAACGATCGAGGAGGAGCGTCTTCGGACCGCGCTCTCACGTCGAGCATCACCCCGGGCCCGAGGAGCGAATCGCTGGGGAGGGTGATGTCGAACGTCTCGCGCCCGGTGAGGCCGAGGGAGGTCCAGCTCTCACCGGGTCGGTACGTGAGCGGCAACACCCCCATCTCGATCAAGTTGATCCGGTGGATCCGTTCGAAGCTCTCAGCGATGACGGCGCCGACCCCGAGCAGGCGGGGTCCCTTGGCGGCCCAGTCGCGCGAACTTCCCTGCCCGTAGCTTTTGCCCGCGAACACGAGGAGGGGAACCCCCTCCGAGCCGTACTTCTGAGCGGCATCGAACACGGTCATCGTCTCTCCCTCGGGGAGGTGTCGCGTGTAGCCGCCCTCCTTCGGGCGAACGAGGTCGTTCTTCAGGCGCACGTTCGCGAACGTCCCCCGAACGAGGACCTCGTGGTGACCGCGGCGGGCCCCGTACGTGTTGAACTCGGACGGAGGCACCCCGTGGGCTCGTAGGTAGGCGCCCGCGGGAGAGGTTTCCGCGATCTCCCCCGCGGGTGAAATGTGGTCGGTCGTGACGCGGTCCCCCACCACGACGAGGGGCCGGGCGCCTCGAACGAAGATCCCGTCGGTCGCCAACCAGGGCGGTGGAAGGTGCAGGTAGGGTGCCTCGGCGAGGTAGGTCGAATCCGGAGACCAGGCGTAGTTCGGCCCGTGCGGAGGGTTGAGGGACTCCCAGTGGGCGTCCCCGACCTCGATGGCGCGGTACTCCTTGTGAAACATTGCCGGCTCAATGTTCGCTTCCACCACACGCCGCACTTCTTCGGGGGGGGGCCACAGGTCCCGGAGGAAGACCGGGGTCCCGTCGGTCGAATGCCCGAGCGGGTCGGTCGTCAGGTTCAGGTCCATTCGCCCGGCCAGGGCGTAGGCGACGACGAGCATCGGGGAGGCGAGGTAGTTCGCGCGCACGAGATTCTGGATCCGGGCCTCGAAGTTCCGATTTCCGCTCAGGATCGCCGCGACGTACAGGTCCTGGGCCACGACTTGTTGGGCGACCGCGGGCGGGAGTGGGCCGGAGTTGCCGATACAGGTCGTGCACCCGTACCCGACGAGGGAGAATCCCAGGCCGGCGAGGGGGGCCATGAGGCCGGCTTTCTCGAGATAATCCGTGACGACCTTCGACCCGGGAGCGAGGGAGGTCTTGACGTGGGGGGGGACCTTGAGTCCGAGCGAGAGCGCTTTCCGGGCGATCAGTCCCGCGCCGACCATCACGTACGGGTTGGAGGTGTTGGTGCAGCTGGTGATCGCCGCGATCACCACGGAGCCGTCCGACACCGGAGGCTCGACCGGGGGAGCCGTGGCCGCGTCCGCGGCAACCGGTCGCCCCTTCCGGTAGGCGGCCAGCGCTTCTCCGAAGGAACGCGCCGCCTCCGCGACGGCGACGCTCTCCTCAGGGTTCCGAGGTCCCGAGATCGTAGGGACCACGGTCCCGATGTCGATACGGACCACGTCATCGTAGTCGATGGACCCGGGAGTGGGGGATCCCCAAAGCCCGGTCGCGCGCGCGTACGCGTCCACGCGTCGGACGATGGCCGGATCTCGCCCCGTGAAGGTGAGGTACGCGATCGTCGCCTCGTCGATCGGAAAGTAGGCGGCCGTCGCACCATACTCGGGGCACATATTCGAGATCGTCGCCCGATCCGCCACCCCCAGGTGCGTGACACCGGGCCCGAAGAATTCGACGAACCTGTCGACCACCCCCTTCTCTCGGAGCCGCCGCGTGACCGTGAGGACCAAGTCGGTGGCGGTCGCGCCGGCGGGCAGGCTGCCCACGAGTTCGACTCCGATCACCACCGGGCGCGGAAGGAAGTACGGTCGGTCCCGATGAGCGTGTCCGGGAACGCGACCGCCGTCCCATTCACCTCCCGTCGGACGACCACCTGGGAGAGGTGTTCGAGATTGACCTGGTGGCAGATCCCGTTCCCCGGGGGGACGATCCGGTAGTTCGAATACGCCTCCTTCGCCCATCGCAGGAATCGGTACCGCTCGTGGTTCCGTTCATACTCGCGATCGAGGTTGATGAGGAGCGATTTCGGAGACCCGAAACTGTCCACTTGCACGGAGTGATCGACGATCAGGTCGACCGGTACCGTCGGGTTGACGCGCTCCGGTGCGATGCCACGGGCGACCGCCGCGCTCCGGAGCGTGGCGAGGTCCACGATGACGGGGACTCCGGTGAAATCCTGCAGAAGCACCCGTTCGGGATAGTACGCGAATTCGACCCGATCGGCGAGCGGACCCCCGTTCGCGAGGGCCCGGATCTCTGGGAGATCGGTATGGCTCGGGTCGAAGTGGCGTACGATGTTCTCGAGCAGGACCCGAACCGTCCGCGGACGACGCGCGAGCCGGACCGGTTCCACCCCTTCGAGCCGGTCGACTCGAAAAACGGTCGCGCGTTCGCCGCCGAGATCGACGATCTCGGTGACGTGCAGGGGATCGGAGAGACTCATGTGGGCTAGAGCACGCCACGGTTCTTGGCGTCTTTGGGCGGCCCGGGCGGACCAGGAGGCATCCGGATCGACCTTGACCACGTCGCTCGAAGGAGGTCACCCGGAGCCGGTGTCTCCCCGTCGTCCGGCCCCCGCACCTCGACCCGCGCCCCGTCGGAAGTGCGCAGGATCACGAGGCGTTCCCCGCCGGTGGTTCCGGCGGCGACGACCGTCAGGGCCGGGCCGTCGGGACCCACGGGGGAGAGTCGCACCTCCCGGGGGTCCACGGCCTCGGGACCCTGAGCGCCGACGAGGATGTTGTACCCGAGGAATCGAGCGGCACGTTCCGAGCCCGGATCGGCGAACAGCTGGATCGGCGGGGCCACGCGGTCCAAGTGTCCGTCAAACAACAGCCCGACCCGGTCCCCGAGGAACAACCCTTCCGGGCGGTCGTGGGTGACGTGGATCGCGGAAGCACCCGCGGCCCGCAGCGCCCTTCGAAAGTCGGCGCGCAACTCGGCCTTGAGCTCCGGATCGATGGAGGCGAACGGTTCGTCCAGGAGCACCATGCGGGGCCGGGCCGCGAGGGTGCGGGCTAAGGCGACCCGTTGCCGCTCCCCGCCCGAGAGCTGATCCGGCGCGCGATCCTCGAAGCCCGAGAGCCCGAGAAGGGCGACCTGGCGTCCGACCTCCTCGTCCACGGACGAACGGGAACGTCGCTGGAGCAAGGGCGCGTACGCGATGTTCTCGTAGACGGTCCGATGAGGGAACAACGCAGCGTCCTGGAACATGAGTCCGATCCCCCGGCGGTGAGCGGGCACGCCGGTCACGTCCCGTCCCTCGAGGAAGATCCGCCCGAGGGTCGGGGCCTCGAGCCCTGCGAGGCACCGGAGGAGGGTCGACTTTCCGCTCCCGTTCGGCCCGAGCAGGACGAACAGCTCCCCCGGGCCGACTTCGAAGGTGACCCCTTCCAGGACGGGCGTCCGGCCCCACGCGGCCGATAGGCCCTCGACGCGGAGCATCGGCTCAGAGTTCAACACGTCGACCTCCGAGCGAGATCACCAGGAAGACGAGGAGGCTGAGCAGGAGGAGCAACCCGGCCGCCGCGTCCGCCGCCGGGAGCTGGCGCGCCCCGATGAGGCCGTACAACGCGACCGGTAGGGTCGTGAAGCGAGGGGTCACCAGAAAGTAAGTGGCGGTGAATTCTCCGAGGCCCAACGCAAAAGCGAACAGACTCGCGGTGACGAGGCCGTCCCGGACGCGGGGCAGGTCCGCGTCGAGGAAGGCGGAGAATCGGCCCGCGCCCAAACTTTCCGCCGCTTCCCGACCGGCCGCGGAAAGCCCGGCGAGCGGGATCCCGAGACTTTGGAGCGCGAACGGGAGGGCGAGAACGGTCTGGCTGACGATCACGAGTGCCCACACCGAACCCTCGCCGCCCAGGAGCGGCCGCCAGAATGTCGCGAGGGAGAGCGCGAGCACCACCGGGGAGAGCAGCAGGGGTACGAACAGCAACAGACCCAGCCCCGAGCTTCGCCCGGGTTTGCGCAGGACCGCATACGCCGCGGGAACGGCGAGGACGACCGTGATCCCGGCGGCCGCCACCGCGAAGAGCAAGGTGTTCGCGATCGCGGACGGTATCCCGATCCCGAGGCGGTTCGATGTGGCCGGACCGAAAAGGGTCGTCCAGGCGCTGCCCGCACCACCCCCCCCGTCCGGAACGAGGGTTCGGAAGAGGACGGCTCCCAGGAGGATGGTGACCCCGGCCAGCACCGCGACCGTTTCGAATGCAAGGGCGGCGGTCGTTCCCGTCCAGACGAGGGGCCGCCCCGGCGGAGCTTTCCGACCCGAGGGCGCAGCGAGTCGACGGACCAGGTAGAGGTACCCCAACGTGGGCGCGAGGAACAGAACGACCATCACGAGCGCCAGTCCCCCGGCCTCAGAGGGAGCGAGGAGGATCTGGTCGAGCGACCAGATCCGCGCCTCGACCGTGTAGCACCGTTCGCCGCAGAGCAGCAACGGCGGCGCGAACGAGAGGGCGGAGAAGAGGAACGTGAGCAACCCTCCCGCGGCCGCACCGATCCAGGTCGGCCGCCCCCACGCGTCCCGGTAGGCTCGCGCGGGGGAGCCCCCCAGTGTCACCACGGTCTCCTCGAGGTCGGACGACGCCGTCTCACAGCCGGCAGCGGTGAGGATCACGACCAAGGGGACGTTGAAGATCAGATTCGCGGCCACGATGCCGGGGATCCCGTGGCCCAAAAATTGGAGCCACGGGGCAGGGGTGGTGAGGAGCCCGCCGGCCCCGAACAGATCCTCGATCCCCAGCACTACGATCAGGCTCGGCAGCAGGAACGGAACGAGGAGGAGGGAGCGGACCAGGTCGCGCCCCGGCCAGCGGTACCGGCCTAGGAAGACCCCGGCCGGATACCCGAAGGCCACGGCGAGGGCGGCCGACACCCCGCCCTGAAGAAGCGAGTTCGTGACCGCTCGTTGATTGAGCGGAAGGGCGAGCAGGCTCCCCAGACCACCGAGACCGCCCACGGCCGAGATCGAACTCGCGAAGAGCAGTCCCACCGGGATCAGTGCGAACAACACGACGAACGCCGCGATGGGGGCGACCATCGCCAGCTCGGTCAGCGAGCGCTTCATCCCGACCCGGTCGCGAGGGTGAGCCATTGGTCGACCCAACTCGTCAGGTTCGTGGCGACCTGGGAGGGAGTCGTATCGGCGTTGAGGGGGGTGATGGTCGACGGGTCCACGGCGGCCGCGTACACCGAGGGCAGTCCGACCGTCTCGTTCGCGGGATATTCCCATTCATTGAGCGGGATGAGGTTCTGTACCGTGCCTCCCAGGAACCAATCCTCGAACTGCTCGTCGAGGGAGAGGTGGTGGGACCCGGCGACAATCCCGACCCCGTAGATCGTCCTCCAGCCGTACGCGGTACCGTTCCACCAGGAAACGGTAGAGTTGTACTGGCCCGCCTGGCCGTTCGCCGCGGCGTAGGCCGGGTCGGTGGTGTACGACACGACCAGCTGGGGGTTGTCGGTCGGGCTCGTGAACTCCCCGAACGCCGTACCCCAGTCCGGCGCCGGTGGCCAGGCCTGCATCTCCGGAAGGACGGTGGCCCAGAAACTCTGCCAATCCTGGTGGAGCACGTGCTCGTAGTACTCGATCTCCCAGACCAGGAACTCCTCCCCCGTGATGTCGACGGACGGGTCCTCGACGAGCAGTTGACGGGCCCAGCTCGCATTCTGCACGAACTCAGGGAACGTCGCGTGGTCCACGGCCCCCTGGGTCTGCGCGGAAAAGCTCGAGTTGTAGTCGATCCCCAAGTACCCCCACTCGTACGGAACGACCGCATCGTCGGGAGACAGTTCGGAGACGAGAGTCGGGGATACGTTCGCGAGCTCCGGGGGGGCATAGGGGATGAGCAAGTGGTGGGCGTCGGCCTCCGGGGCGGTGAGCTCGTCGAGCCCGATCACCAGGTCGGCGCCCGGAGCGTTCTGCTGGGCGAGCAGGGTGCTCGCGAGCGTGCCGGCCGGACACTCGACGTCGATGTGGACGTCGTGGGCCGTCTCGAAGGCCCCGAAGACGGTCGACCAATTCGTCGCCCCGCAATCGGTCCCGCCGAAGAGGCTCGCATACGTGTAGATCACCAGTGTAGCGGTCTGCTGGCTCGCGAGCGTGTAGAGTCCAAGGCCGGCGACGAGCACGACGACGACGGAGAGGACCGCGACGAGCACTCGTCGCGAGCGGCCGGGACCCCGAAGTCGGCGGGGCGCGACCGTGCCGACCGATCCCCCGCTCATCCCTCCGCAGGACCGGCGGAGAGTGGCCTCAGTTGCCTCATCGCGTTCCCTTCGCGGGCATTATCCCGTGCAGGTTCCTGGGGTCGACGAGGTCGCCCTCGTCCTCTCAGCCGGTACCAGCTCCCCCTGCGGCCGAGCCACTTCCGCTGGACACTTAACGATTCTTGAGTCCGCCGTTCTCTTATACACCGCCGCACACTAACGCCGACAGGAAGATTCCATGGCAGACCCCATCCACAAGCTCCGGTTCGGGACGGAGCTGGTCAAGCGTGGGTTCGCCCGGATGCAACAGGGCGGCGTCATCATGGATGTGACGACGGCCGACCAAGCGTCCATCGCCGAAGAGGCCGGAGCGGTCGCGGTCATGGCGCTCGAGCGCGTGCCCGCCGACATCCGTGCCGCCGGCGGGGTGGCCCGGATGGCCGACCCGGTGAAGATTCGCGAGATCGAGGACCGGGTATCGATCCCGGTGATGGCCAAGTGTCGGATCGGTCACACCTCGGAGGCACGGATCTTGGAGGCGCTGGGGGTGGACATGATCGACGAGTCGGAGGTCCTCACGCCCGCCGACCCGTTCTACCACGTGGAAAAGAAGGGGTTCAAGGTGCCCTTCGTGTGCGGGGCCCGCAACCTGGGCGAGGCGCTCCGACGCATCGACGAGGGGGCCGCGATGATTCGGACCAAGGGAGAGGCGGGGACCGGCAACGTGGTCGAGGCGATCCGCCACATCCGACAGATCCGAAACGAGGTCGACGAGCTCGTCGCGATGCCGAAGAAGGATGTTCCGATCTGGGCCAAGCGGGAGCGCGTGACCGAGGCCGTCTGCGGGGAGGTTCGTTCCCTTCGCCGGCTACCGGTCGTCAATTTCGCGGCCGGAGGGATCGCGACCCCGGCCGATGCGGCCCTCTGCCGCTTGCTCGGCGTGGACGGGATCTTTGTCGGAAGTGGGATCTTCAAGGCCGAACACCCGATGAAGGTCGCCCGCGCCATCGTGGAGGCGTCCCTCCACTTCGACGACCCGGAGGTTCTCGTTCGGGTCTCCTCGGGCCTCGGGGAGCCGATGAAAGGGATCGACCTGGCCGGGCTCCCCCCCGACGCCCTATTCCAAGGGCGGGAATCCTCGCCGCTGGGAAACTCCCGCGCCGGCTCGACCGGGGCCTAGCCGGCCGTGCGGATCGTCCAGGTCTCCCCCTTCTTCTATCCCCACACGGGTGGCGTGGAATCCCACGTCCGGACGCTCGCCCGAGAGTTCGCGCGCCTGGGGCATCAGGTCACGGTCGTCACCTCCCGGTTCCGACGCGATCTCCCTTCGGAAGAGGCGTTCGAGGGATACCGGATCGTTCGCGCGAAATCTCTCGGCTCGATCCTCAACACTCCGATCGATTACGGAACGCGCCTCGCGGTCCGGCGTCAGGAAGGCGACGTCTTCCACCTGCACTACCCGCCACCGCTCACCTCGTTCTTCGCGACGCGGGGGCTGACCGGCCGCCGGGTCCCGGTCTGCCTCACGTACCATTGTGACCTCGACCTCCCCGGCATCACCGGGCGCATCGCGGCTCGGGCCTACCAGCGCGTGTTCCTCCCCCCGACGCTGCGCCGGGTCAACCGGATCGTCGTGCACACCCGCAGCTACGGGAGCACCTCGGCGAGCTTGCGGGGTCGGGACCTCGAGGTGATCCCGTCCGTGGTCGATCTGGATCGATTCCGCCCGGGCCTGGACCCGGGTTCGTTGCGGACCAGCCTCGACCTCGAGGGAAAACGGGTGGTGGTCTTCACGGGCCGCCTCGTACCCCACAAAGGGGTGGACGTCCTGTTGGATGCGATGGCCGAGCTACCGAAGGACGTCGTCCTGCTCCTCATCGGTGCCGGCCCCCGCCTCGCCGGACTCCGGACCCGGGCTCGACGGATGGACATCGGGGACCGTGTGCGGTTCTGCTCGAACGTCTCCGACGAGGACCTCCCCCTCCACCTGGCTCTCGGGAACGTCTTCGTCTTCCCTTCCGAGAACCGACTCGAAGGATTCGGCCTCGCCGTCGCGGAGGCGATGGCCGCCGGGCTGCCCGTGGTGACGGCCGACATGCCCGGGGTGCGGGAAGTGATCGAACCGGGCGTCGAAGGTTTGCTCGCCGAGCCGCTGCTCGCGCACGACGTCGCGGAGAAACTGCGCCGGCTGCTGGACGACCCTCGGCTCGCGCATCAGATGGGCGCGGCCGGCCGACTCCGGGCCGAGCATCGGTATGGGTTGGCGACGGTGGTGCGCCAGTTGCTCAAGTTGTACGCAGGCCTGATCGCAGCTGGTTGATCTGGGTCCTCAGCCGGGCCGCCTCGGCTCCCGCGGCGCGCTTCCAATCCTTGCCGGAAGACGCGTAGATGACGCTGCGCGAAGCGCTCACGAGCAACGCCCGCCCTTCGGAATCGACCCCTTCCCGGACCGCGGTCGCCAGCGAACCGCCCTGCGCCCCGATACCGGGGACGAGGAGGGGCACTTTGTTCCCGAGGGTCGTGCGAGCCAGCCGGAACGCGTCGGAGAACGTCGCGCCGACGACCGCCCCGACGTTTCCGTGCGCGTGGGCGAGCCGACGGACCTCGGCGACGATCGCCAGCCACAGCGGGCCCCGAGGAGTGGGGATCTCCTGGAAGTCCACCGAGCCCGGATTGGAGGAGTGGGCGATCACGAACACTCCGTGGGCCGGGTCGGCATGGAACGGCTCGAGACTCTCCCAGCCGAGCCAGGGGGTCACGGTGATCGCGTCGAACCCCATCTCGTCGAACGCGGCGTCCCGGAAGAATCGCATCGTGTTCGGGATATCGTTCGCTTTGAGGTCGAGGATCCGGATTCGCGTGTTCCCGATCCTCTTGGGAAGGCGGGCGAGCGCTCGCATCCCGGCTTCGCCATAGGGGAGGTACGTCGCGAGTTGCATCTTGTACGCTGCGGCGTGCGGCGCGGTCGCATCGACGATCCCGTCCAGGAAGCGGTCGAGTCGCCGACCGGCGGGCAGGGCCCGAATCGGTTTGGGGAGCAATGCGGGGTCGGGGTCCAACCCCACGCAGAGCAGGGAGTCGCGCGCCTTCAGGATCCGGTCCATCCGGTCGATGAATCGCTGCGGCACGGTGGTCCCGAGCGGCGTCGGAGGAAAAGGGTTTCCCGGACCGGTTCCGGCCGACCGACCACCACCCGCCGGGGTCCCGACCTTTTTATCGGGCGCACCGGTCCTCCGCGTAGCGCATTTCCATGGCCGACCCTGCGTCCGTCGAATCCCCTCGAGAGGTCCGCCTCCGCGACCTCCGACCGGGGGAGGGCCCGGTCGAGTTCGTCGCGCGGATCATCACCTGCGAGCGTCGGGAGGTCAGTCGAAAATCCGACGGGAGTCGGCGCGCGCTCCTCTCCGGACTTCTCAGCGACGGAACGGCCACCGTGCGATTCACGTGGTGGGACCCGCCGCGCGACGGCGTCGAACGCGGCCTCGTGATCCGGGCAGTCGAGCCCGACGTGGGCGAATACCGGGGCCGAACCGAGGTGACGTTCAGCTGGAAGAGCCGGGTGGGGCCGGCCAGCGAGGTCCGGTCGACCCGGCGGAAGTTCCCGAACTCAAGGTACGAGACCTGCAGCCGCCCGCGGAGGGATTTCGAGTGTATGTCCGGGTGGCCCGGGTCGCCGAACGCACCGTCTCCGTGGGCGAGGAACGTCGGGTGGTGTATGACGGACTGGTCGCCGACGAAACCGGCGTCATCGCCCTCTCCGCCTGGACCGACTTCAACCTGCGGTCCGGTGAGACTCTCGAGATCACCGGGGGGTACCTTCGGGCGTTCCGGGGGATCACCCAACTGGTTCTGGACGAACGTGCGACCGTGCGGCGGGTCGAGCGGCCCGGTCTGCCCGAACCCTCCACGATCCTCAACTCCCCTCCCATCTCGATGGCCCGTCTCGAGGAGAGCGGCGGGGGTCCTTCCGCCTCCGTCGAAGGACTGGTGGTCGGACTCCTCCCGCCGAGTGGGCTGGTCTACCGTTGTCCGGAGTGTCGGCGGGGCTTGCAGGGCGAGCATTGCCGCATCCACGGAACGGTGAAGGGAATCGCCGACCTCCGGGCCCGGATCGTGCTGGACGACGGGACGGGGGCGGTCACGATCAACGCGGGTCGCTCGGAAACCGAGCGACTCTGGGGCGTCACGCTCGACGGAGTGCTCGGCCAACTCGGGGCAAAACCCGACCCGTCGATCTGGGAAGGGGAGTTACTGGACGCCGTCCTGGGGCGACGACTCCGTGTCCGGGGGGCGGCGTCGGTGGACGATTTTGGCGTCACGATCCAGCCCGAAACAATCGATGCGGCCGATATCGACCTCGAGTCGGCCGCCGAGCGGCTTGCCCCGCGTCTCGGTGGGGAACGCCCCTGACGTTTCGGGAGCCGGCCTGGCGCGTGGTCGCCCAGGAACTCGAGAGCTCGCTCGAAGAGGAGCGAGGTGCGGGAGAACGCTCGGCCTCCTACGTGGTGTCTCCGTTCGGCGCCCGGATGAATCGGGTCCTGATCGCGGGAACGCTCTCGCCCGCCGAACCCATCGGACGCGACCCGGCCCAGCCGTTCTGGCGCTCCCGCCTTTCGGACCCCACGGGGGCCGTCGCGGTCACCGCGGGAAGTTTCCAACCCCGGGCCATGGACCAATTGCGTTCCTCCTCCGCCCCCCGGTCGGCTATCGTGGTGGGTAAAGTGAATCTGTACAAGGGGCGCGACGGTACGGCGTACCTTTCGGTACGGGCCGAAGCGGTTCGTACGGTCGGAGAGACCGAGGAGCGCGCGGCCCTCGCCGATGCCGTCCGTCAGACGCTCGACCGGCTCGACCTGATCGAGCGGCTCTCCCAACACCCCGCGCTCTCTCCGGAAACCCTCGCGAGCCATGGGGTACCGCGGTTCTGGGTCGTGGCCGCACGGGAATCGATCCGTCGGTACCCGACCGCCGATCGAGCCCGCTTTCGGGGGGAGCTTCGAGCTGCGGTCCGGAGGATCGCCGGGGTCGCCCTGCCCGCAGACGCCCCCGAGGTACCCCCGACCGTTCAGATCCGTAGGGACCCTCCGCCCTCGGCGCCCCCTCCTCCCAGTGCGGCCGAGCGGGCCGAAGAGTCGCTCGTTCTGGAGTTCCTCGACCAAGTCGCCGAGGCGTCCCTGGATGCGTACGCGGACCGCCGCGAGCTCCTGGCTCGAGTCGGCTCGAGGGGTCTCGGCCCGGACCGGGCCGAACTGGTGCTCACCCGGCTGGAGGACGAGGGGGTCGTCGAGGAGCCGATCGTGGGAAAATTGCGAAGGGCCTGACCGTCCGAGCCTCCCCCGGACCGCCAATACCGGGTCCCCGCGCTGTTACGAGCATTTATATCGGACCCGGACTCGGGGCGCGGGGGAATGAGGACCACCTGTCTCTCCGATTCGTGACGAGAACTGCGACGAACTGACCCCCACCTCTCCGGATTCTATCAACCATGGCTGAACCTGGTCCCTCCCGCCTTCTTCTCGTGATCCTCGTCGTCATCGCCATCGTGGGGGCGGGGGTCGGAGTGTGGGGTGCGAACTATCTCCTCCACCCGAAGTCCCAAGCCTCGATCCTTACGGTCGCCGTCGGCGACAACGTGACGGTGAACTACATCGGCAGCTTTGGGAGCGGGGGCGAGATCGGCCGGACGTTCGATACTTCGATCTTCAGTGTCTACCAGAACAATGTCACCTATCCGAAGTCGCTGTACTTCCCCTCCACCCACGGGGGAAATCCGGCCAACTACACGCCCTTGCCGACCCACATCGGGCCGTCGGGCCAGTACACGATCGGGAACCTGACGTTCGGAACGACGGTGGCGGGTTTCTGGCAGGGCCTCGTGGGCATGAACGGCAACCAGACCCGCTACGTCGTCATCCCGTACTCCTTGGGATACGGGCCCCTGGATCCCGCCTGCACGGCGACCCGGCCCCTCGCCTACACGGTCCCGGTCTACGTGACGGTCCCGGCGGACCAGTTCTCCGCGGTCTATCCGGGGATCTCCGCCACGTCCGGAACCACGTTCACCGACCCCACCTACGGCTGGACCGACTTGATCCTGAGCGTGAACGCGACCGCGGTCGTGGTGAACCACCTGCCCTCTCTCGGGCAGACCACCCGGTTCGACGCGTGGAACATCACCGTCACCAACCTATCCTCCACGACCATCTCCGTCCTCAACCTCCTCACGCCGAGCAACTACGGTCGGGTCCTCGGCACCTTTTCGGCGGCCCAGAGCTGCGGGGGCCAGTCCCAGGCCCACTACCTCATCTCGGGCGTGAACCTCAACGCCGGGACCTACTCGATCAACTGGAACAGCGAAGTGACCGGGCAGACCCTCATCTTCCGCGTCACGATCGTCGATATTTTCAAAGGGTAGACCGGTCGTCGGGCCCCTCGCCCGGACGTTCCGGGCTCAGCCGCCCAACGTGATCTTGCCGCGCTTCAGCAGTTCTTGGAGCTGGGCGTCCGCTACGTTGGACGCGACCTCGTCGTGGGTACGTCCCCGCGGGCGGGTGTAGGCCCGGAGGGTCCGCTGGGCTTCCTCGCGTCGGGCGCGACCTTCCCCGAAGATGCGGCGGGCCTCCTGGTCGAGGGTCGCCATCTCCCGGCTCATGCCGTCGATCTTCTCCATCAGCTCGGCGCGGGCCTTGCCCTTCGCCCGCATTTCGGCGACCATGCTGCCGGCCGCCTCGAGCTTCGTCCGGATGCTCGCCATCATCGCGTCCCGGTCCGCCTTCGCCTGGGCAAACTCGGCGCCCAAACGGTCCACCTCGGCGCGACACGCTCGGACGCGGGCGTCGGCCTCCTTGCGCTGCTTTTCGTGTTCTGCGACCGTCGCCGCCCGGGTTTCCGCGGACTTGAGCTCCCGCGTTCGTTCCCGGATCCGGTCGACGAGGGCGTTCTCCTCCTCGAGAGGAAGGGCGGAGGTCTGCTGCTTGTGTTCCAGGTCCGCGATCTCCCGCTTCAGTTGTTCGGGGCGGACCCGCTCGGTCGCCGGGAAGGTGAGGCGAAGTTCTCGGACCGCGACGACCGCCGCCTCCATGTGACGCCGGGCCTTCTCCCGAGCGGAGCGAAGCTCCATCAACTTCTTGCCGAGGGCGCCGTGGTCGTCGTAGATCCGTTCGACCTCCTGCTGGGGGGCCTGGCGGCGGTCGTACAACGACTTCTGTTCCGAGGAGAGGCGGTGCATCTCCTCGATGAGGGTCCCCCGACGGGTTTCGAGAGACCGGAACTTCTTCTCCATCTCCTGGAGCTTGTCCCGGTCGTCCCGGTCCTGCTGCTCCTCCTCTTCGGAGAGTATGGCCCGGGGGGGCATGGCCGACCGAGGAACCGCAGGCCAGAAAAGCCCTTCGCGCCCCGAATGTCAGGGCCGGCGGTCGGCAACGTACCAAAAGTGGAGACCCTCGGGGAACTCGATCGCCACGCGCTCAAAGGCCGGCCCCGTCAGGCGGTCGATCGTCTCGCGTCGAAAGTAGCGATACGGGGCGGTTCCGGGGGTACGCCGCCAGACATCCGGCGCCACCTGCTCGCCCCGGCCGGCCATCGGGTCCGTCGTGGAGCGGACCGCGAACAGGTGCAGACCTCCCGGGTGGAGCACGCGCCGGACCTCCCGGAACACCGCGGTCAACTCATCCTCCGGGACCATCATGTAAATGGCATGGGCGTAGACCGCGTCCAGGGACGCGGTCAAGGTGTCACGGAGCGCCGAGAGGGCATCCGTCCTACGGAAACGGATCTCGGGGGGGTTCGCGATGTCGGCCCGGGCATGATCGATCGCCGTGACCGAGTAATCCGTGGCCGTCACTTGGTAGCCGGCCGCTGCAAATCGACGTGCGTCGCGCCCCGTGCCGCACCCCAATTCGAGCAACTGCCCCCGTCGGAAACGGTCGTTCAGACGAGGGAACGCCCACTCGCAAAATCGGCTCGGTGGGCCGGAAAATCGGTCGGGATTGTCCCGATAGATCAGCTCAGACCCCGCCTCGCGGTCGGAGAGCGAAGGCCAAACCGGAGGGGGGGGTGCGCCGGTCATCCTTTCCGAATCGCTCGGGGGGTCCGTCGCGTCGTCGGAGGCCGGCGGGCGAAGTGTTGGGCTACGAAAAGAGCCGCAGGGACCGCCGCGTCGATGTTGACCACCGCCAGCGGCGCGCACGATTGGAGCATCGCGGTCAGGGCCCCCTCGCCCCGGCCCCCCCGCCCGTACCCCGTGGAGGTCGGAACCCCCACCACCGGGGCGTGGACCAGGCCCGCCACCACGGTCGGAAGAGCTCCCTCCCTTCCGGCGAAAACGAGGTAGATCTCCGGTCTTTTTCCCTCGATGCGGCGCAGCGCCCGCAGGAGGCGATGGAGACCGGCGACCCCGACATCGTAGGCAGTCGTGACCTCGACGCCGAGCTCCTCCAACACGGCACGGGCCTCCTCGGCTAGGGGAACGTCGCTCGTCCCGGCGGTGAGCAGCCCCACCACCCCGGACCGATACTCTGTTCCGAGGGGCCCCTCCAGACGGATGATTCGCCCCTCCGCGCGCACACGGAGCGGAAGTCCCTTCGCGACCCACTCGTCCACCGCGCGAAGTTGGGCGAGCGACGCCCGCGAGACGATCGCTCCGAGGCCGACCCGGTGGAGTTCGCGGAGAATGGAGGCGACCTGGTCGACCGTCTTGCCTTCCCCCAAGATCACCTCGGGGACACCGACACGGCAGGGACGGTCGCGGTCGATCCGGGCGATCCGGCCCACTCGGACCTCCCGTTTCGGAGGGTGACGATTCGGGGCCGTTCGCGCGCGCGCCACGGTTCGCAGGACCGGCATCGAATCTTAACCTCGGCGGGACCTCGTTGCCCTCCACCCCACCCCGGGAAACGGCGGGGCTCGCCGAACCTCAGGTTAGGTGGTCCCCGAGCGGGTCCCTTGAGCCAAGGATATGACCCCAGTTCGGTTCCCCCCGCACTCGTAGAGAGGGTGAAACGCATCCAGGGCCATTCCGTCGTGGTTTGGGTCATCGTACTCTTGGCCGTCTCTTCCGCGGCAATGGTGGGGCTGGCGACGCACGCGGCCTCCTCCCCGATCTCACTGCGCGTCGGGCCTACGACCGCCCCGGCCCCGGCCGACCGGCACTCGTCGGAGGCTCCCGGTGGAACGGTACTCCCTGCCCCGACGGGCCGACCCGGCTCCGGGGCGAGCGGGTCGACTCCACTATCCCCCCGTACTCGGGCCGGCCCGGCAACGAGCGGATGGGCGGTCACCAACACCCTGGTGATCTACAACAACACGTCGGTCTCGGGGAATTACGACCCGCCCTACAATGGAGCCCAGACAGACGTCATCGCAATGGCGTTTGACAATCTGAGCGGAGAAGTCTTCGCTCTCTCCGATGCGGGAGTGGTCAGCCAGATCTCGGACACCACCAACGAGGTCATTCACACGTTCTACCCCACACCCCTGGGAACCCCCGCCGGGATCGTCTTCGATTACAAGGACAATGAGATGTTCATCCTGTACTCCGTGTCCCTCTCCACGAGCTACGTGGCAGTTGTCTCCGCGAGCACGACATCGCTCCTCGCGACCGTGGCCGTCCAAGACGGCTCGAAGGGGATCGCGTACGACAGCGGCCTGGGCGAGGTATTCGTCTCGAATACGCAGTCCGAGAATGTGAGCGTCATCTCCACGGCCACGAATGCCGTCGTGGCCACCGTGTACCTCCCCCTCGGGGCCCCCGAGGCCTTGGTGTACGACTCGGGCCAGCACGAGGTGTTCGCGATCAATGATCAGTACGACCTGTATCACTCGAACGTGACCGTGATCTCGGACGTGACGAACACGGTGGTCGCGACCGTCGCCGTTCCGTACGGCGCGATCTCGCTGGGATACGACCGCGGGAAAGGAGAAGTGTTCGTCGGGAGCGACACGTACGGCGCGGGGGGCACGTGCAATGTGACCGTCGTTAACGACACGACCGACACGATCGTGGCGACGATCGACGTGGGCATCGATCCCACCGGTATCCTGTATGTCCCGTCGCTGGACGAGCTCTATGTGACCAACACCGGTTCGCTCAACGTGAGCGTGATCTCGGACGCGACGAACGCGGTGGTCGACACCGTGACCCTCGCGTACAACCCCAACGTTCCGGTCTACGAGGGCCCAAGTTATCCGGTCTACGACCCCGGACAGGCGGAAGTGTGGTTCTACGGAGGTTTCCCGGGCTACGTGACCGGGATCTCGACGTCGACGCATCATCTCACCCCGACGGCGTGGCTCACCTTCGATTCCCGGTACTTTGCGTATGATGGCGCCAACCAGGAGGAGTTCCTGGTGGACTCGACGTCCGGCTACGTCGCCGTCGTTTCGGATGTGACAGGCCAGGTCGTGGCCCAGATCCCGGTCGGAGGCGGCGCCTTCCAGGCGGCGTACGACTCGGGTAAGGGCGAGGTGTGGGTCACCAACAACGGGGGACTCGGCAATATCACCGTCATCAACGCCACCACCAACACCGTGGTCGCGGTGTTCTACATCCCGGGGGTCGGTCCGACGGGAATCGCCTACGACCCCGCACTCGGGGAGATGTTCGTGGGCAACGAAAACTGCGCGCCGTGCAGCAACATCACGGTCATCAACGATACGACGTACAACGTGGTCGGCGTGATCCCGTACGTCGGCTTCGTGCCGTTCGACCTGGCCTACGACAGCGGGAAAGGTGAGATCTTCGCCGGCAATATCGGAGGCAACGTGAGCGTGATCGATGCCGCCACGGACACGGTGGTGGCGTCGGTCGGCACGGGCGTTTTCGGTGGCTGGGGGATGGCGTACGATAGCGCGAAGGGCGAGATCTTCCTCACGAACGTGAACGGCAACAACGTCACGGTCATTTCGGACGCGACCAACAAAGTGGTCGCGAACATCTCCTCCCTGCCCGGCGCATGGGGTGCCGCGTACGACCCGGCGGCGGGCGAAGTGTTGATCGGCGGCGACGAGGGGAGTACCCTCTCGGTCATTTCGGACGTCACCAACACGGTGGTCTACTCGATCACTCCGGACGGAGAGGCGCCGAGCGCCGTAGCCTACGACGCCGAGACGGGAGACCTGTACACTGCTGACCAAGCCTTCGGAACCCTGCAGACCATCTCGCCCACGGGTGGTACCGGCCCCACCCACTATCCGGTGACCTTCCTCGAAACGGGCCTACCGGTAGGGACCCCGTGGAGCGTCACCTTCAACGGAACCCTGGGGAGTTCGACCATTACCTCCATCGGGTACTCCGTTCTCGATGGCAGCTACACCTTCACCACCGGCACGGTGGCCGGGTATACGGCCAATGTGACCGGCGGCCCCGTGACCGTCAGCGGAGCGGCCGTCGAAGTGGAGATCGGGTTCTCCTCGACCGGAGTTCCCACCTATACGGTGACCTTCGACGAATCCGGACTCGCTTCCCCTCCCGCCTGGACGGTGACCCTCGGAGGCTCCCCCGAGAGCGCGACCACCTCGACGATCCCATTCGTAGAGGTCGACGGCACGTACTCCTTCACCGTCGGCGTCGTCACCGGGTACACGGCGTCTCCGTCCTCGGGCATGGTCACCGTGAACGGGGCGTCGCTGACCCGGGACATCATCTTCACCCCGACCACGTCCCCGAGCACGTACCCGATCACCTTCACCGAGACCGGACTCGGTTCCGGGACCAGCTGGTCCGTGACCCTCGCCGGAACCTTGC
Source organism: Thermoplasmata archaeon (assembly GCA_022750355.1). GTDB lineage: Archaea > Thermoplasmatota > Thermoplasmata > Lutacidiplasmatales > UBA184 > Lutacidiplasma. The sequence continues at coordinate 27,884 of JAKIVW010000003.1, forward strand.
TCCCATCGAGCACCTCGGTGATCGCGACCTCCGCCGTCAACGGAAGCTACCCCTACACCGTTTCTGCCGTCGTGGGGTACACCGTGAGCCCGGCTTCCGGTACGGTGAGCATCACCGGTGCGGGCCAAGCGGTCGCCATCACGTTCACCGCTTCACCGCCCGGCACGTCGCCGACCCCTTCGCCCGCCGGCTTCCTGGGACTGCCGGGTTCGGACGGGTACATCCTGTTGGGCATCATCCTCGCCGCGATCGTCGCGCTCCTTTTGCTCGTCCTTGCGAGGCGACCGAACTATCCGATCGTGTTCACGGAAACCGGCTTGCCGGCCAGCACCCGCTGGTCGGTGCGCCTGAAGGACGTCACGGAGTTCTCGGACACGGAGACGGTCCGATTCAGTCGACCGAGCGGCACGTACGAGTTTGAGGTCGCTCCCTCGACCGGCCGCACCCCCTCCCCGGTGACGGGGTATGTGGTCGTGGAGCGGGAGCAGCAGATCATCGCCATCCGGTTCGGCCCACCCTAACCGGAACCGGCGATCGGACCGGGTCCGATGGGGAGGTCCCCACGACCGCTTCGCCGGAGCCCGGGCGACGGCCCTGGCTCGAAACCCGCGGGCGTTCCACCCGCTGCCACGGGTCTAGAAACCTGACTCTCCGGACGGGTGAGGATCTGTTTGGGGCCCTCGGGGCCCGTTCGCTTCGGCGCCGAATTTCCACGCGTGCGGTCCCCCGCTCGGTCCCAGGACTACGGAAGGGGCAACGGATTCGTGGTCCCGGTGTAGCTTCCCATGGCCTGAGCGACGAATTCGAGCCCCAGTCCGCTCGGATTCTGGGTGCCCATATCGATCACGATGTAATCGGAGGTGAGGACGGGGGTGCCATCGACGACCCCGCTCCCGAACGTCCAGTCCGAGGTCATTCCCATCGACCCCCCGGCCGCAGCATACTGAGCCGCGACCGCACCGTTCTCGGTGAGGATCGTGAATCCAAGGCCGGACGGCGCGACGTCGATCGACCCCGAGGGTGTCTGGACGAAGAACCACGCCGAACCGAAGGAGATCGTGGAATCGATGATGCTCACCCGGTAATAGAAATCGGCCGGGCCCTGACAACCGGTGGAGAGAAAGGTGGCGTCGAGGGGGCACTGTCCCGCCGTCGGAACCCCCGGACGGAAGGCCGTGCCGATCGGGGTGTCGCCAGGACAGTGGCAGAACCCCCGCCCGGCGAGAGCACCGAACTCAAATCCCCCGAGGATCGCCGCGGCGGTAAGAACAAGCACGACCACCAAGACCACGGCGACGATCGGGCTGGACCGCGGAGGCGCGGGAGGCCCGGGGGAGTACGCGCCCGGGGTTGGGGTCCACGGACCCGAGACCCGAGCTCCGCACCTCGAGCAGAACGAGTGACCCGAGGCGAGCGGTTGGCCGCATCTCCCGCAGAACGAGACGGCCATCGGCGACTCCTCCATCTCAAAGATACGGTGAAGGTTGAGTTAAATTGGGTGTTCGTGAGCCATCGCCCCGGGCGGAGACGGGGTCCGGCGCGGGCGCCCGAGAGCGACTAATTTTCACCCCGGCCCCGCGCGGGTTGGCTTTCAAAGGCGGGAGCACCCAAGCCGTGATATAGCGGGTTCCGGTGGCACGCCGGTTCGACCGAAAATGGCCGATTTCTCATTGTCCGCGGAGCAAGAAAGTCTCCGCGATCTTGCCCGAAAGTTCGCCCGGACGGAGATGGCGCCGCATGCGGCCGAATGCGACCGGACGCCTCGGTTTCCCGAGGAGATCTATCGGAAGGCCTTCGACCTCGGCCTCATGAACCTCAATGTTCCCGTCGACTACGGGGGCAGCGGACTCGGGGTCTTCGAGGCCTGCCTCATCGTGGAGGAGCTCGCCCACGCGTGCGGCGGAATGACGACCTCGGTGATCGCGAACTGCCTCGCCCTCGAACCGATCCTCCTCGGCGGCACCCCCGAACAGAAGGACCGGTTCCTCAAGCCCTTCTGCGCCGAGTACAACCTGGCCTCCTTCTGTCTGACCGAGCCTTCCGGCGGGAGCGACGCGGGGAGCCTCAAGACCCGAGCCCGTCGGGAGGGAGACCACTACATCCTGGATGGCGAGAAGTGCTTCATCACGAACGCCCCCCACGCCTCCCTCTACACGGTCTTCGCCACCATCGACCCGGCGTTGAAGACCAAGGGCATCACCGCGTTCGTCGTACCGCGGAGCGCCGTCGGTCTGAGTACCGGTAAGGACGAGGAGAAAATGGGCCATCGGGCGTCCTCCACGAGCACCGTTCGCTTCGAGGGGGTCAGCGTGCCGGTCGCCGACCGACTCGGCGAGGAAGGAGCGGGTTTCTCTATGGCCATGCGGACCCTGGACCAGACCCGCACTCCGATCGGCGCCCTCGCGACCGGTATCGCGCAAGCAGCGCTCGACCACGCCGCGGCGTACTCTCTCAAGCGCCAATCGTTCGGAAAGCCGATCAGTGAACACCAGGCGATCCAGATCAAGCTCGCCAACATGGCCCAGTCGGTTCACGCGGCCCGCCTGCTGACGTGGCATGCGGCGTGGACGATCGACCGCGGGGCGAAGGGAACCCTCGAATCCTCCATCGCCAAGTGCTTCGCGTCGGATGCCGCCCTGCACGTCGCCGACGAGGCCATCCAGACGTTCGGCGGGTACGGGTACATGAAGGAGTACCCGGTCGAGAAGTTGCTCCGGGATGCGAAGCTCACCCAGATCTACGAGGGAGCGAACGAGATCCAGCGGACCGTCATCGCCCGCGAACTGCTCCGTCAGTACGCCTGACGCCGGAGGGCGGCGTGGAGATCGTCGTCTGCATCAAGCCCGTCCCCGAGGCTGAAACCCGTCTTCGCGTGGCGCCCGGTGGGGCGACCCTCGATGCGGAGGGGGTGAAGTTCGTCCTGGCCGGGTACGACGAGTCCGCGCTCGAGCAGGCGCTCCTCCTCAAAGAGGCGCTCGCCGGCTCGAAGGTCCACGCCATTTCGTTCGGCCCCGCGCCCCGGACCGAAGAGGTCCTCCGAGCCGCGGTCGCACTCGGGGCCGACCTCGCGACCTGGGTGGAGTCGCCGTCCGGGTCGGCCGTCGACCCGATCCAAGTCGCGCGAGCCCTGGCCGGCGCCATCGCTGCGATCCCGCACGACCTCGTCCTTTGTGGAAAACAGGCGGGCGATGACGAGGCGGGACTGGTCCCCTCGGCGCTCGGCGAATTGCTCGCTCTCCCCGATTTCGGGTCGGTGGTCGACCTTCGATGGGACCCGGTGACGGCCCGATTCAAGTTCCTTCGTTCGACCGACGCCGGGGGCGAGCGCTGGGAGGCTGCGACTCCATGCGTCATCGGTCTCCAACAGGCCTGGAACGACCCTCGCACCGCGAAACTTCCGAACATCCTCAAGTCGCGCAAGGCGGCGATCGCCAAACACCCGGCCGGTCCCGATCTCCCGGGCGCCCGTTCGGAGCCTCAAGGGTTCGAGCTCCCCGCGCCCCGGACGGGGGCCCGCCTGATCGAGTACAAATCTCCGCAAGAAGCGGCTCAAACGTTGGTTCGAATCCTCCGCGAGGAGGCGAAGGTGTTCCCGTGACCGGTCCCATCCTGATCGTGGGAGAGGTGCAGAATGGTCACCTGAGCGGGCCGACGCTCGAGGCGATCTCGGTCGCCCGGTCCCTCGGCGGGAGCCCTTCCTCCCTGGTCGGGTTTGTTGCCGGGCATGATTCCCGGTCCACCGCCCTCGAATTCGGGCGATTCGGCGTGTCCCACGTCTGGGTGGCGCGGGACCCCACCCTCGACTCCGCCCCCATCGCGGCGCTGGCCCTGTACATCGCCGCCGCGGCTACGAAGGCCGGGGCCGAGACGATCCTCGTCGGCGGAACCACCTTGGGTCGGGATCTCATGGGGAGGTTGGCGATCCGCTGGAACGCGGCCGTGGCGACCGGTGTCACCGAGGTTCGTCGGGACGGGGCCGCCCTTCAGGTCCGCCGTCCGATCTTCGGGGGGCGAGCGACCGAGACGCGTCGACTGGACGGGGCTCATGTGGCCCTCGCCCTCCGTCCCCACGCCTTTCCCGCACCGCTCGACGCCCCGGTGGATCCGGTCATCGAGGACCTTCCGTCGGTGCCACTGCCGGCGGCGTGGCTCGCTCCCCGGCGAACCGGGACCGAGACGTCGGCGGAAGGTGCCGGCCCCTCCTTGGGGGATGCTTCGATCGTCGTATCGGGGGGCCGAGGGGTCCGGACCGCCGAGAATTTCCAGCTGGTCGAAGAGCTCGCGGCTGCGCTCGGCGCCGCGGTCGGCGCTTCGCGGGCCGTGACGGACGCCGGTTGGCGGCCTTCCTCCTACCAAGTGGGTCAAACGGGGCGCTCGGTCTCCCCTCAACTCTACCTCGCGGTCGGGATCTCCGGGGCGATCCAGCATTTGGTCGGCATGCTGAGTTCCCGGGTGATCGTTGCCATCAACTCCGATGCGAGCGCCCCGATCTTCCGCGTCGCGGACTACGGCATCGTCGGAGACCTTTTCCAGATAGTCCCCGCGCTCACCGCCGAGGTCCGGCGCGTGCGCGCGCTATAGGGCGGGCGTGCGGGGGCCCGGCCCAGGCAGGCCTTCGGAACCACAAGCGCATCTCTGCCGTCGGCTCGAACCCGAGTCGCTCGTAGACCGGCCGTCCCTGGGGGGCCGCGTGCAACGTCACTCGCACCGCTCCCGAACGTCGAGCCACGCGCAGGAGCTCCCGCACAATCGCGGAAGCGATCCCCTGGCGCTGATGCTCCGGTTGGGTGTACATCGACATGATGTAGGGAATGACGCCCTGGGGGATCCCCGGCCGCGGTTCCTGCGGCATGAACCAAAGTGTTCCCGAACCGGCGACCTGCCCTTCGACGGTGGCCAGATACGCCACCACCTCTCCCGACTTCAATCGGGGCCGAAGCCATCGTCGGTACGGGGCCGCGTGCCGGTCGATCGCGCGGATCGAGTGATGCCCGATCGCCCGCCACATCCCCACCCGATGCCGAGTCAGGACGGCGGCATCTTCGGGGAGGGCGAGCCGAAGCACGACCTTGGGGCGCACCCCCCTCCTGGGCCGAGAGCGACGGTCGGTCAGAGGTCCCGAACCATCCCCACGCCGTCCTTCAGCAACGTGGCCGTCGAAAGCCCGGCGGCCTTCCGGGCCTTCCGCAAGACGCGGCGGATGGGACGTTTTCGGTCCCCGGTCTCGGTCATGAGCGCATGGAACAGCTCCGTGGCAAAACGCGGATACGCGGTGTAGAATCGCGGGTTCCACTTCACCCGGTCCATTTTCTCAAAGTCACGGAAATCCGAAAGGACCCCGGAGGATTCGAGACGCTGATCGTACTGCGCGAGGTGGGTCGCCGAGGCATCGCCGGCCTTTTCCGACGTCAGCGCGGTTTCCGCCGCCTCGAGCCCCGTGCGAATCGCGTAGTTCATTCCCTGGATCACGAGGCCATTGGAAAATACGAACCCGGCGGCATCCCCCGCGACCATCCATCCGTCCCCGTGGAAGGCAGCGGGTCGGCTCGCCCAACCGGAGCTGATCAACTTCGCGCCGTACTCGACCAGCTCGGCATCCTTGAGCCGCGCCGCGATGGTTGGGTGGAGTCGGAACTGTTCGATGAGCTCTTGCGAATAGACCCCGCGGCCGTACAGGGATTGGATGTTGAGGATGAGACCGACCGAGATCGTATCGGCATTCGTGTAGAGGAAACCTCCGCCCATCACGCCCGGAGCGAACTGACCCGCCACCCACTCTTCGGCGTGCCCCTCCCCCGGTCCGAGCTGGAATCGCTCTTCGATCCGAGCCGCGTCCAGCCGGAACACCTCCTTGATCCCCAATTCGGTCGCGCCCGCCTCCAGCCGAGGTTGGGGTCGGATCGGCGTCCCGAGCGCGAGGCGAGAATTCGCTCCGTCCGCAAGGATCGTGACGGGCGCCGTCATCGTCTCCCCGCCCTGAACGACCCCGTGTACTCGTGGGCCCTCCCAGTTCAAGCGGTCTACCGGAACACTGCTCACGACCGTCGCCCCCGCCTCCTCCGCTTTCTGGGCCAGCCATGCGTCCGTCTTGGCCCGAAGCACCGAATGTGCGACGTAGGGCTCCTTTCGCCACGTGGCATCGTCGAAATCAAATGAGACGGCGCTGTCCGATGTGAGAAACCCAAAGCGCTTGCGGACGATGTGCCGCTCGACCGGCATCTCGTGCCACCAGCCAGGGAGGATCCGGTCCAGGTCGTGGCCCCAAAGGATCCCCCCCGAGAGATTCTTCACTCCGGGCGCGGCGCCTCGCTCCAGCAGCAGGACGTTCGCTCCTCCCTGGGCGAGGCGGATCGCGGCGGCGGAGCCGGCCATTCCGGCCCCCACGACGATCACGTCGAAGTCGTTCGCCATGGCGTGCCCTCACGAGACCCGAGGGCAGTTTAACTCTCCTACATCCCGCGGGGCCGCTCGACGGTTGCAGGGCGGGCACTCCTCGGGGGGCCGCGGCCCGCTCGACCGCCGGCGGGAGGGAGGTCGAGCTCGGACCGTGGGCGAGCCCAGCGGCTCAAGTCTCGGGCGGGGAGCGCCCGGGGACCAGCCGGAGGCCCTACCGCGGCGGGGCCGGGGGAGCCGCCGGCGCGGTTGCCGGCGGGTAGGAGGGGTTCGACAGGTTCTGAGTCGCGTCCTCGATATGCTTCTGGAACCGGAACGGTTTCGGGATCCCTCTCCAGTCCTCGTTCCCGAGGCGGGTCCCGCCTTCGGAGCTGACGTGGATCGTGCCGTAGCCGAGAATCCGTTGAACGAAACTCTGGTGCACGTCGACGCCCCGCACCTGCGTCACGGGGATCTCGTCGAAGTCGCGGCCGAAGATCCCCTTCTGTACGATCACTCGGCGAGAGCTGACCGCGTACACCGTGGAGATCCACCGCATGTAGCGGACCACCAACCAGAGCAGGCCGATGATGAAGAGGATCGTGTAGGTCAGCGTGACGAACATGGAGGCGCTGGTGCTGTGGGTCCACTGGTTGAGACTGACCCACTGGGTCCACGTGCCCCAATCGGGAATGTTGTTGTAGGCGACATGGGCGGAGAGGAGGGCCAGCACTCCCCAGATCAGGGTCCAGAGCAGCGGGCCGGGGAAGTAGTACAATTTTGTCCCCCGGGTCTCCTCGAGCAGGTACTCCTGATCGGCCAAGTAGGTCGCCTTCAGATGCTTCGGCATTACCCGAGTGGGTGTCGGAGTGGCCATCGGCCGGGCCACGCAGCTCATCCCTGATAACCTCTCGGTCGGAGTGCGCCGGACGCGGCTTATATCGGAGGGCTCGCTCGGTCGGCCGGATGGGCGTCACCGACTGCCACGTGCACATCAATCCGATATGGGAGATGCGGCCGGACGCGGCCGAACTTCTGGGGTACTCGACCTCCGCTCCGTCCCGGTATCTCACCGACGCGCCCGCCTTCCTCGAGTACCTGACGGCCTCGGGAGTCGAGCGAGCCGTGCTGATCAACTACGTCGCACCCGAAGTCATCGGGTATACCGAGAAGGCGAATGATTTTGTCAGCGAGTACGTCCGCGCCGATCCCGAGCGGCTGATCGCCGTGGGCGGGTTGCGCCCGGACCACGCGGATCCGGGCGGGGAGGTGGGTCGCCTCGCGGAAAAGTTGCATGTGCGGGGGATCAAGCTGCATCCGCCGCATCAAGGATTCCGGCCGGACGCGTACGCCGACGGGACCCTACCCGGACTTCGCGCGCTCTATGCGGCGTGCGAGCGGTACGAACTTCCGGTGATCTTCCATACCGGGACGAGCGTCTTTCCACGAGCACGGAATCGATTTGCCGACCCGATGATGATCGAGGATGTCGCGCTTGATTTTCCCCACCTCACAATCGTCCTCGCCCACGGCGGCCGGCCGATCTGGATGGAAACGGCCGTGTTCCTGACGCGCCGGTTCGCGAACGTCTGGCTCGAAGTCAGCGGGATTCCCCCGGCCCGACTCCTCGACTACTTCCCGACCCTCGCGCGCCTTTCGGACAAGGTCCTCTTCGGAACCGACTGGCCCGGCCCCGGAGTGAAAGACATACGGGCGAATCTGGACGCGTTCCGGGCGCTCCCGATCCCGGCCGACGCCCAGCGACGCATCCTCGAAGAGAATCCCCTCAAGGTCTTCCCTCGCCGAGGGCCGACCTGAAATACTGCCCTCGGCTCGGAGGGCCGTGACCAGTGTCTCCGGACCGGCCGAAGTCGAAGGGACCCCTCCTGTCCCCGAGGGGGAGGCACCTCCGCCGGTCGTGGAGGTCCCGGAGCCCAACGAGGATGTCGGTCGCCTGCCGCTCCCCCGTCGCGCCCGCGGCGAGGTGTTTGGGATCGCGAATCAACTGCTCGGCGCCGCCCGGATCCGGGTGATGTGCGAGGACAATATCGCTCGCATGGGTCGGATCACGGGGAAGATGAAAAAGAAAATGTGGATCCGGGAGGGCGACCTCCTGATCCTGCGCCCGTGGGGCTTTCAGGAAGGGAAGGCGGACATCCTGTTCCGCTACAGCCGGACCCAGGCGCAGTTCCTCGCCCGCCGCAACCTTCTCCCCCCCTCGGTGAACCTGTTCGGGTCCTCCGAGGCGAAGCCGGAGACTGCGCCGACGACCTAGGGGAACCATGGGGTTGCCCCTCGGCCGGCCCGTCACCGCGGAAGAGATGGCCGTCGCCGAGTCCAACGCGCAGGCCCTGGGTCTCTCTACGGACGTCCTCATGGAGAACGCGGGCCGGGTCGTCGCGGAGGAGGTCGTTCGCTCGCTCCCGACGCCGCAATCCCGAGTCGCCATTCTGGTCGGCCCCGGGAACAACGGGGGCGACGGCACGTGCGCGACGCACTACCTCCTCGAGTGGGACTATCGACCGGAGTTGTGGTTGGTCCAACCTCCCGCTCAGATCCGTTCGAGCGCCGCGCGCCGATGCTTCGACCGGGTCGCCCGACGCTGCCCCGTGCATCCCGGAATCCCGAGCCCGGGTGAACTGACCGCCTTCCCGCTGATCCTGGACGCGATGCTGGGCACCGGACAATCCGGTGTTCTCCGTCCCCCGTTCCGGGGCGCCGTCCGAGCCGCGCAGGAGAGCGGCGTCCCCGTACTCTCCGTGGACCTGCCCACGGGCGTGTCCGATCCGGACGGACTGCGACCGCAACGCACGGTCGCGCTCGCGGCGGCCAAGGCGGAGTATGCGGCCTCCCCCGGGGAACTGACCGTACGCGACATCGGGATTCCCGACGGGGCCTGGAGGGAAACCGGCCCCGGCGACTTCCTCTTCCTCCGTCACGCCCACGGCCCGGAAGGACGCGGACGCACGGGGCGCCTCGTCGTGATCGGCGGGGGCCCGTACGCGGGTGCGCCGGCGTTGGCCGGGATGGCCGCCCTTCGTTCCGGAGCGGAACGGGCGACGATCTTGGCGCCCGGGGGTGTGTCGGATCGGATCCAGTCGTTCAGCCCAAACTTGATCGTCCGGGGGTTCGGCCGCGACCGCTTCACTCCGGCCGATGTCGGCCCCATGCTCCGGTTCCTCGACCAGACTCCGCCTCGCGCCGTCGTGATGGGGATGGGCGTAGGAACCGAGTCCGAAACGCTCGAAGCGCTGCGAGGACTCACCCGCTCGATCTTGGGTCGGTATCCCGTGGTGATCGACGCGGACGCGTTGTCCGTCCTCCCCGACATCGTGCGCGGCCGAACACTCTCCCACCCGGTCTTGGCCACGCCCAACGGCGGCGAGTTCGTCCGAGTCTTCCAAGGTCCCAAGGATGGGACGACCGAAGGGCGGAGGACGGTGGCCCGCACCGCGAGCCAGGAGCTCGGGATCACGATCGTGGCCAAGGGCGACCCCGACCTCATCACGGAGGGAGCCGAGGTGTACGAGAATCGCCACCACTCCCTCTCGATGACGGTGGGAGGTTCGGGCGACGTGCTCGCGGGAGTGCTCGGCAGCTTGCTGGCCCAGGGACTGGGCGCGACCGCTGCCGCCCTGCTCGGTACCTACTGGGTGGGCGAAGCGGGACTGCGGGTCGCCGCGACGCGGGGGGACGGCCTGGTCGCCACCGACCTCATCGAGGAACTTCCCGCCGTCCTCGTTGCGGGGTTGGGGCGCGTTCGCCACGCCAACTAGTTCGACCTAGACGTACCGCATCCGGCTGCGGATCTCTTTCGCGCGCTGTCGGACGTCCTTGGCCCCGACCGGGTTCCCCTCGGCGTACCCTTCGTAGAACGCCTTGAGGAGAGTTTCCGCCTTCGGGTGGAGGGCCCTCAGGTCGCTCTCGGCAAGGTGAAGGTCGATGCCGAGCTCCTCGACCCCCGGGCTCCGGCTGCCCATCGAGAGGTCGATGAACGCGGGGGCACCGGCCGGGCCGTCGGGGAACAGGACGTTGGAACTCGTGAGATCCCCGTGCGAGATTCCGCCGGCGTGGAGCCGCCCGAGCGCCTTCCCGAAGGAACGGGTGGCCGAGGCGATAAGTTCGGTCTCGAGGCGGGAGTCCTCCAGTAGTTCCTTGAGGGTCGGTCCCGGCAGCTCCTCCAGGATCAGTCGGTGGCGCGCGAGGTCGATATCGTACAGGATCGGCGTCCGAATGCCCAGTCGACGGGCGTCGACCAGGAGCCGCGCCTCGGTCCGGGTGCGTTCCCGACGCAGCCGGTCATCGAGTGCTTTGGGCCGGTAGGCCTTCGCGTCCCGCTCCTTCGCGAGCGCCGGGAACCCCCACCAGTCCACGCGTCGCAAGGCGGCCTCGGCTCCGCGCGCGGTGGGAGGAGCCTCGGAAGTTTCGGGCACGGACGGTTCTCCCTCAGTGGGGGGAGCGGCTCGCCGCCCGTCGGACGATCGCTTCGCGCGCGAGGCGCGCCGCGAGAGCGCTCGTGTTCCCGGTGTCGTATTGGGGGCTGACCTCCATGATGTCCATTCCCACGAGGCGCGGGGCAGCCTGGTCGATGACGAACTTCACGTCGCGCGGGGTCAGGCCAAACGGTTCGGGCGTTCCGGTACCGCCGGCGTAGGCGGGATCGATAGCGTCGATATCTAGGGAGATGTACAGCCGATCGGTGCGGAGCATGTTGAGGGCGCGTTGGACCGCGGACTCGATCCCCTCCCGCGCGATCTCATGGGCCGTCACGAACGACATGCCCAGTTCGCGGTTGTCGTCCATCTCTTCCCCCGAGACCGAACGGACGCCCATCACGACGATGTTCCGCGCCCCCACCTTCTCCAGGATCCGTCGGGAGGAGCAGCCGTGGCTGCGTCGGTCGCCCAGATAGCTCGACCGGAAGTCCATGTGGGCGTCCAAGTACAGGACGCCGAGGCTCGGGGCTCCGTCCGGGTACGCTTCCACGACCGGCGGGGAACAGGCATGGTCCCCGCCCAGAACAATCGGGACCTTGCCCGCGGCGTAGAGCGGACGGATCTCCGCACGGAGCGCATTGGCCATGTCCTCCGCCGACCCGAACTCCTCGGTGTTCCCGAGGTCGTGGATCGGGATGTCGGAAATGTCGAGCCCGGTCTCGAGGTCGTACGACTCGAAGTTCCAGGAGTGTTGCCGGATCGAATCCGGCCCGAACCGGGCCCCGGGGCGGAACGAGGTCGTCCGGTCGAACGGGACGCCCACCACGACGTACTCGGATTCTTCGAGGGTCGCATCGGCGTCGGCGAAGGTCGTCGGGCGTTGCACGGGCGACGGACGGCGGTGGGCTATATCACGGTGGTCAAGAACCGGGAGGAGCGTCCGCGCCCGGCAGCGGCGCGTTCGAGGGACGGCCTTGGAGCCTCGCCCGGATTCCCATCTCGCCATACAGGAACTCCATGACGACGAGGGAGACGATCGTCGTGACGATCGCCATCCAGAACAGTCCCGGGTACCCCCAGAATTCGAGGAACACCGCTCCCACGAGCGGCCCGATGCTCCACATCGTGGAGTTGATGAGCGAGAAGAATCCGAGATACTCCGCTCGGTGTCCTTCGGGGGCGACCCCGGCCACGTAGACCTGCATCCCGGGCCCGACCAGCGAGAGGCCCGCGTTGCGGACGGCCTGCCCCGGGATCGTTTCCACCCAGTCGCTGGAGAAGAGGAAGATCCCGTACGAGGCGAGCGTGAGCACCGTTCCGTACCACACGCCCCGAATGGCCCCCCGTCGATCGATCATCCGGCCGAGGGGGAGAGAGACCAACGCGCCCGTCACGAGGCCGGCGATCGCGACGACGCTCACCTCGAGATCGCTCGCGCCGAGGCTGTACGCGAGGTATCCGTAGAACGCCGCGACCGCCCCGCTCCCGATGGCCCGGATCGAGACGGCGAACGAGAAGGCGGCGACCGGCCCCATCTCGCGCAGGGGCCGGCGCCGGGGCGTGGGTGTCACTCGGCTCTCTGGGACGAGGAAAATGACCACCGAGCTCGTGCCGACCATGACGGCGACGACGAACGGGATGAGGACCTCGAGCCCGAACCAGTACGTGAGAACCCCCGCCAGAATAAACCCGACAACGGCCCCCGCGTTCGAGGTGGCGTTCAGCAGCCCATACCCCTCTCCACGTTCGTCCGTCCGGGTCACGTCCGCGACGTAGGCAGTGTAGGCCGGCCCCCCGATCGCGAGCGCGACCTCGGCCGCGATGAAGAGCCCCCCGGCGAGCGCCCAGCTCGGCG
>JAKIVW010000178.1 GCA_022750355.1 Thermoplasmata archaeon
CTCTTCGGGTTTTTCCTCGGGACCGTGTTCCTGCTCCCGAGTCTTCTTACCCCGGGCGGACCGGGTCTCTTCCCTCTCGTGGTCTTCCTCCCGTTATTCGTGGTCCTGGTCCTGGTGTTCGGTTCGGCACAGAGCCGTCAAGAGGCTCGGGCCGTCGCCGCCGTTCGCTCGGGCGTGATCTTGCAACGCCGTCGAAGCGAACTGCGGGTTCCCTGGGGCCAACTTCAACCGGGACTGATCCGCCCCCGGGCCGGTATGTACCTGTTCCAGTACATCCTTCCCGGCCAACAGGCGGGCGTGGGGGGATTCCGGGTGTCGGTGGAACAGGCCCGAGCCATCATCCGGAGCCCATTCGCTCCGGCGTGGGCGTTGTCCCCGTTTGTGGCGGCAGGGTTGGGACTTCCGACCTCACCGGGTTGGGGAGCCGTCCCCCCTCCCGCGGTGCCCCCCCCGTCCGGCGGGTACGGGGCCCCGGCTCCTCCGCTGCTGAGCAGCACCCCGTTCGCCGCCGGGCCCCCTCCGCCACCCCCCGCCGCCAATCCTTGGCCCAACCCGAGTCCACCGGAATGGGCGCCGCCGCCCCCCGCTCCCGCTCCGCGTCCACGCGCCCCACCCGGACCACCTCCCGGCACGGTCCCATGCCCGCGCTGCGGCCAGTTCAACCCGATCGGCCGGGTCGCATTCTGCCAATCGTGCGGGCAACGTCTTCAGTAACGGGATCCGCCGGGTCGGAATCGCACCGCTGATTCGGTCGCTCCGGGACCGAGCGCCCAAACGTTTTCTCGGCACCCCCGATAACCGGCCATGGTCCCCCCCCGGGCCGAGCAGGATTCTCTGGGTTCGCGCGACGTGCCGGACGAGGCCTATTGGGGGATCCAAACGCTCCGGGCCCGGGAGAACTTCCCGGTCAGCGGCCTGCGCGGCTCGCCTCATCTCGTGCGAGCCTACGCATGGTTGAAGCTCGCTTGCCTTCGAACGAACGTCGCGCTGGGCGGGGTCGATCCGGCCATAGCCCGAGCGATCGACCGAGCCGCGGAAGAGGTCGCCGCCGGAAAACTCGCGGACCAGTTCGTCGTGGACGTCTTCCAAGCCGGGGCGGGCACTTCCTTCAACATGAATATGAACGAGGTGCTCGCGAACCGGGCCCTCGAGATTCTGGGGCGGAGGCGCGGCGATTACGCGACGGTCAGTCCGAACGACCTCGTCAATCGGGGCCAGTCGACCAACGACACCTTCCCATCGGCGACCCAGGTGGCCGTCCTCTTGGCGTTCCGGGAGTTGAGGGGCGCGCTCGGGGCTCTCACGACCAGCCTGCGTCGGAAGGAGTCCGAGTTTGCCCATCACCCGAAAGCCGGGCGTACCCACCTGAAGGACGCGATGCCCGTGACGCTCGGGGCCGAGTTCGGGGCGTACGCGAGCGCGCTCGAGCACGTTCTCGAAATCCTCGCCTCCGTCGAGAGTGCGCTCGCCGAGATCCCCCTCGGGGGCAGCGCGGTAGGCAGCGGAGTCAATTCGTTGCCCGGATTCCGCGCGGGCGCCGTCCGGGAGTACGCGCGACTCACCGGGCTTCCGCTCCGCGAGGCCCGCGACCCGTTCGAGGCGATGCAGAGCCGGTGGCCGTTGGGGGCCGCGTCGGCGTGGCTCCGCACGCTCTCGCTGGAACTCATCCGCATCTCGAACGATATTCGGCTCATGGCGAGTGGGCCTGCGACCGCGTTGGACGAGATCCGCCTCCCCGAGATCCAACCCGGTTCGTCCATCATGCCGGCGAAGGTGAACCCCTCCGCCGCCGAGTGTCTCAACATGATCGCGTTCCACGTGGTCGGGTCGGATGCGGCCACTGCGCTCGCCGTCCAGGCCGGCCAGCTCGAGATCAACGTGATGATGCCCCTCGCCGCCTACGAAGTGATCTTCTCGACCGAGATCCTCACGAACTATCTACCGGTGTTCGCCCGGACCTGCGTCGACGGGATCGCCGCCAACCCCCTCAAGCTCGAGCAGTACCTCGTGGGCTCCGCCGCCCTTGCTACCGTCCTCACGCCCCGTTTCGGCTACCTCAAGGTCGCGGAACTCCTTCACGACGCCGAGCGCCTGCACCGACCGGTACGCGAACTCCTGGTCGAACGCGGCCTCCTGACCGCCGCCGAGGTTGAATCGCTGCTCGGTCCGGCGGCCCTGCTCAAACTCACCGAACCGGTCCGCTGACCGGGGCGTTAAGACCCGCAAGGGACCTCCGGACCCGAGACCGATGACGACGATCGAAGACACCGCCGTCGCGCTCGGAAACCCGACCAGCGAGGAGTTCCGACGCGCGACCGACGTGCTCGGAAAGGTGGGACTGACCCAGTACGAAGCACGGGCCTACATCGCGCTCGTGGCCCGCGGCGTCGGGGACGCCACGACGCTCGCCTCCGCCGCCGGCATTCCGCGCACGAGCGCCTACAAGGTGCTCGAATCGCTCGCCGCGAAGGGATACGCCCAACCGACGGGCGGCAAACCGATCCTGTTCCGGCCACGACCGCCCCTCGACGTCGCCGAGTCGTTGAAGGGAGCGATCCAAGAGGTGTTCGAACAGCTCGCCAACCTCCACCGGGAGGTCGCCGAGCACGGTGAACCCCAGCTGGTCTACCTGCTGTCGGGCCGGGAGAAGGTGCTGGGGAAGATCGGGGAGTTGTTGGACGGCTCGGCCCACACATTCATCCTCACGACGCCCGGGATCGGGGAGGTCCGGGACGAGCTCGGCAAGAAGATCCAGCACGCGGT
>JAKIVW010000179.1 GCA_022750355.1 Thermoplasmata archaeon
TATCCCGCCTCCAAAGTGGCGGCCGAGGCGAAGTTGATGGAGTTGGATCGTGAGGGGGGCCTGGGCCTCTGCGTCCTCCGACTCGGCTTTGTGTACGGCGAGGGGGACCGTCACGTTTGGGAGATGATGCCTCACGTAGCGGGATGGAATCCGGCGCGGCGGATGCATTCCGTTCACCACGCTGACGTAGGCCAGGCACTGATTCGGGCGTTGGATCGGGGGACAGGAGGGGGAAAGGTCTACAACATCGCCGATGACGCTCCCATCACGCTCCTAGAGTTGTCGCGGCTGGCACGGCTGCCGGAGCCCCCTGCCGAACGCTCCTCCATCACCTTCGACCCCTGGGAGGGGCTGTTGGACACGCGAAGGGCTCGTGAGGACCTTGGGTTCCGGCCGATATATCCATCGTGTTACTCGGCCGTGGCGGCGGGAACGTTCTAGCGCACGCTGCCCAACTGTCCCCGCAACCGCGACTCGAGCGTTATCCGCCAGTACGCACCAGAGCCCGGGCGACGCACGCGTGGTCACCTCTCCAGAAGCACTTTCCACGTTACTCGGAACGCCGGGCGATTCGAACCCGTCCCGGCCCATGGCGCGCCGTTCGTGGGACAGGGGGTTTCCTCCCGGGTCACACCGGGCCTAAGTAGGTTCGGGCCTACTCGGTTCCACCGCGAACGGTCGGAGTTCGACGACCTGCGAACTGGGCGTCGACCCGCACGAACGTTGGAATCTAGGAACAGGAACGATGAGGGTCTGGGAGCCGGTGGGACCGGGACTTTGGGGACGAAGAATCGGACTCGGGGGCGTCGTCGCGGTGGTCGTGGGACTCCTGATGATCCTTCCGTCCGCGGCCAATGCGACCCCCGCGCTCACGGCACCGTACACCGGCTACGTCTACGCCACCCAGGGGGCGAATTTGGGGGGATGCGGAGGCAACGCCACGTGGCCCGGCACCCCATTCTTCAACCTCACGAACGGACATGCGCACATTAGCGCGGGAGCGAAGGCCCCCGCCTGCGCGAAGACCACCGCCTCCGTGGACACGTACGCCGAAGCCGAGTTCCAGAGTAGCGCCTTCACGTTGACCGCCGGACACCACACCGTGAAGGAGAAGTGGTGGGCCTCCTACTCCATCGACCTGGTCGCCACGCCGGGGCCGGGCGGGCAGACCGCGGTCGCCTCGAGCCAGTTGTATGCCACGGCCTACATCTACGACGCCACCAACCACACGGACATCTACGCGACCCACGAAGTTTACCTCGACAACAGCACCTCGAGCGGGAGCCTGGTCAAGTCGTTCAGTGGGGTCAAGCTGACGAGTTACGTCAACGGGACGTTCGCCTCGGGGCATTCCTACGAGATTATCGTCTACCTCGTCGTCTACGCGGACGTGAATGTCTCCGCGGGCAAGTCCACCGCCAGTGCTCAGATCAACTGCGGCACCTCGGGCAAGTTCGCGACCCTGATCTCCATCACCGCGACGTAACCTCCGCCGATCGACCGGAACGCCTGGAGGCGTTGGTCGATTCGCCCCGGTGGGCCCGGCCGTTCCATTGGGACCGATCCTCAGGGGCTTGCCTGGGTCCTCGGTCGTCAACCTGGGGCCCGACCGCGCTCGAACCCGGGGGTCGGTCCCTCGGACCGCGCCGACCCCACGGTTCTTGCTTCCGAGTTATATCACGGGCCACGCTGCCGATTCGACGCCCGGGAGTCCCGTGCGCCGTTGGGTCGAAACCTAGCGAGTGAGGAAAAATGGGAATCACAACGTTGCGAACCAGTCGGTCAATTTCAAATTCGACGGTGGGCGGTTGGGGGCTGAAGGGCGCGACGTGTGGGATCGTCGGGGTCGCCCTGCTGCTCCTGCTCTCTCCGGCGGCTCAAGCCACCAGTGCCGGGCCGGCCCACATCACGATCAAAGCGCCCTACACCGGGTCGACCGGCTACCGCTCGAGCTCGTCGTCGAGCGCGGGCTGCGGGTCGGGAACGATCGTGCGTGCCCCCTTCTTCCACCCCAAGGCGGGGGGAGTCGGGTTCTCCGTCCGGGCCCACGCCAGCGCCTGCCCGCCCTCCTACGGTGACTCGGGCGGGGCCTCCGCTTCCGAGCTCGTCACCGTGCCCATCCCCGCCACCACGGGGAACAATATCGTGCACGCGAAGTGGAGCATCGATGCGTCGCTCCGATCCACGATCGGAGCGGCCACGTGCCTCCTCACCAACGCGTCGTACTCCGACTGCTATTCGACGGGCTATGCGAACCTGTACGGGTACGCCTACTTGGTCGACATGACCAACGGCACGTACTACGTGCCCGACAACTACTGGGCCGGCGCCTACGCTGAGAGTTCGTTCTACGCGTACTGCTACGCCGGAAACTGCAGTTCCGCCGTCACCGGGAACGCCCACGTCGCGCTCGCCAGTTCGTTCGACTGGACGTTCCACGCCCACGGGCTGGTCGCCTCGCACAGCTACGTGCTCGAGTTCAGCTGGTACGCGGATGCGTACGCGTACGACTACACCTACCTCGCGACGCTCACCGGGGCGAGTGAATCGGCCGCGGTCGCGATGGCCGGCCCGGGCCTCGGTGCGACGTTGGAGTCGATCACGGTTCGGTAGGGGCTCCGGTCCCCCTCCGTCCCACGACGGAGGGGCCCTTTCCTTACGGCGGTCCGCCGGAGTCCTTCCGGGGTCCTCCGTTGCGACTTCCGTCGGGCGGCTCGAAGAAGTGGGCGGGCGGTCCGATCGGCACGATTACCGCGTC
>JAKIVW010000180.1 GCA_022750355.1 Thermoplasmata archaeon
TCGTGGATCGTCCCGGCGATCTGGACGAGCGTCCTCTTCGCCGGGGTTCACCTCTACTATGCGACGACGTACGGCACGGCGGCCCCGCTGATCTTCCCGTCCCTCTTCCTCCTCGGGTTCGCGTTCGCGGCGACCTACCGCGCGTCCGGCGGGAACCTGGTCATCGTGGCCCTCCTCCACGGCGCGAACGACGCGACCGCCTTTCTGACGCTCGTGAACCCGGTCGTCGCCGACGGGCTCCACTACCTCGTGATCCTCGTGGGCGCCGCCCTCGGGCTGATCCTGTATCTCCGACCGCAGACCCCTCCGCTCGCGCCGATCCCGGACGTTTGAGGGAACGTTTCGGGGGCAGGTTCAGACCGTGGGCGAGAGGATCAGCTCGACCCAGAGCCCGTCCGGTCCCTCGTAGTACGCGACCACGACCTTCCCGCGGTCCCGGAATTCTTCGACCCGCTTCGCGCCCGCGGCCCGGAGCTGACGCCCCGCCGAGGTGACGTTCGAGACGCGAACGCCAATGTGGTCGAGGCCCTCCCCGGCCACGAACGGAGTGGCGTACTTGGATTTCTTCGGGTACCAATTGAGCTCGATGTGCTGGTGGGAGATCGGATCTTCCAGGAGCACCCAGATCCCTCCGTGCCACATCGTTCCCCGACGGGCTACGTGGAGACCCAGCCCCCTCTGGAAGAATCGGAGCGATTTCGTTAGATTCGTGACCCGGAGCCCGACGTAATCGACGTACATCGGTGGGGCACCTCGCCGGGTTCGATAATCCTTGGGGCCGCGCCGGGCCGCTACCATGAAGTAACGGACCCGGGTCCCCCCGCCCGATGAATCCCCCCGAGGAGGTCCTCCGCCGCGCGCTCGTCCGGGCCCGTACGGTCGCGGTCGTCGGGCTCTCGGACAAGCCCGAACGAGATTCGAACGAGGCAGCTCGGTACCTGCAGGCGCACGGGTACCGGGTGGTCCCGGTGAATCCGATGGTTCGCGAGGTCCTCGGAGAGCGCTCCTACTCCAGCCTCGGTGCGATCCCCCCTGAGGTCACGATCGACATCGTGGACGTCTTTCGGCGCTCGGAGGAGGTGGGGCCGATCATGGACGAAGCCGTGGCACGGAACGTCCCCGTCGTGTGGATGCAACTCGGCGTTTCCAACGCCGAGGCCGCGAAGGTGGGCCGAACGGCCGGGCTGACGGTCGTCGAGGATCGCTGCATCATGAGCGACCACCGCCGAATGGCGATCCCGCCCCCGGGGGCACCCCCGTGACCGACTCACCGCCACCGTCCGAGACCCTGTCACCTCCTTCTCCTTCTCCTTCGCCCCCGACCTCCGCTCCCGCGGCCGTACCGCCCCCGGGAACTCCAGCTCCGGTAACGAAACCCGCCGTCCCCCCTCCCACGTCCGCCCCGCCCAAGCCCGCGGTCTCGGCGGGGGCGCCGCCGGTCCCGATCCGCATTCCCCGGTCCGGCGACCTGCAGGATCGAGGCGTCGCGCGCCGGGACTCCGTGCACGCGGTCCACTGGTCCGTGGAGGGTACGGTCAAGGTGACGGGCGACGTGGACGTGGGGAACGGAACGATCCGTGGTGCCCTGTCGGTCGGCGGTGCGATCTCGGCGGACGCCTTCGCGAGCCGCGGCACTCTCGATTCGGGAGCCGCGATCACCGTGGTGGGAACCTTGTCGACCGACGGTAGTCTTCACACGATCGGCCCGGTCCAGGCTGGGGTCGCCTCGTTCTCCGGGACGACCCGCATTCGCCGCGAGGTCGCCGTGGACCGGGTTCTGACGGTAACTGGCCAGTTCGCCGCCCCTTCCGTACGAGCGGGGGAGTTCCACGGCGACGGGGCGGTCGAAGTTCCCGGCACTCTCGACGCCACGACCGTGGACGTGAAGATCCGAGGGGACGGCCGGTTCGGCACGATCCGGGCGCGCTCCGTTCGGCTCGTCCGGACCCCTCCCAATCCGATCCAACGGATTTTCGGTCGATCCCCGGCGACCCCGGTCGTACGGATCGAGGCCGAAAAGGCGGAGCTCGAGGGGGTCGACGTCGCCTTCATCCGATGCCCCGAGGTCATTCTCGGCCGGGACGCGCACGTGACGGAGATCGAAGGGACCGTCGTCCGTCGCCACTCCTCCGCCCGAGTCGGGCCGCGCTCCCAGAGCCCGCCTCCCTACGGGCTCTCCCGGTAGTCGCCCTCCCGCCCTCCTTTTATCTCCCGGGCGCGCGTCCGAGCGTTCCATGTCGCCCGAGGAGGCCGGCTCGGGTGCCCCCTCCGCACGGTCGGTCCAGGAGCGGGTGCTCGACTACTGGGATCGCACCGGAGTCGTGGCCCGCGCCCTCGAAGTACCGGTCACCGGCCGGGTGTTCCGCTTCACCGAAGGTCCGCCCACCGCGAACGGCGTTCCCCACCTCGGACATCTCTGCGCCCGGGTGTTCAAGGACCTCCAACTCCGCTACCACCGAATGCTCGGGGACCGGATCGTCTCGATGATGGGCGGTTGGGACTGCCACGGACTGCCGGTCGAGCTCGAGATCGAGAAACGGCACGGCCTCAAGTCCAAGAAGGAGATCGAAACCTACGGGGTCGAGAAGTTCTGCGAGGAGTGTCGGACCGGGACCCTCGAGGTCGCGGACGTCTGGCGCGAGATGAGTGGGCGACTCGGGTACTGGCTCGACTACGACCACGCCTACCGAACGATGGACGCCCCCTACATCGAGAGCGTCTGGTGGTCCCTCAAGACCCTGT
>JAKIVW010000053.1 GCA_022750355.1 Thermoplasmata archaeon
AGGCCCGACGTGATCCGGAAGGCCCAGCTGGTCGACCGCCACTCCCCCTGCTGGGTCAGGTAGCGTCCCTCGGCGTCCTCCCCGACGAACGTGAAGACGATGCCACAAATGAGACGGGTGTCCCCCACGTAGACGTGGGTGTGCGATCGGAATCGCGATGGGAGCCCCCATCGGTAATCGAACGCGGCCAGTTGCCGACCGCTCCTCCGGGAAATGACCAGACGGGCCCAATCCGGTCGAGACTCCTTCCAAACGATCTCGTCGGTCGCTCCGAGCTGGGGCGGTTTGCTGCTGGCGCTGTGCTCATGCAGCCACCGTTCGGCCGCCGCCTTCGGAGCGTCGATGGGCTGGCGGAGGTCCAGCCGGAATAGGGCGGGTCCGGGAATGAGGTCGCACGCCCCGGTCGGAACCAAGGAGGCCGGATCCACGACACGCCTAACGCGGCTCGGCCCCGACGACACGGACGGTAGAAAGAGCCCGCCGCATTAATCGCGCCGGTGCCCCCCCCGCTCCGTTCCGATTGCTACGTCTTGGGCCCGGTCGCTCGGCCACACTCCGAGCAGAATTTGGACGCGTTGGGAATCGAGGCCCCGCACGCCGCGCAGCGTATCGTCGGGGTCACCGCGGGCGCCTCGCCGCGTTTCGGGAGTCTCCGGAACAGGACGATGGCGATGATCCAGACGCCCACCACCAGAAGGATCCAGGTGATGAACCCGATGATCCCGAACACCAACACGATCGAGAGGAAGCCCCCCAAACCGGAAAGGAGGCTCGAAAGCGGGTTGGTCGAGTTGTTCCCGCCACCCCCTCCGTTCCCGTTCCCGCTACTCGAGGACGTGACCTGCACGGAGACCGAATTGCTGGTCGTTTGATTTTGGTGGGCGTCGGTGACCCCCACGGCGAGATTGTAATTTCCCGAGGCGGACGGATTGCACGAGAAGCTCGGAGAGTTCTGGTTCGTGCAACCGGGGGGCAATCCGGTGAAGCTGTAGGTATAGGGGCTCGTTCCCCCGTTGACGTTGACCTGGAGGTTGATCGACTGGCCCTCCTGGACCTGGCCCGGATTGACGTTCAGCGTCGCCGAGTACGGGCCCGTCGACAGGGGAAGCAACCGACCCGGCTCCGAGGTCGAGTTCGACGTCGGGCCGGCGCGGGTCACCGGTGGGGAGTGAAGAGCCACGGGGCTGATTCCGAGCAGGAGGACAACGAAGGCACAAGTCACCACGACGGTCGCGCTCAACAATCTACGATTCATGTTCTTCCGGAGGTAGCGAGGTGCTGGTCCCGTCCCGGACGAACCTCGCGGGGTTGGGGCCTTCAACCTGTCGATGGAATCGCACGCTGACCCCCGTCGAGGGGAAGCGGTGCCCGTCGGTCCTTCGGCGACGCGGACCGAGGTCCTAGCGCGCCGCGGTGGGAGCGGAGGAGACCTTGGGCTGAGTGCGAAGCCGGTCCCGTTGCAATAGGAACATTCCGCCCAGGATGACCGCAAAACCGGCGAGCTCGAACGGACCCACACTTTCCCCCAACAGGAGGACGCCGACCGCGATCCCCGCCAGCGGGTTGACGTAGGTGACGACACTGGTTCGCGCCGGTCCGACTCGGTGGAGGAGCCGGAAATAGATCCAGTACCCCAAGACCGAGGAGATCCCCACCAAGTAGGCCAGCGACAACCAAACCTCCTGGTTCGGCGGAAGGGTCAACGGGTCTCCCGCGACCACCGATAGGATCGACAACAGAATGGCCCCGGTCGCGAACTGGGCGGTCAGGGTCCACAATCCGGACGGGGTGCGCATCGTCCGACGGAGCAGAACCGCGCCGCTCGCCGTCATGACCGCGGCGCCCACCACCGCCAACTCCCCGAAGATCGACCCGGTTCCCCCGCCGAGCAGATCCGGGAGGAACAGCACCACGAGCCCCACGAACCCCAGGGCGATGCCCAGTGACCCCCGCCAGGTGAACCGCTCGGCGGGGAGGATGTAGTAGGCGAGGAGAGCGCTGGCCAGCGGTACGGTACCGATGAGGACGGCCGAAAGGCCCCCGGGGGTGGATTGTTCGCCCCAGTACAGGAATCCCGTGTAGCCGGCGACGATCAGCCCTCCTCCGAAAACGATGGACAATCCGAGGCTCCGCCGGTCGGGCAGGGCGGATCGGGAAACGGCGGCCACGACGGCCATGACGATCGCCGCCAGGACCCATCGGATCGCTGCGAAGGGGAACGGGGCCGCGCCCCCCACCAGGCCCAAGCGGATGACGGGGAACGCGGCGCCCCAGAGGACCCCGAGGAGCAGAAGCAACCCGAGGTCGCTGTCGAACCAGCGAACCCGTACCGGAATCGACCCGACTCCCACTCGAACGGCCCCGCCCGGCCCGGGTCACCCGGCTACTTGAAGGGAGGGGCGGGGGAAAGAAGTGGGAGGTTCCGGTGGCTTCGTGGACGAGATACGGCCCTGCGGCTTTGTGTCGAATCACCTCGAGCGGGCGACTTCTGACACACCCGCCTCCTTTCTGACACAGGTCGAGTCCCGAAGGAACTCGGGCACGATTCCATGCTCGAAGATTTCGTGGATGAGGACTGTCAGGTTATACGCCAGCACTTTTGCGAGTAGCTCGTTCACCTGAGCGGTTGGGTTCTTGGACCGAAGCGTCTCTCCGAACTTGCGCTTGAGGGCGCTGAAAACCGACTCCACGTTCGAGCGGGCATGGTACTTCGCTTCGAACTCCTCCCGGTGCATCTGGAAGAAAAGGAAGGCCTTCCGCCAAAGCACGGAGCGGTTGTGCCCATGCGGCCCGTCTCGGCTGCCCCGCGATCTCGGCCGCGCCGTTGCATTGGACTTGAACGGGACGTACAGGTCGAACCCGATTTCTTCAGCTAGGGCGTAATTCATTCGGGCCGAATACGCCTTGTCCGCGTAGACCTCCTTGAGCAGAAGGCCCGCCTCCTTCGCCTGCCGGATGAGGGGTTCGAACTGAGGGTTGTCCCCCCCGTCCTTGTCTGTCACCGACACCGCCGCAACGATGTGGGTCTTGGTTCCGGTCAGGGCATGGGCCTTGAGCCAAAGGTGCTGCCGCTTCTCGCCGTACTTCTCCTCGCGCCACGCGCCGAAGGAGGTTGTTTGCATTCCGGTCGAGTCCGGTGCAAAGCCCTGCTCAAGAGCGGCGAGCGGAAGCGCGGACCGTGTTATCAGGGCTTGAAGAACCGGCGTGACATCCACCCGGTTAAGTGCACGGGACGACACGACGAACCCGGGGACCTTCGGAAGTTGACCCCGCTCTGCGGCGAACCCGAAGAGACTGTGGGCTCGACGGCAGGACAGCTGGGAATAGACTTTCTGGACCGCGCAGAAGAGTTCGTCCCGAAGGGGGTTGCGCGGGCGACCAGCCGCTTGCACAGGCTCGGGCAGGTCCGCAAGGAGGTCCGAGAGGAGCATGTCGAACAGCCGGACCTCCTCCATCTGGGCCCGGTCGTAGGTCGCCCATGCCTGCTCGTATGTGACGGGGACCCGCTCGCTTTGGACCTCGCCGGTTGGGAGGATCGTCTGCTTCTCAAGGTAGAATCGAACCGAGGCCGCGTGTTTGCAGGGAATGTTTCGCTTGACGAAATCCGGGCAGTTGCACTCAACTCCCGAGGACCCGAGGGACACTCGATAGGCTCCCGGTCCGCTCTGAGATTTCACCGTGAAGAGGTCGTCCCGTACCTGCTCGACTGCCCCCGGCGTCGCCGCAATCTGTCGTCCCTTCTCCGCGCGCTCCCCGTCGAATTCAATTCCCGCAAGAGTTGCCGTCATGTCCTTGTAGCCTCTGCGTAGGCTACAGCATCGGGAGTACTTAAGGAAGTCGCCTATGGGTAGTCCAACCTGTAGGCTATAGTTATGTAGTCGTCCACCGATGAAAGTCAGCGAGGGGTCGATGTCGGGGAAATTCGAGTCGCCGATTGTGCGAGTCCGGGACGGGTCGGAGTCTGCCCGAGTGACAATCCCGGACGGGGTAGCCAAAGTACTCGGTGCGGAGATAGGCGGAACGTTAGTCTGGGTGATTGACCTCAAGGCGGGGCGGGTAACTGTGTCGGCGGAGCCGCCTGGGTCCGGTAAGGCCCACCGATCCAAGAGTGCTTGATGCCTAGGAGAAATCCAAGCGGGGCGAAGGTTAGCCCTCGGCTGGGCCTACCGGGTACGTTCGGTGCTTACCTTTCCCTCTCATACCATCAATTATCGGGATACAAAAGGTCAAGAGAGCATGTGCGAGTTTATGGGCGCGATTTCCTTTACTGACGATGTAGGCCCCGGGGCACCAGTGTCTCTTACGAGGCAACGGTCGCACAACCACCCGGGGTCTGCACCGACAAAAAAGGGTGGGACCGAGGGGAGTCGAACCCCTGCGCACACAGGTTGTAGCTCCTGCGCGGGAATCGATCAACCTCGTAGAGCGCCCTCACGGGACCGAGAAGGAGAGGATCAAGGTGATGCGCGGGTTCGACACCGCGAAGAGAACTGCTTCCCTGATTGAGGGTTTCCGAGTTCACCACAACTTCGTGCGGGACCAAAATTTCTGTTAATGCAACTGCGGATCATTGATAGGGTGTTTCCTTACGGAGGTCTTAATAGGCAAAAGTCGGTCCGTTTGATGTTAGATTGGAGGGACGATTGGGAGATGACTTCGGCAACCCTGCGTTCAATCTGGGTGTCCCTTGGCGCAGGGATTGCCATTGCGTTTCTTATCGTCGGGTTCGCGCTTGCCCCCAGCCTTAGCCAGTCTCCGACAAGCGTGGGGGTTGGGGGTGGGTCTGGGGCAGCGCAGTCCGTACCCCTCATCCTAATACAGCCCGCAGGGGCATTCCCGACGCAATCGGCCGGAGTCGTGAATCTGTCGGTGTACGCCGCTGACACAGGACTAATTGCAGGAGATATTGAGTTCATCGCCTACGCTTCCAGTGGCGCGTACACTCAAACGTCATTCCTAGTCACATTAGGTGACCAAAGTGGCACGACCCTTGCTGCCTTCAACTCCTCCCTTTCGACTTGGTCGGGACAGGATGCCAATGGAAGCGCTAACCCATACGGTGGTTGGACGCTAGGGGCCAACAGCACGGTTGCTCCCGGAGACATCATGACGTTCGCGATAAATGGTCCTGTGAGTGGATTTGTTGTGATGGTCTGGGTGGCCGGAGGCGGCGGAAACGGTCATGTCCAAAACTATCCATGAGACGACGGGAAGAAGGTAGGTTGCGCACGTTATCCGATTGCCCGTAGCCTTCACTTTGGGCTGGAATGTGGCCGTACTAATGGAGCGCCACACGGAATCTGAGTCGTCGACCATTGATCGCCGTATGGGTTACGTCTGACGGTGGGTTCGTCACCACCGCCTTGTAGGACAACATCCTCTACGCAGTCGAGCTATGTGAACCTGAACGACCAGCGCCACCCCGATCCCAGCGACTTGACCTGACTCCAACAACCTATGGGTGGTAGCCTCCCGGATGCAGACGCCGATATCGGTGAGTGAGACTCCCGGGCCACCATACTAGGGAGGCGGAGGAACGGGCTTCAACTGACTTGTACGTAGAATATCCAAAGCGTGAACTCGCTGGGGGAAGTCCCGGTTTCTGTCAACGTACAGCCGGGGTAGTAAACGCCTGTGGGAGTTGATGCCGACATGGTTACGCTGTAATCGAAACTCGATTGGGGGACATATCCGCTACCCGGACTGTCAGATCCGGTTCCGTAGGAAGTAAATGTACACGAAACAGTGAATGGGCATGAAGAACCGCTGCAGTACGAACCCGCGGCGTTCGTGTTACCGCCCGTGGTCGAAAAGGTACCACCTGGCGCTATGGCCCCCGAGTCCGACGGGTAGTAAAGGCCGAAGGCCTCGTTGTCGATTCTGACCTGGTAATTCAAAGGGAGGTCGTAGATGTAATGGTGCGGTGGATAAGCGATGTTACTTCCTCCAGATGAGTCATTGCTCCAGTCGCTGGAAACTATCTCCGTTGTTCCGGCGTAGGTGTACAAAAAGCCGAAGTTCCAATTCGGGGTCTTTTGACTTGATTGGACTCCCCAAACCTCCTGGTAATCTGTAAAGCCCGCGTAGGAACATTGATTCGCCCCATTGGTTAGGGTCTCCCCGCCGTTGACCTCAAATCCGGTTTCCGGATCAGGATCGGTCAGATTGTAAACAACTGTCCCGCCGGTCCCGGTACCATCCAAGAGGAGGAAGGACACGTGAGCCGAATTCCACAGGGTCATCTCAAATGTGTACGTTGAGTCGGGAGTGAGATCTGTGACGTACGCGTCGTAGATGTATGTCAGGCTACAGCCTCCTCCGGAGGTCAAGTACCCGATTGAGTACAGCAATGACCACGAATCGTCGGTCGACTGGCATTGGCTCCCGGGGTATTGACTTGTCGTGCAGTAGATTGAGGCCATTCCAATCTGCAGGTACGACGCAGAGGTGCCCGTCCCACTGTCCCAAGCGGAAAGCAATTCGTAGTACAAGTCGTTGTAATGGGGGCCCGAACTAGGTGTAAACATGGTCGTGTAGACATGATTGACTGTGAACGGGTCACCATTGTAGTAGACTCCTACGTAGTAATGGTTCGTCCATGAATCTGGAGTCGAGCCCGCCGCAACCCGCTGTCCAGATGAAGTTTGATTGGCGTCGCAGGCGATACAGGGCCCCTCAGTTCCGTACTGGAATGAGGCATTAGTCGGTCCAACTGAACAACCCGAAGTGCAGGTGTGGTTCACGCCTGCGGTCGTGGAAACAGGGGGTGCGATTGTCGTTCGCGCAAACACGGACCCTCCCAATGGCCCGATCATGGCTCCCGGCGCATACCGTTGGAAGGGATTTCCCCCCATGGCTTGAGATTCGAAGAGCGCCAGGAGGACGACAATCAGGACGACTCCGGCCGAGGCATAAGCGGAGCGCGGAATCCGTCCCCCGGGAGCCCATCGCCAGAAGGTCACCATGCTAGGATGTGTGACGCGTATGTAAACTGGGCAGTTTCCTATTGCCACGAACCAAACGGGGGGGCTGTCCCGTGATCGGCTTGGCTCCTCATTTCATACTCTACCAACTCGAAAAACTCCCTGAGCGAATATTCAGAAGCATCGTGTGGGAGACTGAAGATGTTTCGACACTCGGACAATCCTCCGACAGCGTCGCGCTCCCCCAATGCTGCACCAGTGCAACCGCACTCAGAGTGGATTTGACACAGCTTCGTACGTTCCGACACACGACAAGGCTATTGACACAGAGCCCGGCCCTGCGGAAGGTTTTTGAAGGGGAGGCTCGCGGTAATTGATATGGGAGCGGCATGTCCGGACCCGTCCACACGTACCCTCGCCGAGTCCCGCCCCTGTACCGCTTGGCCCGCGCCTTCCGCCGCGCGTCCGCCCTCGTGCTGGTCCTTCTGATCCTCTTCACGCTCTCGGTCGTCTACTCGACCAGCGAGCTGAGCCAGTCGCCCCCCCAGGTCGGCTCGTTTTCGGTCGGTTTCGGCTCGAACGGGACCATGATCCTCGCGGGCAGCCTTTCGGTCAGTAATCCCGGGTTCTACCCGATCCAGAACCTCGCCCTCGAAGCTCGCATTGCCAACGAGTCCGGCGGCTTCCTCGGCGCCTTTGCCTTGGCCCCATCGACCCTACCAAGCCAGGCGACGGAAGAGTTCCCGATCGACCTCTATTTGCCGGTCTCCGCGACCGGTCCCGGCGCCTCGCTCCTCGTCCACAGCCAGACGCTCACGATCGCGTTCTGGGGCAACGCGACGTTCGGGTTCATTTTCCCGGCCGGGGTATCGATCCTGAACGATCGGGTCTGGGGCGCGCCGTTCGACAACCTGGCCCTGAGCGTCGGCAGCATCAGCTCGAACGGGACCCTGCCCATCACCGTCTCCTTCCAGAACGAGGCTTCGCTCACCGAGGCTGGGACGCTGCGGGCCACGGTGGTCGCCGCCAACGGGATCACGTGCGGAACCGTCTCGTGGACCCTGAATGTCGGGCAGGGTCAGCAGTTCGACCAGACCCAACCGTTGTCCCTCGCTCCCGGATGCTCCCCGGCCGGCGGCACTCTCGTTACCGTGTACACCACCCCGGGCTACACCGTGCCGTTGCCCCCCGAGGCGATCCCGTGAACCCCCCGGGTCCAGCCGCGGCCAATCTCGGCTACCGAGTGCCCACGCTCGGCTGGAGGATCACCGTCGCGGCCCTGCGCATCATCCCGCTCATGATCCTCTTCATCGGACTGCCGGTCGCCGCGCTGGGGTTCTTACAGTCGCACTCGATCCCACTGCCCCTCTCGATCGTCGTCGTGACGATCGCCGGTGCGATCATTACCGCCCTCTCCACCGCCCGCTACATCGCCAAGCCGACCCGGATCTACGGCCCGCTCTCCGTCGCGGCGAGCGCGTTCGTGTTGATCTACGTGCTCTTTCTGCTGGGTCAGTCGACCTACTCGTTCCAGATCCCCGGCAGCGATATCTCCCTCCACCTGGGATACACCACGCTGATCGAGCTACTGCTCCTCGTCCCCGCCCTGGCCCTGGTGGCGGGGATCGTCACGACCGTCGAGGACGCCCGCGCCGCGCGCGAGCGACTTCCGTACGATTTTCCACCCTAACCTGCGATCGTGGCCTCGACGATGCGGATGGGGGTCTTGGGCCGGTCGCTCCCGTCGCGGGGCACGGCGGCGATCTTCTCGACCACGTCCATCCCTCCGCGAACGCGTCCGAACACCGCGTGCTTCCCGTCCAGCCATTTCGTGGGCGCGAGTGTGATGAAGAACTGACTCCCCCCCGTGTTCGGCCCCGCATTGGCCATGGAGAGGATTCCCGGCCCGTCGTGGCGGAGGGTCGGTTCGAACTCGTCCTTGATGGTGAACCCCGGGCCGCCAGTACCGTCGCCGGTCGGGCACCCGCCCTGGATCATGAACCCCGGGATCACCCGGTGGAACGTCAGACCCGTGTAGAATCCCTTCTTCGTGAGCGAGATGAAGTTCTCGACCGTCTTCGGAGCCTTGTCCCGGAACAGCTCGATTCGCACATCGCCGAGCGTCGTCCGGAACGTGACCGTTGGGTTCGCCATGGCGACCCGACATCCGGGGTGGCTATAATGCGCACGATGCCGGCGGCGCTCGAACCCCCGTATTATGCGGGGGACGGACGTCGCTCATCCCTCGACGGGAGGGTCGTACTCGGTCGGCGATGAATCGAACGATCGTGGGGGTCGCCGCGGTCCTGATCTTTTTCGGACTCGCGCTGGTCAGTTTTCCTCTCTGGGCGCTCGGCTCGGAGCAGTTCGACGTCGAGCAGGAGATCGGGATCCTCTTCCTCCCCTTCACGCTGGTCGGGTTGTTGGTCGGCCTGACCGCCCTCGACCCCCTCACCACGACGGTGGGAGGCGCGTTCGGCAACCCCGAGTTCGACCCATCGCCGGCCAAGGTGCCCTCGGGCTCTCCGCGCACCCGGCTGGCCTACGACCCGGTCGGGGACGTCCACTGCCCGTTCTGCCGAACGATCATCACGACCGACCTGACCCAGTGCCCTCGCTGCGGGCGAGCCCGACCGTGTCGGAGCTGCGAGCGCCCCCTGGGGCTGGTCCTGGACCGCCCGACCTGCCCGGCCTGCGCTCGGGCGGAAGCGTTGTGTAACTGTCCTCCGCTCCCCCGGCGAACCTCCGTGCCGGCGGCCAGCTCGCGAGGGCGACGGATCGTGTAGGAGACCCGATGGACGACCAACAGATCCCCCGAGGAATCGCGCCGATATCGGAGACCCCCGTCCTCGTCCACTTCGACGGAGCGTGCGATCCGGCGCGGGGGGGTGGAGTCGCTACGTTCGGCTACACCATCGAAGGCGGCGGTTGGGACCTCGAGGACTCAGGTCTCGCGGTCCGGCCCTATTCCGAGCACGCGACGAACAATGTCGCCGAATACTCGGCGGCGATCCAGGCGCTGGAACGCCTCCACGGACTCGGTTGGAAGGGACCCCTCGAGGTTCGAGGGGACAGCCAGTTGGTGATTCAGCAGATGCGGGGGGAGTACGCCGTCCGCGCGCCCCACTTGCGCGACTACCATGCCCGATTGTCGCAGCTCGCCGAGACCTTCACCGAGGTCCGATGGGTCTGGATCCCGCGCGAGCAGAATACGAGGGCCGATGCACTCTCCAAGCTGGCGCTCGCCGAGCACGCGCAAGAGGCGCGACAGCTCGCGCCGAGAACGGTCGTATCGGTCCCGGACGAGGACGAGCCGCCGGGTTAGCCCCAGCGAACCGTGTAGACCAGGGTTCGGCCCTCGATCGCCGCACGGGCCCGTGCGGTGTCGACGTAGGTGGCGAATGCGGCAGCTGCTTCGGGGGAGAGCTTCGGACGTTCCCCGTAGCCCCGCGGTGTGCCGATGCCGAGCATCACTTTCGGAGCCGGGACTCCGGGGAGGGCGGGTTCGAACGGCCGAGGTCGCGGGCCGCTCACCATCCCTCCATCAACGGGAGGTGGGCGTAGCGGGAAAGAGGCGCGAGGCACGGGGCCGCGATGAGGGGGATCACCGGGCTGTCGTCCCATCGCGCCTGGATCGGAGCAGCGGCGAGGAGCGCCATGCGGTCGTAGTTGTCGGACACGGTCCCTCGGCCCTTGTCGGACGCATGTCATACATAAACCCCGGTGTTCGAGGCGCAAGAGAGGGTCCGGGGCGACCTGGGTCTACGCTGATTTCGTCGAGCGAAGCCGACCCACCGCCGGGGTCCGCGGCGGCATCAACGCCCGGAGCCGCGGTTCGAACCATCCGGGAAATGGGTGCCTCCGGACCATCGGGAACACCTCCCGGCCCGTTCCTCCCCGGTTCGCCGAGCGACGGGGCGGAAACCGCCCTGGGCGACGGAGGTCGGTCGTGTCCGAGATCCGCGCGGCCGTCGCGGCGGGCCGCGGGTTGATAAGGCGGACCGCGCTCCCGGAGAACGCAGGGTGGTCCTCGAGTGAAATCCGATCCGACCTCGGCCGCGTCGTTCCTCCGCTCGGTCGAGGACGACCTCCTCGAGATGTCGATCGAAACGTCGCGGGCGGACTGGGTACACG
>JAKIVW010000181.1:0-1996 GCA_022750355.1 Thermoplasmata archaeon
AGGAGGCGAGCGCCTTGGCGAGCTCGGTCTTGCCGACCCCGGTCGGTCCGACGAACAGGAACGTGCCCATGGGTCGGTTGGGGTCGGCGAGACCGGACCGGGAGCGCCGCACGGCCCGGGCGACCGCGCGAACCGCCTCGTCCTGACCCACCACACGTTCGGCAAGGGCCGCCTCCATCCGGAGGAGGCGGTCGGCTTCCCCTTCGAGAAGTCGACTGAGGGGCACCCCACTCCACTTGGAGATGACGAGGGCGATATCCTCGGCGTCGACCTCCTCCTTGAGGAGGGTACCGGGGACCGGGGCCTCGACCGCGGAGCTCAACGTCTCGACCTTCCGTTGCAGCTCGGGAATCGTGCCGTAGCGAAGGCGAGCCGTGGTTTCGAGGTCGCCGGCCTGTTCGGATTTGGCTTCCTCGGCTTTCGCTCGGTCGAGCTCGGCTCGGAGCTCTCGGACCCGTCCGACCTGCTCTCGCTCCTTCTTCCAGCGAGCGGCGAGCGCGGTCTCTCGTTCCTTCAGGTTGGAGAGCTCCTTTTCGAGATGCTTCAGCCGGTCCCGGCTCGCGGCGTCCTTTTCGCGCGCGAGGGCCGCCCGCTCGATCTCAAGCTGGCGGATCCGACGGACGAGTACGTCCAGCTCGTTCGGTCGGGAATCGAGCGCGAGCCGTACCATGGAACCCGCCTCGTCGATCGCGTCGATCGCCTTGTCCGGTAATCGGCGGTCGGGCAGGTATCGACCGGTGAGGGTGGCCGCCGCCACCAGGGCGGAGTCGTGGATCCGTACGCCGTGATGGAGCTCGTACCGCTCCTTGAGTCCGCGAAGGATCGAGATGGTGTCCTCGACCGTGGGTTCCGCAATCTGCACGGGTTGGAATCGACGTTCGAGGGCCGCGTCCTTTTCGATGTACTTTCGGTACTCTTGGGTCGTGGTGGCGCCGATGCAGTGCAGGGTGCCTCGGGCGAGGGCCGGCTTGAGCAGGTTGGAGGCGTCCATCGCACCCCCCTCCGTCGCCCCGGCGTGCACCAGCGTGTGGAGCTCGTCGATGAAGAGAATCACTTCCCCCGCCGACTGTTCGACCTCCTTGAGAACGGCCTTCAACCGCTCCTCGAACTCCCCACGGAATTTGGCCCCCGCGAGGAGCGCCCCCAGGTCGAGGGCTACGATTTGCCACTTGAGGCCGGCCTCGGGGACGTCCTTCGCGGCGACCCGGACGGCGAGCCCCTCGACCACCGCCGTCTTGCCGACGCCCGGCTCCCCGATCAGCACCGGATTGTTCTTGGTGCGGCGGCAGAGGATCTGGATCACCCGACGGATCTCGTCATCCCGGCCGATCACCGGGTCGAGCTTTCGTTCCCGAGCCAGGGCGGTGAGGTCCCGCCCGTACTTCGTGAGGGACTGGTACTGGGCGTCCGACGTGCGGCTCTCCACCGGACCGGAGTTTCCCCGCAGGCCCTCCAAGGCGCCTTCGACGGCCGTTCGGCGGACCCCGACCTCCTCGAGCAACCCCTTCGCGGGGGAGTCGGCCGTGAGCAGGCCCAGAAACAACTCATCGACCGTAGTGTAGCGGTCCTTTCGGCGGGCGGCCTCCTTCTCGGCCGCATCGATGACCGAAGTCAGTCCTCGAGATAGATACTGGTCCGACGGTGCGACATGGTCCGCGGTCGGGAGGTCGCGGAGCCGGGCCTCAACGCCGGTCGCGAGGCGGTCGGCCGGGATGCCGAGCGAAGCGAGGAGGGCCCCGACGGCGCCCTCCGGTGGGGCGATCAGCGACGCGAGCAAATGGGTGGGCTCGACCGCGGAATGGCGGAGCTCTGCCGCACGCGCGAACGCCTTCTCCACGGCCTCGCGGGCCGCGTCGCTGAGGCGGTCGAGATGCATCGAGCCGACTCACCGGCCCGAGGCGATTTAAGGGCACCACTCGTTCGTCGGCTCCGTGTCGGATCTCGGCGTCCGGATCGGGGGGCTCTCCTTCCGGAATCCGTTCCTGCTCGCGTCGGG
>JAKIVW010000181.1:2006-2735 GCA_022750355.1 Thermoplasmata archaeon
GGGATTTGGGGCGAAAGCGGCGAATCGCTGGCCGGGGCATGGCGGGCGGGTGCCGGTGGGGTCATCACGAAATCGATCGGGGAAGGCGCTCGGCTGGGATACCCAAACCCCACGATCGAGGTCTACGAACAGTGGGGGATGCTCAACGCCATGGGGTTGCCGAACCCGGGGATCGACGAGTATCCGCGCGAGATCGAGATCGCCCGACAGGCCGGCGCGCCGGTCATCGGCTCGGTCTTCGCCGGCGACGCAGCCGAATTCGCCCGGCTCTCGGGGCTCATCGAGAGCACCGGAGTGGTGGCCATCGAACTGAATCTGAGCTGCCCGCACGCGGAGGGCTTCGGGACGGAGGTCGGGTCTGATCCGGAGGACGTGGAGCGAATCGTACGGGCGGTGGTGGGTCGGGTCCGGATTCCCGTCATCGCCAAGATCACCCCCAATACTTCGGACGCGGGGGAGCTTGCCCTGGCCGCAGAGCGGGCGGGGGCAGCGGCGATCAGCGCGATCAACACCGTCCGGGGCCTCGCCATCGACGTGACCCTTCGGAGGCCCGTGCTGGCTCACGGTCTCGGGGGGCTCAGCGGCGCCGCGATCAAGCCCGTGGGGCTTGCGTGCGTCTGGCAGATCTCGCGTCGGGTCCACATCCCGGTAATCGGAGTGGGAGGCATTCGGACGGGCACGGACGCCCTCGAGTACATTGACGAAGCCGACAAGATTGCTGGCGACATA
>JAKIVW010000054.1:0-7880 GCA_022750355.1 Thermoplasmata archaeon
CACGGCGACGAGCGATACGCCTTCGATCATCGGCATCGCGTAGGTGTAGTTCCACGGATTCGATCCGTTGGTCAACGCGGTCGGGAAGTTCGTGAGGTCGTTGATACCGTTGGTTACGAGACTTGTGACATCCGCGACAAAGGTGTAGACGTAGGTCGGGTCCCAGCAGGGGGAGGGCGTCGTGTAGGCCGCCCAGGTCCCTGTCACATTGACGCCGTTGAGCGTCCCGTACGAAGGAGGGAGAGAGCTGTCCAAGAACGACCAGATCATGTAGGCGCTCACGAGGTTCGTAGTGGAGGGGGCGCCGGGCCAGGTCAGGTTGATCTTCCCATACCCTTGGTCGCGGAGAGCGGCGCCCGCGGCTACGTACCCGTAGTGGCCGGTAAGCACGGCATACGGCGCGATCTGTGAATTGTAGAGTTGAGGAGCGGGGGAAACCGTCGGTCCGACTTCCCTCGATCCGGCGGCCGACGTCGGGGAGGCAGACCCGCCGCCCCCATTGCGACACGCCCCGTGCGCGGTCGAGGTGGACGTCGGGGTTAGCGAATTCGCTCGGGCCGCAATGACGGAGGTCAGCAGGGACGACCGCTCGGCCGTTCCGGGGTGGACAGACGCGGGGGCGATACTCCCCGAGGAGGCCAATGTCCCCACGACGACAAGGATCACGACCCCTAGGGCAAATCCCACCGCCTTGCGAGGAAGGAAGAATCGGGGCGTTTTCCAATCGCCGATCTGCCAGGTCTTACCTCCGGATGCCAGGCGGTCGACTGGGAAAGATTTCGAGTCGGTCATCGGTCAACCCTGGAGCGGAGTCCGGTGACGGTCGCTTTGGCTTAATGACTCGGTAACCTGCGGGATTCCTTTCCGGGCGCCGTTTTACCCCTTCTCGGGCCGGGCGGTTCAGCGCGCCTCACGCTGGAGGACTTTCGGGCCTTGGGAATCCAGCCATGAAGGTCCATGCGAACTCGATCCCCCCGGAAGGTTACCCCCTCGATGCGTAATCGCAACCGCTGCTCATGCCCCTCTTCCCCCGTCAGGGCGATTCTACCGCCGGCGGCAACGATGCGATGCCAAGGCAGCCCGACCCCTCCATACAACGCCCGAACGGTCAGACGGGCGGCACCGGGAAATCCTGCCGCAAGGGCGACTTGGCCGTAGGTGATCACTTTCCCACGGGGCACGCTCGAGATCACGCCGCGTATCAGGGCGAGCGTAGCCAAGTGCCGAGCCCCCGGAAGGGGAGCCATCCGGACAGCTATGGCTGTTGCACCTGCCCTCGAGAAGGACCGGCAACCTGGACTCGTCGGGGCTAGCGTTTCTTTGGCGGTGGAGAGTACGCTAGAGTCCACACGTCAGAGAGCTCGTCCCGTCGCGGCTTGTAGACGTCCGCATAGAATCCTTGTCGAGATTCGAGGATCGCCCGGTCGAAACCTCCGACGATGCGCATGGCCTCATCCCAGGCGATTCGGAAGTTCTCTTTCGTTCCGAACCGGGACGCCACCTGACGCTCGAACGCCGCATCGGTCTGAGCCTGCCCACCGATCGTAAACGTCAGCTTCTCCGTGGCCGGGTCTCGGAATGCCTCGTCGTCCCCCAGGCGATAGAGGGCGGCAGGGGTTGCGTGGGACGACTTCCGTTCGGTCTCCTCACCCGTCGGGGAGGGTTGTTTGAATCCTCGCTTCGCGGCCTCGTAGAAGATGGCCCGATTCAGCCCCCAGGATTGAGCCGACTCTTGGGGGAGCCCGAGCGTCTTCGCCCGTGCCGCCTGCAACATCGCCATGACGACGAAGCGGGTGACGCGGCCCTGATTTCGCACCATGGACGACGTTGCCTCGGTTTCGGGCCGTGGTCGTACCGAGGCGGAGTGAGAAATATCGCTTGCGAGGGGTGGGGAGTCGATCGAGTTCCCTCCCGACGTCCCGGCAGGTGGCCGCGTTGTGGTCCCCATTCATTCACGAAGCTCGCTCCGGTGGAATTGAAGAACGTGAGGTTTCCCTTGGACGTCTACAAGGTCGAGCTCCCGTAGTAGCGGAATCCCACATGGGAGTCGAACTCCCCCAAGATTTCGGGTGAATCGGTAAGTTCATCAAGCCCGAGGTTCGATCATACTCCAGGTACCCGGAGTACGAATGGCGTCCAACTCGAATGTCCAAACTAGCGTGCCCCCGACTCCTCCAGCATCGGCCCCAATGCTCGTGACGCGGCCGCCGCGCCCGAAACTCAGTGTGAAGGGCACCCGGCTGACGGCATCCACGTTGCTCCTGATCGCGACCCTTCTGCTGGCGGCCTCGATGGCGGTCTCCTGGTGGGGAGCTTCGATCAGTGGCGGAGGTCATGCCACGGTCATCGGGTTCGCACCTGGGTCCTCCTACAACGCTCAGGGCGGGTTCAATGGGACGGTCCAACAGACGTACATCTCGGCGGGCCTGGTCCATGTTGGGGAACTCTACGAAGCAGTCCTCGGGATCGGCCTGGTAGCTACGATCGCCGGGCTGGTCAGCGTAGTCCTCAGCTACCTCGGGGCGTTTGCCTCCTTCAAGACCCGCCGAACGATCCCTCTCAGCCTACTGATCACACTCATCTCATTGGCCAGCGCGGCCACCCTTCCAATTCTGGTCGCCTTGGGACAGCCGGGAGCGTTCAACGCCGACAACACCTCCGGATTCGGGAGTGCGGCGTGCGGACCCAGCCCCAACCCGTGCACGGCGTTCTGGGGCTCCATCAGCGCCGGGGGATCGACAGTCAGTTGGGGCGCCGACGTGGGATGGTATCTAGCCGTCGCGGCCGCGGTGCTTCTCCTGGTCGCATTCATTCAGCTATGGTCGGTCCGAAATGCGCCGTACGCCCGGGATGAAGTACGGGCGGCTTCCGCGTACATGGCCGCCCTCC
Source organism: Thermoplasmata archaeon (assembly GCA_022750355.1). Classification (GTDB taxonomy): domain Archaea; phylum Thermoplasmatota; class Thermoplasmata; order Lutacidiplasmatales; family UBA184; genus Lutacidiplasma. Next base: position 2,890 of record JAKIVW010000054.1, read on the forward strand.
CCAGCGGGTCGAGCGCGCCCCCTCCAACTTCGAGCATGGGCTCAGCGACACCCGCGACTCTCAGCGGGGCCCCTTCTACGACCGCCTCGTACTGCCCAAGATGTGGTAACCCGATGACCTACGTCAGCCAGTATTCTCGGTGGTATTGCATGACCGAGCGTGTCTACCTATGAGACCGTCTCAGGGCTAACCCCCTGACCCCACATTCGGCGAAGACACCGTCACCGGAGTCGACTCGGGTTTGCGCCCAGGTCCGACGGGGGGTTTCCCCCTTCCGTTCCCCGGGAGTTCAAGCGGTCGGGCCTTCGACCGCGACCATCTTGGAGGTCGTTGCCCCTTCCTTCCGGAGCTTGAGGACCGGAGCATATTCCTCCGAAGCGTACCATGCCCGGAGCGCGCCCATGTTCGGAAATTCGAGCACGATCACCCGGGGGGGATTCCAGTCCCCCTCGATCACTTGGGGTGGGCCGGCGCAGAGGGTCCGGCCCCCATGCTTCGCGAGTGCCGGCCCGAATTTTTCACGGTATTCTTTCGCCTTGACCGGGTCGTGCCAGTCGATTTCAGAAATCAGATAGGTCGCCATGATCGGACTCGAGTGAGAGAAGGTCCGCCGCAATTAATAGGGTACCCTCGGGTCGAGTCCGACCGAGATGGTGAGCGAGCTTAGGGGAGGCCTACCGGGATGAGCGGACCCCAAGCACTTCCGCTGATTTGGACTGTTACGGGATCCACGGAGTAAACGATGGCCGTGTACGGCGCGTCGGGGGCGTAGAATGAGAAAGTCCCGAACCCAAGACTATCGTTGTAGGCGACCGCGCCGTCGGCGCTCAGAATCACTAGGGTAGTCGTTCCAGGACCCGCAGTCGACCATGTTCCGGAGAGCCAGACGCAGTCGAGGGTCGTGATCTGACCCCGAGTTGAACCTTGGCCGGTGGTCACCAGCGTCTGGGAGAAAGGCAATGGCAGCGGGAGCATGAGCAAAAGTGCCATGAGGATCAGGATCACCCCGACCACCTTGGCGTAGGGGCGTTTGGCCTTGTAGCGAAGGGGCGTTCTCGGCATATCCCACCGGCTCGTCCGACCGAGCTGCAGGGTTACGCGACGGGCGAATCTCCCGGTTCGCTCGCCGACACCATGTTACGTGACGGAGGCAGAAGAGCCCCAAACCCCCGTCTGAGGTCGCCCGGCCGAGCCCTTCGGATCTGCATCACTCGGTGACCGTACGAACCTCCGGACCCTGTCCCGGGATAAGAACACCATCGGAGCAGGCGCAAACGACATTTCACCTCCCATTGACGGCTCCGTCGCACGACCGCCCCGCGGGGGCTCGTCGCGCCTCAACCCGGCGTAGGTTGGTTTCGTCCTGACCATCGCCTGAGAGAGGCGGAGGTTACTTATGCCCCATAAGTGCTTATGGGGCATAAGTCATGGCGCTCTTCGACCTGGCCCCGAAGGAATCGGAGGACGCTCTCTTCGGTCGAGATCGCGAGGTGGCCGAACTGGTTCGGCTGGTGGAGGCCCGACGCTGGGTGGTCGTCCTCGGCCCGCGGATGGTAGGGAAGACCAGCCTCGTGAAGGCGGTCCGGAACCGATTGCATCGCCCGGGGGCGTACGTCAATCTGTGGGGGGTCCGGAGTGTACAAGGTCTGGTCGAGGGTCTGATCAGCGGACTCAACGAGTCGGTGTCCCTGCGAACTCGCCTGGCCCGAGCGGCCCGAAGGGTCGACGGGTTTTCCGCGGGTCCATCGGGGTTGGCGGTCACCTCCTCCCGTCCTCCCCTCAAGTCCGCCTGGGACCTGTTGGATCTGCTCGGGAGCGAGAAGCGGGACTGTCTGGTCGTTCTCGACGAAGTTCAAGAACTATCCTCCAACGCCGGGGCCCTCCTCAAGCTTCTGGGAAATGTGTTCAACACCCGACCCAACATTGGGTTCGTCTTTACCGGCTCACTTGCCGGACTCTCGCGCACCCTCCTCGAACCGGCTACCACGTCTCCCCTGTATGGCCGAGCGCCGATCTCGCTGTCCCTCGACCCGTTCGATCGCGCCACCAGCGCACAGTTCTTGGCGCGAGGAGCCCGAGAGCAGGGAGTCAAACTCTCCGGAGACGAGATCGCGGCCGCCCTCGATGGACCCCTCGATGGGACCCCCGGCTGGTTGACCCTCTTTGGGAACCATGTTGCCGTACGGAGACTCCCGCCGTCCCGTGCGCTGGCGGAAACGGTTCGAGAAGGCAAGAAGGCGGCCGAGGCCGAGCTCGTTCATTTCCTCGAGAGTCGCGACGTAAACCTCTACTGGCCCGCGTTGAAGGCCATCGCGACCGGGGCCGGATGGGGGACGGTGCGCGAATACATGGGCCGGGCGTCGGGCGAGTCCGTCAACGATGGAAAGGTCCTGCGGGTGATTCGGGGCCTGGAAGCGAATTACCTGGTGCGACAGACCGAAGGACGGTACGTCCTCGTGGATCCGATGGTCCGCGCGTTCGTCCTCGAAGCAGGGAGTATCCCGAAGGTCCGTCGAGCTCGCCCAACCGTACGCCGTGCGCAGTCGGTATCCCTCTGATCACCATTGGGTGAAAGCGGTCTTGCACCCACACCGCCCCAGGGGATCGGGGGTCCGCCCCCGACCCGTCTCGAGCTACCAAAACGTGGGGCCCTTAGGGCCCTTCCGAGATCCAGGCCACCGTGAAGTCCTTGCCACTCGACGTCGTCGCCGCGGGCTCGGCTTTTGCCCAGCTCAAGCTCGCACCCGTGAGTACGTAGTTGAAGTCAATCGATAGGAGCCAGTAAACATTGGTACTGCCCCAATGACTGATCGAGCCTGTGACCGAGTTATTGACGGCCGTGGCGCTCGTGAACTTGATCTGCCCCACCTGCGTCAATCCGAGGAAGCCGTTGTAGTAGGGCGACTCATCGATCCATTCCGCGGATTCGCGGAGGGCACCCGTGACTCCGGTCGTCGGGCTGGTTTTCGTTGCGGTCGAAGTCGTGTCGGTAACCGTCGTCTTGAACTGGGGGACGCCCGCCGTGGTCCCGGTGTAGGTCACGGTCGCCTTGATCGCGTCCCCCGCCTTAACGGGGAATGCGAGAACGGAGCCCGACGGATAGAACTCGTACCAGGCGTAGTATTGGGCCGTGCCGTAGAAGCAATCCGAGCTTGTCCCGGTCTGCTCGACTGTTCCAGTGTTGAAGCCGTCAAGGCCAATCCAAACCGAATTGCTGTCCCACGTGGTCTGAGCATCCGGGCAGGTGGTACCGGAGGCGCCGGTGATCGTGGGAACGGTCCAGTCTCCGGAGATCTTGGTGAACCGGTACGTCGATTTGTAGACCGCATACCCAGCCCAGTTGTACGAGACATCACACGTAACGCCAGAAGTTGGACAGCCGGGCGCGTTCGAGGTGGACCCTTTAGGTGACGCGGTGGCCGGGATCATGGTGTGTCCGAAGTGAGTCAGACTGGGGAGCGCGGCGGGTCCTGGCGAAGGGGCGGAAACATTCCCGTGTGAGGCGGTGGGTGAGACGACCGCCATGACTCCAAAGATCGATACGACGAGAAGTCCAACCGCCACTATCGGCCACAATTTTATCGCGTTCGTAGAGAGGCCCCCACCCCGCATCGCATTCCGATATTAAGTCTCGATTGCGGCGGGGATTTTCCCGCCGGTGACGACTCCCTCGAGCCGGGCTGGGGCGGTTGCACTCGGAGGTGAAAAGTGGGACAGAATCGACCGCCCGCGAGGGAACTCTCGGCGGCGTCACAGAGAGGCGGCAACACCCAGAGCACCCAGAAGGCCGCGAGTGTGCCTTTAAGCCAGTTCTAGGAATGGGAGCCTATCGCGAGTCGTCTTTCTTGAACCCGCCCCGTGATCGTGCGGAAATCCTCTCTGACTTGAGGATCCTTTCCAGCGCTCGGACGTTTTCCTGGAGGTAGACCAAGTCCGAATGAAACATCGTTACGCCTTTTGTCAACCGTGTAGATTTGGCGGAATCCAACAATTGTTCCAGCCGTCTCGCGTGAACCAGCAAGGGGTCCACTCTGAGTTTGGTCCAGTTTGTCTTGGGGCTGAGGTGGTCGAGTTCCCCCTTCAACCGCTCCAGGGACTCCCTCATCGCAGGAATTTGTTTCAGGTATACTCGATCCACCACCTATCGCGCCCCCGCGTCATCATCACTCGGCTTCCATTTAATTCGATGGGAGTTTTGCCGGCCCTCCCCTTCGAGAGGCTGGGTACTCGGTCGTCGTGGGTGCAAGCAGTCTTGCACCCAACGCGTACCACTACGGCGGCGGCGATCCGCCACTGGTTCCGGGCGGAGCCGCCAGCGGCGCTGTACCGGCGGGAGGCTTTCCTCGGCGTCGATACCAGATCGCAACCAGCACGCCCAAGACCACGAGCAGAACGATTCCACCCAGGAGGGTGTATCCATCAATGAGAGGGAGTCCCAAGAACTCCGGCGGACTGGTCGTGTTGTTCCTGGAGGACGTCGGAGCTGTCGCGAAGGTGATCGAGCGGAATACAGGGGCACCGTTCACGAGCACGGATCCCGTGCTCGGACTCGCTGTGTATCCCGGGACTGAAGCGACCTCGAAGGACAGACTACCGTTGGTTTCCGTGAAGTTGATCGAGGCGGACGACGAGGTGAGTAGGGCGCCGTGGAGCGTCACGCCCCACGACGATCCGATTGGCAGGCCGGACTCACCAAAGCTCACGGTGTATTGACCCGGTCCCGGGGTCGCCGAGAATGCGATGTCTTGAGTAACCGGCCCGCCGTCCACCGTCACGTTTCCTCTCGTGATGCTCGCGGAGTACCCGGTGACGCTACCCACCGTGAACGACCACGTCCCGTTCGGGTCGAGGAACATGATGGAGTCGCTGGTGGAGGCGTTGGGGACACTGTGGAAGGTGACGCTCCACTGGGTCGATAGCGGGAGGCCCGTCTCTTGGAAGGTCACAGCAAAGACAGAGTGGGATGCCGTGAACTCGATATCCACGCTGAC